>NZ_JBNTJX010000006.1:0-214604 GCF_051195075.1 Halobaculum sp. EA56
CGTCGACGTGGAGCAGGCGGTGCTCGTCCATCGCCCGTACGAGCGAAAGCCCGCGATAAGACGTTGGTGGCCGAGACCGGTCGTTCAGGCGATACGGGATCTCCGGTTCGTCACGGGGGGATAGTGCCGTCGAACTCGTAGTCTTCGGCCCAGTTGATCGCTGGGTGGTCGATCTCCGCCTCCTCACGGAGGTCCATTCGGTGTCCGGAGACATCATCTATATCTACCCAGTAACACATATCCGTTTCCGGGTACCTGACAAAGAACGCGTCCACCTCCCCGTCGTACGTCCGTTCGTAGTATTCACCGTCGGCTGTCGTCTGGGAGTGAGTGTTGAATCGGATCACACGAGAATCGACCGACCATGCGGTTTTACACTGCACTCGGATGAAGCCATCATCAACCTCGACCAGTAGATCATAGCTGTCGTTGTCGCCGAAGGGTACGGAGACGCTGTATCCGGCGGAAGTCAGTTCAAGGATGGAGCGCGCCTCGGTCACGTCACCGGTGTCCTTCGAATTTGTGAGACCGTCCGTCGGGACCATACGGATCCTTGACCGTGATCGTATTTTAAATCCGAACCGAGAGCGCCTCGGAGACCGATCTCGTCACGATCGATCCGTGCTTGTCGCAACACACGACGACGCCACCCTCTACGTTCCTCGGTTTTGGTGGTCAGAGGGTGCCTGGACCGGGATGCACCAAGTCGTCCCGCTCACTGCGTTTCGCTCCACTCCCCGGTTCAGATCCGCTCGTGACGGGGTCACGGACACATGGGCAACTCGCTCGGCTCGTCGTCGATGCGTCACCGAAAAGGACGCCCGGAGCGGGATTTGAACCCGCGTCTCATCCGTGACAGGGATAAATGATGGGCCACTACACCATCCGGGCTTGCCTCGCGTCGGCGGGTTTCCACCGCGCCTCTGCGCATCTTCTCCTTTCCCGGGTAGATAATTAAGCCTTGTTATCGACCCCGGCCGTGTCCCGCGATACCGTGCGCCGCAACCTTCTTGTGCTCACACACGGATGCTCGGATGTGCGAGCGATCCGGTGACTAGCCGACGGTCCCGTCGGCGTTTGACAAGCGTTATGTGGACGGGTCGTATAGACCGCCGTAGTATCTCGTGAAGACTTCTCCCCAGCGAAGACGGCCGCGCGCGACTACGAACCTCACCAAGCCATGGTAAACGTAAGCGAACACGAACTCGTACCCGACCACACGCTCCTCGACGACCCCGAGCGCGTCGAGGAGGTGCTCGAGGAGTACAACGTCAAACGGACCGACCTCCCCAAGATCAAGCGGTCCGACCCCGCGCTCCCGGACGAGGCCGAGCCGGGCGACGTGATCCGCATCGAACGGGACTCCCGGACCACCGACCGAGCCGTCGTCTACCGGCTGGTGGTAGAATGAACAGGGAGGCCCGACGCTCCGTCTCGCGGGAGTACTTCTCCCAGGAACGCCTGGCGGAACACCACTTCCGGTCGTTCAACAACTTCCTCGACCGCGGCATGCAGCGCGTGGTCGACGAGAAGGAGACGATCGAGACGGACATCGGCGACAAGGAGGGGCAAGAGCCCGTCTACGTCGAACTCGGCGACGTGCGGATGACGACCCCGCGCGTCCGCGAGGCCGACGGCTCCGAGGAGCTGCTGTACCCCCAGGAGGCGCGCCTCCGGAACATCACCTACGCCGCCCCCGTCTTCATGGAGATGAAGATCATCCGCGGCGGCGAGGACGAGCCCGAGACGGTCGTCGACCAGACCGAGACGAAGGTGGGCCGCATGCCCATCATGGTCGGCTCCGACAAGTGCAACATCTCCGGCTTCTCCGACGAGGAACTCATCGAGATCGGCGAGGACCCCGTCGACCCCGGCGGCTACTTCATCGTCAACGGCTCCGAGCGCGTGCTCATGACCAGCGAGGACCTCGCGCCGAACAAGATCCTCGCGGAGTACGACTCGAAGTACGGCGACGAGATCCAGGTCGCGAAGACGTTCTCCCAGCGCCGAGGCTACCGCGCGCTCGTACTCTGTGAGCGCAACCGCGAGGGACTGCTCGAGGTGAGCTTCCCCTCGGTGTCCGGCTCCGTCAACTTCGTGACCCTGGTCCGGGCGCTCGGGCTGGAGTCCGACGAGGAGATCGTCCACCGCGTCTCCGACGACCCGGAGATCGTGAAGTTCATGCTGGAGAACCTGGAGGAGGCCGACGTCCAGACCGAGGAGGAGGCCATCGAGACCCTCGGCGAGCGCGTCGCCTCCGGGCAGGGGAAGAACTACCAGCTCAAGCGGGCGAACTACGTCATCGACCGCTACCTCCTGCCGCACCTCCACGAGGAGGGCGTCGACGAGGAGGACGTCCGGATCAACAAGGCGTACTACCTCTGCCGGATGGCGGAGGCCTGCTTCGAGCTCGCGCTCGACCGCCGCGAGTCCGACGACAAGGACCACTACGCCAACAAGCGCCTCAAGGTCTCGGGCGACCTGATGACGGACCTGTTCCGGACGGCGCTCAACAAGCTGGCGCGCGACGTGAAGTACCAGCTGGAGCGCGCAAACATGCGAAACCGGCAGCTCACCGTCAACACGGTGGTCCGCTCGGACGTGCTGACCGAACGGCTGGAGCACCCCATCGCGACGGGGAACTGGGTCGGCGGCCGCTCGGGCGTCTCCCAGCTGGTCGACCGGACGGACTACATGGGCGTGCTGTCGCACCTGCGTCGCCTCCGCTCGCCGCTGTCGCGGTCGCAGCCGCACTTCGAGGCGCGCGACCTGCACGCGACCCAGTGGGGCCGCATCTGTCCCTCCGAGACGCCGGAGGGGCCCAACTGCGGCCTGGTGAAGAACTTCGCGCAGGCGATGGAGCTCTCCCAGAACGTCGAGGACGAACAGGGGCTGAAGCGAGAACTCGCGTCCATGGGTGTCGAGGGAATCCCCGGCATCGAGGGCGTCGACCGCGCGTCCGCGGACGACTGATATCATGGCAAGCACACGAGAAGCGAAAGTCTACGTCAACGGGAGCCTGGTCGGGACCCATCCGGACCCGGACCAGCTGGCCGCACAGATCCGGGAGGCGCGCCGCCGCGGCGACGTCTCCGACATGGTGAACGTCTCGGTGAAGGACCGGACGAACGAGGTCATCGTCAACGCCGACGCCGGCCGCGCGCGCCGGCCGCTCATCGTCGTCGAGAACGGGGAGCCGCTGCTCGACGACGAGACGATCGAGGCGCTGGAGAACGGCGAGATCGAGTTCGAGGACCTCGTCGACCACGGCATCGTCGAGTTCATCGACGCCGAGGAGGAGGAGGACATCCTCGTCGCCACCGACGAGGAGGACATCCAGCACAACACCACCCACCTGGAGATCGACCCGCAGCTCATCTTCGGCATCGGCGCGGGGATGATCCCGTACCCCGAGCACAACGCCTCCCCCCGGATCACGATGGGCGCGGGGATGATGAAGCAGTCGCTCGGGCTCCCCTCGGCCAACTACCGCATCCGGCCGGACACCCGCCAGCACCTCCTGCACTACCCGCAGCTGTCGATGGTCAAGACGCAGACCACCGAGCAGATCGGGTTCGACGAGCGCCCGGCCGCGCAGAACTTCGTCGTCGCGGTCATGAGTTACGAGGGGTTCAACATCGAGGACGCGCTCGTCATGAACAAGGGGAGCGTCGACCGCGCGATGCAGCGGTCTCACTTCTTCCGCACCTACGAGGGCGAGGAGCGCCGCTACCCCGGCGGCCAGGAGGACCGCTTCGAGATCCCCTCCCAGGACGTCCGCGGCGCCCGCGGGGAGGACGCGTACACCCACCTCGACGAGGACGGCCTCGTCAACCCCGAGACGAAGGTGGACGAGAACTCCGTCCTGCTCGGGAAGACCAGCCCGCCGCGGTTCCTGGAGGAGCCCGACGACATGGGGGGCCTGTCGCCGCAGAAGCGCCGCGAGACGAGCGTCACGATGCGCTCGGGCGAGTCGGGCGTCGTCGACACGGTGACGCTGATGGAGGGCGAGGACGGCTCGAAGCTCTCGAAGGTCTCGGTGCGCGACGAGCGGATCCCCGAGCTCGGGGACAAGTTCGCGTCCCGGCACGGCCAGAAGGGCGTCGTGGGCCACCTCGCGCCCCAGGAGGACATGCCGTTCACCGAGGACGGCCTCGTCCCCGACCTGGTGCTGAACCCGCACGCGCTGCCCTCCCGCATGACGGTGGGCCACGTCCTGGAGATGCTCGGCGGCAAGGTCGGCTCCCTGGAGGGCCGCCGCGTCGACGGGACCGCCTTCCAGGGCGAGGACGAGGAGGAGCTGCGCTCGTCGCTGGAGGAGCACGGGTACAAGTCCTCCGGGAAGGAGGTCATGTACTCGGGCGTCACCGGCGAGAAGATCGAGGCGGAGATCTTCGTCGGGACGATCTTCTACCACAAGCTGTACCACATGGTGAGCAACAAGCTGCACGCCCGCTCGCGCGGGCCGGTGCAGGTGCTCACCCGGCAGCCGACCGAGGGGCGCGCCCGCGAGGGCGGCCTCCGCGTCGGCGAGATGGAGCGCGAGGTGCTCATCGGGCACGGCGCCGCGATGGCGCTGAAGGAACGCCTGCTCGACTCCTCGGACAAGGAGACCGTCTACATCTCCGAGGAGACGGGGATGGTCGCCGTCGAGGACGTCGAGCAGCGCCGCATCTACGACCCGATCACGGGCGACGAGGACGACATCCACGAGATCGAGATCAGCTACGCGTTCAAGCTGCTGCTCGACGAGATGAAGGCGCTCGGCATTCGACCGACCCTCGAACTCGAGGACGCAGTCTAACACGAACACACAATGGCAGGTCAGACACCCAAAGAGATCGGCGGCATCAACTTCGGGCTGATGGACCCGGAGACGTATCGGGACATGTCCGCGACGAAGGTCATCACGGCGGACACCTACGACGACGACGGCTTCCCCATCGACATGGGGCTGATGGACCCCCGGCTGGGCGTCATCGACCCCGGGCTGGAGTGCCGCACCTGCGGCAAGCACTCCGGGTCGTGTAACGGCCACTTCGGCCACATCGAGCTGGCGGCGCCCGTCATCCACGTCGGCTTCACGAAGCTCATCCGGCGGCTCCTGCGCGCGACGTGCCGCAACTGCGGCCGCCTCGCGCTCACCGAGGAGGAGAAGGAGGAGTTCAAGGACAAGCTCCGGCGGACGAAGGACCTCGGCGGCGACCCCACCGACGTCCTGAAGTCGGCGGTCCGGCAGGCCCGCAAGGCCAACAACTGCCCGCACTGCGGCGAGCCGCAGGCGGACATCAAACACGAGAAGCCGACCACCTACTACGAGGTCCAGGACGTGCTCTCGGGCGACTACTCCGAGATCATCACCCGCGCGATGCAGCCCGACGAGGACGAGGAGGACGCCGAGGCGGTCTCCCCGATGGACCTCGCCGACGAGACGGGCATCGCGCTCGACCGGATCAACGAGATCCTCTCGGGCGAGTTCCGCCCGCGCAAGGAGGACCGCAAGGCGATCGAGAAGGCGCTCGACGTCGACCTCACGGTCGAGGACATGAACAAGCTGATGCCGAGCGACATCCGCGACTGGTTCGAGGACATCCCGGACGAGGACCTCGAGCCGCTCGGCATCCACCCGGAGAAGTCCCGGCCCGAGTGGATGATCCTGACGGTGCTTCCGGTCCCGCCGGTCACCACGCGCCCCTCGATCACGCTGGACAACGGCCAGCGCTCCGAGGACGACCTGACCCACAAGCTGGTGGACATCATCCGGATCAACCAGCGGTTCATGGAGAACCGCGAGGCCGGCGCCCCCCAGCTCATCATCGAGGACCTGTGGGAGCTGCTCCAGTACCACGTCACCACGTTCGTGGACAACGAGATCTCGGGCACCCCGCCGGCGCGACACCGCTCCGGCCGCCCGCTGAAGACGCTCTCTCAGCGGCTGAAGGGCAAGGAGGGTCGCTTCCGCGGCTCGCTGTCCGGCAAGCGCGTGAACTTCTCCGCCCGGACCGTCATCAGTCCGGACCCCACCCTCAGCCTGAACGAGGTCGGCGTCCCCGAGCGCGTCGCCGAGGAGATGACGCAGGTGATGAACGTCTCCGAGCGCAACCTCGACCGCGCCCGGCAGTACGTCCGCAACGGGCCCGAGGCGCACCCCGGGGCGAACTACGTCAAGCGGCCCGACGGCCGCCGGCTGAAGGTGACCGAGAAGAACTGCGAGGAGCTCGCCGAGAAGGTCGAGCCCGGCTGGGAGGTGAACCGCCACCTCGTCGACGGCGACATCGTGATCTTCAACCGCCAGCCCTCGCTGCACCGGATGTCGATCATGGCCCACGAGGTCGTGGTCATGCCGTACAAGACGTTCCGGCTGAACACGACGGTCTGCCCGCCGTACAACGCCGACTTCGACGGCGACGAGATGAACATGCACGCGCTCCAGAACGAGGAGGCCCGCGCGGAGGCGCGCGTCCTCATGCGCGTGCAGGAGCAGATCCTCAGCCCGCGCTTCGGCGAGAACATCATCGGCGCCATCCAGGACCACATCTCGGGCACCTACCTCCTCACCCACGACAACCCCGAGTTCACCGAGACGCAGGCGCTGGACCTGCTCCGTGCGACCTCGGTCGACGAGCTCCCCGAGCCCGACGGCACGAACGACGCCGGCGAGCCCGTCTGGACCGGCCGGACGGTGTTCTCGGAGCTGCTGCCCGACGACCTGAACCTGGAGTTCACCTCCTCGACGGGCGACACCGTCCGCATCGAGAACGGCCAGCTGGTCGAGGGCACCATCGACGAGGACGCCGTCGGCGGCTTCGGCGGCGAGATCGTCGACACGCTCACGAAGGTGTACTCGAAGACCCGCGCCCGCGTGTTCATCAACGAGGTGGCGTCGCTGGCGATGCGCGCCATCATGCACTTCGGCTTCTCGCTGGGGATCGACGACGAGTCGATCCCGCCGGAGGCCAACGAGCAGGTCGACGAGGCGATCGACTCCGCCTACGAGCGCGTGCAGGAGCTGATCGCGACGTACGAGGCCGGCGAGCTGGAGAGCCTGCCCGGCCGCACCGTCGACGAGACGCTGGAGATGAAGATCATGCAGACGCTCGGCAAGGCCCGCGACAGCGCGGGCGAGATCGCCGAGGACCACTTCGAGGACGACAACCCCGCGGTCATCATGGCCCGCTCGGGCGCCCGCGGGTCGATGCTGAACCTCACGCAGATGACCGGCTGCGTCGGCCAGCAGGCGGTCCGCGGCGAGCGCATCAACCGCGGCTACGAGGACCGCACGCTCGCCCACTACGAGGAGAACGACCTCTCGGCGGAGGCCCACGGCTTCGTGGAGAACTCCTACCGCTCCGGGCTGACGCCCGAGGAGTTCTTCTTCCACGCGATGGGCGGCCGCGAGGGGCTCGTCGACACGGCGGTCCGGACCTCCAAGTCCGGGTACCTCCAGCGCCGCCTCATCAACGCGCTCTCCGAGCTGGAGGCGCAGTACGACGGCACGGTGCGGGACACCTCCGGCACCATCGTCCAGTTCGAGTTCGGCGAGGACGGCACCTCGCCGGTGAAGGTGTCCTCCAGCGAGGACACCCCCATCGACATCGAGCAGATCACCGACCGCATCGTCGACGCCGAGTTCGGCTCCGAGGAGGAGAAGGAGCGGTTCCTCGGCCGCCGCGAGGAGCCGACGAACCTCTCGGAGTACGCCGGGCCCGGCCTGGACAAGGCCGGCGGCATGGGGGTGAGCGATGACTGAGGCCGTCGAGTCGGTCGACCGCTTCGTGGACGCCCACGAGACGGTCACCGAGGACATCGCGCTGGTGGTCGAGGACACCGAGCTGCCGCGCCGACTGCGCGACGAGATCTACGAGACGATCGACGAGCGCGGCGGCGTCACCGTCGAGCAGGCCGACGAGATCGCCCAGGCGGCCGAGTCGCGCTACCTCGACACCCGCGTCGACCCGCTGGACCCCGTGGGGACCGTCTCCGCGCAGTCCATCGGGGAGCCGGGGACGCAGATGAGCGTCCCCGCCGACGAGCGGGTACTGGTCCGCCGGAACGGCGAGACCGACGTGACCGAGATCGGGCAGCTCGTCGACACGCTACTGGAGTCGCGAGAGGTCCGCGAGATCGACGGCCACGAGGTCGCGCTCGCGCCCGAGGGGCTCGAAGTGCCGAGCCTCCGGGAGGACGAGCGGGTCGAGTGGAAGCCGGTCGAGGAGATCAGCCGACACGAGACGCCCGAGGAACTGCTCCGGTTCGAGCTGGAATCCGGACGGTCGATCCGGGCGACGAAGGCCCACTCGTTCGTAACCCGCCGCGACAACGAGGTCGTCCCGGTGGCGGGAGAGAACCTCGACGAGGGGGACTGGATCCCGGTCGTCGCGGACCTCGACGGGGCAGGCGACGCTCCGGACAGCGTCGACCTCCGGGAGCACCTCTCGGGCGAAGACTACTGGTTCACGTCGACGCTCACCGACGGAGGCGCGACGTTCCCCGCCGGGGACGCGCAGGTCGCGAACAAGCGATCGGCGCTCGACGCCGGCGACATCGAGGAGGGCTACGCGTACCCGGTCGGCGGGAGCGTCGGCCTACCCGAGGAGCTTCCGCTCGATGAAACGACCGGGTTCTTCTTCGGCGCGTGGCTCGCCGAAGGGAACGTTACGGACCACTACGCCTCCGTGTCCAACGTCGACGAGACGTTCCAGGAGGGCGTCCGTGCGTTCGCCGAACGGTACGACCTCTCGGTAAACGAGTACGAGAACACGAGCGGCTTCGCTGACGGGTACGATATCCGCGTCAACGGGACGGTGCTGGCCGATCTGCTCCGTGCGACGTGCGTCGTCGACGGCGAGAAGATCGTCCCCGGATTCGCCGTCGGTGCCCCCGACGGGTTCGTTCGTGCGCTCCTTCGCGGCTACTTCAGCGGCGACGGGAACGTCGGGTCGAACTCGATCCGGTCGAGTTCCACGAGCGACAGGCTCACAGCCGGCATCGCGCTGCTTCTGTCGCGCGTCGGGGTGTACGCCACGCTCGGGCGGACCGACGACTCCCGGACGCTCCGCATCCCCGCGAAACACGTCGGACGGTTCCGCGATCGCGTCGGGATGGTGGGCGAGCGCGGCGCCGCGCTCGACGACCTCGCCGACGTGGTCGACGCAGACGGTCCGGACGCGACCGACCAGATCCCGAACTTCGGCGACGCACTGGGCGAGGTCGCCTCGGACGCCGGTATTCCGAGCCGGCAGGTGAACGCCGCGACGAACCGACAGCGGATCGGTCGGAACCGCCTCTCTCGGCTCCTCGAAGAGGCGAACGAGGCCGGCGTCGACTCCGAGGCGCTCGCCGAACTCGAACGCGCCGTCGACGGTGACGTGGTCTGGGACCGCATCGCCTCGATCGAGACGGTCGAGAGCGACCACGAGTACGTGTACGACTTCTCGGTCGAGGGGCTGGAGACGTTCACCACCGCCGAGGGCGTCGTCACGCACAACACGATGAACACGTTCCACTACGCGGGCGTCGCGGAGATGGACGTGACCCAGGGGCTCCCCCGGCTCATCGAGCTGGTGGACGCCCGCAAGACCCCGGACACGCCGATCATGATCGTCCACCTGGACGAGGAGCACGCCACCGACCGCGAGAAGGCCCACGAGGTCGTCTGGCAGCTGGAGGCGACGAAGATCCTCGCGCTCGGGGACGTGTCCACGAACGTCGCGGACATGGTCGTGCGCGTCGACCTCAACGAGGAGACGCTGCTGGAGCGGTGGCCCACCCACGACGACCCCGTCGAGGTCGCGGGGATCGTCGCCGACGTCATCGAGGACTCGCTGGGCGTCTCCGCGCGCCACTCGGGGACGGCCATCGAGTTCGGCCCCGACGAGCCCAGCTACCGCCAGCTGCTCCAGCTGGTCGAGCAGCTCCGCGACATCGTGTTCAAGGGCATCGAGGAGGTCAGCCGCGTCGTCATCCGCAAGGAGGAGGTCGAGAACGGCGACGAGGAGTACGTCCTCTACACCGAGGGGTCGGCGTTCGCCGACGCCTTAGAGATCGAGGGCGTGGACGCCTCGCGCACGACGTGTAACAACATCCACGAGATCTACCGGACGCTCGGCGTCGAGGCGGCCCGCGAGACCATCATCAACGAGACGATGGAGACGCTGGAGGAGCAGGGCCTCGACGACGTGAACATTCGGCACCTGATGCTCGTCTCGGACATCATGACGAACCGCGGGACCGTCGAGTCGATCGGCCGGCACGGCATCTCCGGGTCGAAGGAGTCCGTGCTCGCGCGGGCCGCCTTCGAGGTGACGGTGAACCACCTGCTCGACGCGGCGATCCACGGCGAGGCCGACGACCTCAACGGCGTCATCGAGAACGTCATCGTCGGGAAGCCGGTGTCGATCGGCACCGGCGACGTGGACCTGCGGATGGGCTCGGCGCCCGACCCGAAGTCCGCGGACGACTGACGGTGCGCGTCGAGATCTCCGACGAGGCGCGCCGGTACATCGGGGCGTTCGACGACCTCGTCGACGTCGCGCCGGTCGACTGCCTCGTGGAGGACGACGGCGACCGCCTCGTGTTCCTCCTCCCGGCGGGGGAGATGGCCGAGGCGATCGGCCCCGGCGGGCGGACGGTCGAGCGCGTCGAGGAGCAACTCGGCGCGGACGTCGAGCTGATCGAGGACGCCGACACGCCCGAGGCGTTCGTCGCGAACGCCCTCGCCCCCGCGGCTGTGCGGGGCGTGACGGTGAGCGAGCAGGGCGACACCGTCGCGTACGTCGAGGTGGTCGAGGCCGACCGCGGCGTCGCCATCGGCGCCGACGGACGCAACATCGAGGTGGCGCGGACGCTCGCGCGGCGCCACTTCGACATCGACGACGTCCAGCTGGCGTAGCCGCCCGGGGTCGACCGGACCGGCGGGGCGTCCCCCCAGCCGGTCCCCCGGGCCGTTCGACGGCCCGTTTTTTATCCGTCCACGCGAACGGTCCGACGATGACGGACCGGTCCCCCTCCGATCCGAGCGTGTCCGACCACCTCCGTCCGACCGACGCCGACTACCCCGCCGGGGTGTACCGGGTCGTCGGCGCCGACGACGACGGGATCACCCTCCTCCGCATCGGCGACGGGGAGGGGACCCGCGTCCACACCGGCGACGTCCGGCGGGTCCCGCGGGAGGCCCTCGACGGCTTCGCGCCGGCCGAACCCCCCGGACGGGGCGCCGCGCCGGGCGCGCTCCTCCGGGGGGCGCTCTCGCACCTGTACTGGTCGACCCGGGCGTTCCTCGGGTCGCTTCGGAGGCGTCCCCTGCCGACGGCCGTCGCGCTCGCCCTCCTGGCGGCCGGCGCCGTCGGCGAGGAGACGCTCCCGGTGTCGGCGGCGGGACTGGACGCGCTGGTCCTGCTCGGAAGCATCGGGCTGGTGCTCGTCGCGAGCGGCCGGGTGTAGGACGGGTCCCGCGCGGTGGCGGCGGAGTTGCCCGGAATCGACGGGGTTTATTTCGACTATCTCCCGAGGGTATTTATGGGCGTCGACGTTCCCGGGGAGATGGCCGCGATCACCGAACGGCACGCGGGCGAGAGACTGCGCTTCTTCGCCGTCGTCGACCCCGACGACCGCGAGGTGGACCCGATCCGACTCCGCTCGGATCTGGAGTGGACCGCGGACCGTGAGGATCTGGTCCGAGGGGAACTGATGGAGGTCGTCGCCAAGGAGAGCTACGAGCAGGAGATGAACGCGACGAACGTGAACCAGATCATCAAGGTCGCCGACGACAAGGTGCTGTTCACGGGGTTCGTCGGCGACGACGTAGTCGTCGCGGCCTTCGAGCGTGGGGGTCTTCGAGTCGTTGCCCCCCATCGTCTCCGAGTTCGCCGAGTTCATGCGCGAGCACGACATCGAGTTCGTCTCCCTGGAGATGTAGCGGCCGACCGGAGCGGACAGCGACGCCCGCAGAGCGGCGGATCCGCGCCGAAACCGTCGCTGCGCCCGTGATCCGATCTCCCGAGACGCCCTCAGATCCCGCGAGAGGTACCGCTAATCGCCTCTCGCGTCGTCTCGGCGTCGCGGAAAGGGAACCCTTAGGTAGCTCGGCGGAAAACCGGGGAGCACGATGGCCAACGGCAAATACGCCGCGCGGAAGCTCAAGAAGGACCGCCAGAAGCGGCGGTGGTCCGACTCCGAGTACGCGCGACGCGAGCGCGGTCTCTCCGAGAAGTCCGACCCCCTCGAGGGCGCCCCCCAGGGCCGCGGCATCGTCCTGGAGAAGGTGGGCATCGAGGCGAAGCAGCCCAACTCCGCGATCCGCAAGTGCGTCCGGGTCCAGCTGATCAAGAACGGCAAGCAGGTCACGGCGTTCTGCCCCGGCGACGGCGCGATCTCGTTCATCGACGAGCACGACGAGGTCACCATCGCGGGGATCGGCGGCGCGAAGGGTCGCGCGATGGGCGACCTCTCCGGCGTCAACTACAAGGTGGAGAAGGTGAACGGCGTGTCGATGATCGAACTCGTCCGCGGCAACGCGGAGAAGCCCGTCCGATAATGTCCGACGCAGACCAAGACGCAGACGCCGAGGCCGAGGCCCCCGAGCCGGACGCCCCCGCCGACTCCGAGCAGGCCGTCGAGAACGCCCTGCTGTTCGGCGAGTGGGACGTCTCGGAGATCGAGTACAGCGACCCGTCCACGCGGCGGTACATGAACGTGACCCCCATCGCCCACACGATGGGCCGCCACGCGTCCAAGCAGTTCCAGAAGTCCGAGATCTCCCTGGTCGAGCGGCTCATCAATCGCCTGATGCAGACCGAGGAGAACACGGGCAAGAAGCAGCAGGCCCAGCGGATCGTCCGCGACGCCTTCGACATCGTCCACTCGCGCACCGAGGAGAACCCGGTGCAGACGCTCGTGGAGGCCGTCGAGAACGCCGCCCCGCGCGAGGAGACCGTCCGCCTGAAGTACGGCGGCATCTCCGTCCCGAAGGCCGTCGACGTCGCGCCCCAGCGCCGCGTCGACCAGTCGCTGAAGTTCATCGCGGAGGGCGTCCGCGGGTCCAGCTACAAGACGACGACCAGCGCCGCCGAGGCGCTCGCCGACCAGCTCGTCGGCGCCGCGCGGTACGACGTGCAGACGTACGCGATCTCCCAGAAGGAGGAGACCGAACGCGTCGCCGCCGCCGCGCGCTGACGACGACGGATCTCTCCCTCGCTCTCCGTTCTCTCGCGACCCGGAGCGGCGGCGCCGGGGTCGGCCGCCCCCTCGGTTCGGCCGGGCGTGGCCGGGTCGCCGCTCAGTCCTCCTCGACCACCTGTTCGAGCGCCTCCAGCAGCGGGCGGACCTCGTCGAACGCGGGTCCACGACCGACGGTTCCCGCCTCGCGGTCCCACGTGATCAGGCCCGCATCGGCGAGCTTCGGGAGGTGGACGTGCTCGAACAGGATCCGGTCGTCCCTGCCCGCGCTCCCGGGCACGACCCCCTCCGGAACGGCGACGGCCGCCTCCCCCTCGGCGTCGAGCAGCTCGTAGAGCACCCGCCTGCGGCGGGCGTCACACACGACCTCCAACAGTTCGTCGGACACGTGAAAACATGTATTTCTATTGAATATTATATCTTGTTGCGCGGCCGACTGGTCGCGTCGGCGGGACGGACGTCAGCCCCTGTTGTGAACGTTCGTGCTGCCGCACTCGGGACAGCGGGTGAGCGTCCCGAGCCGTGGGTCGCTCACGTGGTTCCACGCGTCGTCGCCCGTCTGTGCCTCGTATCCGCAGCCGTCACAGGTGAGCACGGTCGCTGGCGCCATGTGCGGCCGTACGACGCCGACCAGCAAATCCCTGACGACGTTTGACATCCTCCCACCCCCGAAAGGGTGGCTTCCGCTCGCTACGTGTCACTCCTGGATCACTCCTCCCCCTGCCCGTAGCTCCGGAACTGCTCGATGGCGGTGTCCAGTTCCGACTCGGGCAGCTCGGTCGGCTCGCCGACGGCCGACGCCCGGAGGTACAGCCGCGAGAGGTCCTCGACGTGGGTCGTGTGCTCCAGGGCCGTCCCGACGTCGTCGGCGGTGACGACGAGGCCGTGGTTCTCGATGAACGACGCCGTGGCGTCGGCCTCCTCCATCGCTGCGACGACGTTCGCGGCCAGCTCCTCGGTGCCGTAGGGGGCGTACTCGGCGACGGGGACGCGCTTGCCGACCGAGACGATCATGTAGTGGATGGGAGGGAGCTCCCGGTGGAGCACGCCCATCGTCGTCGCCCACGGCGAGTGGGTGTGGACGATGGCCTCGGAGCCGTACCCCCGGTAGATGTGGCGGTGCATCGGCACCTCGCTGGAGGGCTTCATCCGGCCGGCGACGCGCTCGCCGTCGAGGTCCACGACCGGCACGTCCGCGGCGTCGAAGGCGTCGTAGGCGACGCCGGTGGGCGTCACGGCGAAGCGGTCGCCGTCGCGGACGCTCAGGTTGCCCGTCCGACCGGGCGTGAGCGCCGCCAGGTCGGGCGCGTGTTCGACGACCGCCTCGCGGGCGTCCGCGAGGAGCAGGTCGTCGCCGCCGTCGTCCGGCCCCACGGTCCCGTCGCTCACAGCGCCACCTCCGTCACCGCCGACAGCGAGTCGAGGCGGTGGTCCGGCTCGCGGAGGGTCGCGGCCGGGTCCTCCGCCGCCTCGCCGGCGCCGTGGCCGTCGCCCCCGCCGGTCGCGTCCGCGGGACCGTTGAACAGCGCCGTCGTCGCGCCGACGGCGTTGCCGCCCTCGATGTCGTTGGCGGGGGAGTTGCCGACGACGAGCGTCTCGGCGGGCGTCCGGCCGAGGCGCGCGAGCGCCGTCGTGAACACGGGCGCGGCTGGCTTCTCGCGGCCGACCTCCTCGCTCGTCACGAGCGTGTCGAGGCGGCCGTCGACGCCGAGGCGGGCGAGCTTCCGGAGCTGGATCCGGGTCGTGAGGTTCGTCACGACGGCCACGTCGACCCCTCCCTCCGCCAGCGCGTCGAGGGTGTCGAGCGCGTCGTCGAACGCCGTCATCTCCGCGAGGAAGGCGTCCCAGTAGGCGTCGCCGAGCGCGCGGGCGAGGTCGGCGTCGAACGCGCCGGGCAACCCCTCGGCGAGCCGCTTGTAGTAGATGTGACGGCTGTGGGCGCTGGCGGTCCCGCCGACCTCGCGTTTCGTCGCGCGGCGGGCGCGCCGGCGCCGCGCCTCGAAGGCGTCGGCGTCCAGGTCGCCGCCGCGGTCGCGGTACGTCTCGAACGCCGCGCGCCTGCCGGCCTCGTCGCACGGGGCGTACGGGTAGAGCGTGTCGTCCAGGTCGAACAACACGGCGTCGACGGACATACCCGCACCCTCACGAGGGCAGGACAAATCGGTTCCGACGCGCGGTCGACGGGTCCGGCCCGCGGTCGGGCGGGCGGCCCGGCGAGGGGTGACGCGGGGGAAGTCGACACGGCACTGACCGGCAGGGTCGCTCGCGTGCGGCGGCGAGGGTTCAAATACCGGGGCGGGACCACACCCGCCACGGGCGAAGGGACGCGCCCGTCAGGCTCGCGAGCCACCCCCGGTCCCTCGGCCGCTACTCCCCGCGGCGGCCGAGGCGACCGAACGCGAGGTATCGACCGACGAGCACCAGCGCGAGACTCGCTCCGACGACCAGCAGCAGCGGCCCGTACTGACCGCCGGAGCGGGGAGCGAACACCCCAGCCGCGACGAGCAGACCGAGCCCGCCGACGACCGCCAGCGCCGCGCCGGCGGCGACCCGCGGCCCGTCGACGCCGTCGGCCGAGCGCGCCAGCGACGCGGCGAGCGCCGCGAGGACGGCCAGCACCCCGAGGAATCCGGCGAACGCGGCGTCGTAGGCCGCCGAACTCGGGAACGCCGGGAGCGTCGCCTCGAGCGCGTCGAACCCGACGATCAGGAGGTAGCCGGGGACGGCGAAGGGCAGGAACGGGACCGCGTACAGCAGGCCGTACAGGCCGGCGACGACGCCGCCGGCGACGGCGCCGTCCGCCAGGAGCGTCCGCGGGGCGAAGGGCGAACGGCCCGTCCCGTCGGGATCGGGGCCGGGGCCGGATGCGGAATCGGCGGCGGATCCCCTCGGGGACTCGGCGGCGTCCGTGGAGGGGTCGGGGTCCATACCCGGTCGTTCGCACGCGGCCGGCAAGTAGCTGCCGCGCCGGCGGGACGCGGCCCCCGGCGCCGCTCAGTCGGCCGCCGGCGCGCCCCCGTCCGCGTCGACGGCGTACAGCCGGGCGGCGTCGACCAGCGCCTTCCGGTACTCCGACTCCGAGGGGTCGCGCGCGAGCGACCGGAACAACCGCGTGAACGCCGGCACGTCGACGCCGGGGGCGTCGTCGTCGGCCGCGTGGACGAGGTCGTGGAGGCGGTGGTCGTCGTCCACGAGGCCGTGGCGCTCGCACATCGCCAGCGCGAACGCCGCGTTCACCGCGGTGATGTCGGGGTCGGCGCCGCGGGTGACGAGCCGCGACTCCGGGTTGGGGTGCTCGCGCGGGCGGTCGGCGACCGCGGCCGCCAGCTGCGACTCGAAGAAGGTGACGAGCTTCCCGCCCGGCCCGACAGAGAGGGTGATGTCGTCGGCGTAGACGTCCTTCATGTGGTTCGCGATCTGGTAGCAGTGCGCGAGCTTCCGCCGCTCCACGGAGGCCCCCGAGAGCGCGAGGAACAGCGCCTCGTCGGTCGACTGGTGGTGCGAGGGATGCGGCTCCTCGTAGCGGGCCATGTGCGACAGCTCGTGGAGCGCGAGCTCGCGCGCCATCGCCGAGGTGGCCGCCTTCCGGGAGATGTTGAGCACGTGCCGGTCGTCGTAGTGGGCGGCCCAGGTGCGCTCCTCGGGGCTGTCGCGGACGCTGACCTCCACCGGAAGCGAGAGGTCGTGCTCGGTCTCGAAGAGGGTCGCCGCCCCCAGGAAGGGGTCGGGCGGGACGGCGCCCCGGACGCGGATGTCCATGTGTGCAGTTGACACGGGGTGCGCCGGTTTGACTCTTGTGCCGTCGGCGGGTCCCGTCGGACGCCGAACGGACGGCACGGTTGTGCGTCGCGGGCGAAACCATCACGTACAATTATTATGTATAGACGAGGACCTGTGTTCGGATGAGCGATCAGGAGTCCGAGTCGCTGTACGAGCGTCTCGGTGGCGCCTACGGCATCGCCGGCGCGGTGGACGTACTGACCGAGCGACTGTTCGAGAACGACACGGCCAACCGGAACCCCGTCACCGCGGAGTTCCACGAGGAGCACGACCCGGCGGGGTTCAAGTACCTCGTCACGGCGTGGACCATCGAGCACACCGGGGGACCGGAGGTGTACCCCGGGCGGGACATGGAGGAGGCCCACGAGGAACTGGAGGTCACGGAACTGGAGTTCGACGTGGTGCGCACGGAGATCAAGGCCACGCTGTACCACGTGGGCGTGCCGGAGCCGGAGACCCGGGAGCTGATGGGGATCATCGACATGTTCCGCGACGAGGTCGTCGCGGACGAGCACCGCGACGAGAGCTGGACGGCACCGTAGGGGACCGCCGTGGCGCCGCGGGGCCCCCGTTCCCGCCGTCGGCCGGGGCGGACGATCCCCACGGGACGGCGTACCACGGTGTCACGTCCCCGGATTCGGCGGTTTCGGCGCCGGCAAAGCACTACCCTTTTGACCGGGCGGAGAATACCGGACGGTAATGGGCCGACGAAAGAAAATCGTACAGGAATGTGAGGAGCTGATGGACGAGCCGGAGCAGATCCGGAACATCGCCATCGCCGCTCACGTCGACCACGGGAAGACGACACTGACGGACAACCTGCTCGCCGGCGCGGGCATGATCGCCGACGCGGACGAGGCGACCCAGCTCGTGATGGACACCGAGGAGGACGAGCAGGAGCGCGGGATCACCATCGACGCGGCGAACGTCTCGATGACCCACGAGTACGAGGGGGAGAACCACCTCATCAACCTCATCGACACGCCCGGCCACGTCGACTTCGGCGGGGACGTGACCCGCGCGATGCGCGCCGTCGACGGCGCGCTCGTCGTGGTCGACGCCGTCGAGGGCGCGATGCCCCAGACGGAGACGGTCGTCCGGCAGGCGCTGCGCGAGGGCGTCAAGCCGGCGCTGTTCATCAACAAGGTCGACCGCCTCATCTCCGAACTCCAGGAGGGGCCCGAGGAGATGCAGCAGCGCCTCCAGGACGTCATCGCCGACGTCAACGAGCTCATCCGCGGGATGACCGAGGAGATGGACGACATCGACGAGGACTGGACGGTCTCCGTCGAGGAGGGGACCGTCGGGTTCGGCTCGGCGCTGTACAAGTGGGGCGTCTCGCTCCCGTCGATGCAGCGCACCGGCATGTCGTTCGCCGACATCATCGAGCTGGAGCGCGAGCACAAGCGCCAGGAGCTGCACGAGCGGACGCCGCTGGCGGACGTCGTGCTCGACATGGTCGCCGAGCACTTCCCGAACCCGCTGAAGGCGCAGCCGTTCCGCATCCCGCGCATCTGGCGCGGCGACGACGACTCCGACATCGCCGAGGACATGCGGACGGTCAACCGCGAGGGCGACATCGTGTTCATGGCGACCGACATCGGGATGGACCCCCACGCCGGCGAGATCGTCACCGGCCGCGTCTTCTCGGGCACCCTCGAGAAGGGCCAGGAGCTGTACGTCTCCGGCACCGCGGGCAAGAACCGCGTCCAGTCGGTCGGGATCTACATGGGCGGCGAGCGCGAGGAGCTCGACCGCGGCGTCCCGGCGGGCAACATCGCGGCCGTCACCGGCCTGAAGGACGCCATCGCCGGCTCGACCGTCTCCGACGTGGAGATGACGCCGTTCGAGTCGATCGAGCACATCTCCGAGCCGGTCATCACGAAGTCCGTCGAGGCCAAGAGCATGGACGACCTGCCGAAGCTCATCAAGACGCTCCAGCAGGTCGCCAAGGAGGACCCCACCATCCGCGTGGAGATCAACGAGGACACCGGCGAACACCTCATCTCCGGGCAGGGCGAGCTCCACCTCGAGGTCATCACCCAGCGCATCCAGAAGAACCAGGGAATCCCCGTCGAGACGGGCGAGCCCATCGTGGTGTACCGCGAGCAGCCGCAGACGGCCTCCCGGGAGGTCGAGGGCGTCTCGCCGAACCGTCACAACAAGTTCTACATCACCGTCGAGCCGCTGGCCGACGACATCGTCGAGACGATCAAGCTCGGCGAGGCGTCGATGGACATGCCCGAGCTGGAGCGCCGCGAGGCGCTCCAGGAGGCCGGCATGGACAAGGATACCTCCCAGAACGTCGAGCACATCCACGGGACGAACGTCCTCATCGACGACACGAAGGGGATCCAGCACCTGAACGAGACGATGGAGCTGGTGATCGAGGGCCTCGAGGAGGCGCTCGACGACGGCCCCCTGGCGGCCGAGCCGGTGCAGGGCGCGCTGCTGCGCCTGCACGACGCCCGCCTGCACGAGGACACCATCCACCGCGGCCCGGCGCAGGTCATCCCCGCCGTCCGCGACGCCGTCCACCGCGCGCTCATCGACGGCGAGGTCCGGCTCCTCGAGCCGATCCAGGACGTCCGCATCGACGTGCCCAGCGAACACATGGGCGACGCCTCCGGAGAGATCCAGGGCCGTCGCGGCCGCGTCGACGACATGTACCAGGAGGGCGACCTCATGGTCATCGAGGGCATCGCGCCCGTCGAGGAGATGATCGGCTTCTCCAGCGACATCCGCTCGGCCACGGAGGGTCGCGCCTCCTGGAACACGGAGAACGCGGGCTTCCGCGTGCTGGTCGACAACCTCCAGCGCGAGAAGATCATGGAGATCCGCGAGCGCAAGGGCATGAAGCTGGAGCTGCCCGAGTCGGTCGACTACATCTAAGCGATCGCCGCGACGCTGCGGCTTCTCTCTCTTTCCACACCCTCGAGGAGCGGCAGCACTGTCGCGTCGGCGTCGATCCGTCGGATCACCCGGCGATCTGGTGAAGCTTCGTCGACTATCTCACAGGATCGTTTACACACTGGCAAGCATCGCCAGGGTAGAAGGCTTATCACCTCCCCGTCTACACGGGTACGATATGCCAAGTGGCACGACCCACGGTCGGCGCGACGGCTGCAGACAGGACGCCCAGCCCCGCACGCCGATCACAATTATCGGGTCCGGAGCCACACCCCCCGGCGGAACACGGTCGACGGCGGACGAGAGCGGAGAGGCGGGCTCGCGCCGTCGCGTCGGCGACGACGCCGCCCCGACGGGGCCGACCGCGGACGAACGGGGGCGCGCGTAGATGCCCTCGGAGTCGACGCCAGCCCCCGACGAGCAGTCGGTGGACTCCGAGGCGCCGGGCGAGGCGGCCGCCGACGGCGACCGCGACCACGACGCCGAGGACGCCGAGCCGGACGGGGGGCGCGAGACCGAGCTTCAGGCCCACACGATCAGGCTGGAGCTCGTCGACGAGCCGGGCCAGCTGCTCGCGGCGCTGGAGCCCATCGCGGACAACGGGGCGAACCTGCTGTCCATCTTCCACGAGCGCGGGAGCCTCACGCCGCGGGGGCGGATCCCCGTCGAGGTGGACATCGAGTGCCCGCCCGCGCGCTTCGAGCCCATCCTCGAGGACCTCCGCGAGCGCGGCGTGAACGTGATTCAGGCGGACGCCGAGGAGTACGGCGACGAGGTGACGCTGATCCTCGTGGGCCACCTCGTGGACACGGACCTGTCGGACACGCTCAAGAGCATCCAGGACCGATCGGGCGCGTCGGTCGCCGACATCGACCTGTCGGCGCCCGCGGGCGCCGGGTCGAAGGCGCACTCGAGCGCCCGGCTCCGCCTGCGGGCGCGCGCCGGCGAGATCGCGGACGTCGTCGAGACGGTGCGCGAGGTGGCCGACGAGAAGGGCTTCGACGTCATCGCCCCGCTGGAGGGCCGCCCATGAGGCTCGCGGTGCTGGGCGCCGGCGCGGTCGGTCGGTCGGTCGCGGACCTGGCCGACGAGTACGGCCACGAGGTGACCGCCCTGGCGGACTCCTCGTCGGCCGTCGTCGACGCCGACGGCGTGGACGTGGAGGCCGCCCTCACCCGCAAGGACGCCGGCGAGCCGCTCGGCGACGCCGCCCCCGGCGACGCGCTCGCCGGCGAGTACGACGCCCTCGTGGAGGCGACGCCGACGACGCTCGGGGACGCCGAGCCGGGGTTCTCGCACCTCCGGACGGCGCTGGAGCGCGATCGCCACGTCGTGCTCGCGAACAAAGGCCCCGTCGCCGAGCGCTACGCCGACGTGCGCGAGCTGGAGGCCGACTCCGCCGGGGAGGTGTACTTCGAGGCGACCGTCGGCGGCGCCATCCCGGTGTGCGCGACCGTCGACGACCTGGGTGCCGAGCACGTCTCGGCGGTCCGGGGCGTGCTCAACGGGACCGCGAACTTCGTGCTCTCGCGCATGGCCGCCGAGGGGCTCGACTACGACCACGTGCTCGCGGAGGCGCAGGACCTGGGCGTCGCGGAGGCCGACCCCTCCTTCGACGTGGAGGGCACCGACGCGGCGCTGAAGTGCGTCATCCTGGCGAACGTGCTCCGGGAGGCCGACTGCGACTCCCTCGCGGAACTCCGGGCGGCCGAGGTGACCCTCGCGGACGCCGAGGTCGAGGGCATCCGCGACATCCCCGGGAGCGCGCTCGAGCTCGCCGCCGAGGACGGCCGGACCGTCAGGCTCGTCGGGGAGGCCACGCGCGAGGCCGTCAGCGTCGGCCCGCGGCTCGTCCCCGAGAACGGGACGCTCGCGGTGACCGGGACGAGGAACATCGTCGAGATCGACCACGAGTACGCCGGCGGCCTCGCCATCTCCGGGCGCGGCGCCGGCGGCGAGGAGACCGCGAGCGCGGTGCTGGCCGACGTGGCGCGCCTGGAGTGAGAGCCGCGGGGCGGAACGGACCGACCGGGCCCGGCGGAGCGGATCCGGGCTCCCCCGGGCCGTCGCCGGACGATCTCCCCCCGCCCGTCGCATCGCTCGCGTCGTCCCGTCGGTTCCGCCGCTTCGTTCGAGCCGTTCGTACGCGAACGGAACCCCCGGATCGGGGGCGGCGACGGCCGGTCGATCGCGCGTGCAAACACGACACACGGCACGGGGACACACGCGAAATCGCAAGAGGGCGGAGGGGTAGACTGCCCCGCGTATCGAAATGGTTTTAGGGCGTTCGACCGATACAAGTCCTTACAGAGCGCCTCAGCGCGTGATTCCAACATGAGCGACAAACCCCACCAGAACCTGGCCATCATCGGCCACGTCGACCACGGGAAGTCCACGCTCGTCGGGCGGCTCCTCTTCGAGACAGGGAGCGTCCCCGAGCACGTGATCGAGCAGCACCGAGAGGAAGCCGAGGAGAAGGGCAAGGGCGGATTCGAGTTCGCCTACGTCATGGACAACCTGGCCGAGGAGCGCGAGCGCGGTGTCACCATCGACATCGCCCACCAGGAGTTCGACACCGACGAGTACTACTTCACCATCGTCGACTGCCCGGGCCACCGTGACTTCGTGAAGAACATGATCACGGGCGCCTCGCAGGCCGACAACGCGGTGCTCGTCGTCGCGGCCGACGACGGCGTCGCGCCCCAGACCCGCGAGCACGTCTTCCTGGCCCGCACGCTCGGCATCAACGAGCTGATCGTCGGGATCAACAAGATGGACCTCGTCGACTACTCGGAGGACTCCTACAAGGAGGTCGTCTCCGAGGTCGAGGAGCTGCTCAAGCAGGTCCGCTTCGGCACCGAGGACGCGAGCTTCATCCCGATCTCGGCGTTCGAGGGCGACAACATCGCCGAGCGCTCGGACAACACGCCGTGGTACGACGGCAAGATCCTGCTGGAGGCCCTCAACAGCCTCCCCGAGTCGGAGCCGCCGACGGACGCGCCGCTGCGGCTGCCCATCCAGGACGTGTACACCATCTCCGGCATCGGGACCGTCCCGGTCGGACGCCTGGAGACCGGCGAGATGCGCCCCGGCGACAACGTCTCCTTCCAGCCGTCCGACGCGGGCGGCGAGGTGAAGACGATCGAGATGCACCACGAGGAGGTCGACTACGCGGGCCCCGGCGACAACGTCGGATTCAACGTCCGCGGCGTCGGCAAGGACGACATCCGCCGCGGCGACGTCTGCGGCCCCGCGGACGACCCGCCGACGGTCGCCGAGACGTTCCAGGCGCAGGTCGTCGTCATGCAGCACCCGTCGGTCATCACGGCCGGCTACACCCCCGTCTTCCACGCCCACACGGCGCAGGTCGCGTGTACGATCGAGTCGCTCGATCAGAAGCTCGACCCGTCCTCGGGCGAGGTCGCCGAGGAGAACCCGGACTTCATCAAGTCCGGCGACGCCGCCATCGTGACGGTGCGCCCGCAAAAGCCCCTCAGCATCGAGCCGTCCAGCGAGATCCCGGAACTGGGCTCCTTCGCCATCCGCGACATGGGTCAGACCATCGCGGCCGGCAAGGTGCTCTCCGTCGACGAGCGGTAAATGCCCGGGCAACAAGCGCGCGTCCGACTCGCGGGCACGAGCCCCGACGACCTGGACGACATCTGCGACGACGTCCGCGAGATCGCGGACAAGACCGGCGTGGCCCTGTCGGGCCCCATTCCGCTCCCCACGAAGACGCTGGAGGTCCCGTCGCGCAAGTCCCCCGACGGGGAGGGGACCGCGACGTGGGAGCACTGGGAGATGCGCGTCCACAAGCGGCTGATCGACATCGACGCCGACGAACGCGCGCTCCGCCAGCTCATGCGGATCCAGGTCCCGAACGACGTCTCCATCGAGATCGTCCTCGAGGACTGACCTGAGGCGCACCGGACCGGCTCCCCGGTCCGACGTCCCGTCCGATTCCGTTCTCCCGTTTTTCCCGCCCCCAGCGACGGCACCGTTTTGCGTCCGCGGAGCGCAGCCTCCGGTATGGCCTCCGATCGGGCCCCGACGCCGACGCGGCGTGGACGCCCGCGGGACGGGACCCCCCTCCGGCCGGTCGCCGAGACGCTCGCGGCGATGACGCTCGTCTCCGGCGCGTTCTGGCTCGCCGGGCTCCTCGCGGCGCCGCTGGCGGCGCTGCTGTTCGTCCTGTCGCCGCCCGCGCTCGCGCGCCCCTGGACGCTCGTGACGAGCGTGTACGCCCACGCGGGCTTCGGCCACCTGCTGTCGAACGCGGTCGTGGTCGTCGTCGCGGGAGTCCCCGTCGCGGCGGCGACGACCAGGGTTCGATTTCACGCGTTCGTGCTCTCGACGGGCGCGCTCGCCGGCCTCGCGCAGGTGTGGCTCGGCGGGCTGTTCGCGCCGGCCGGGGTCGGCGTCGTCGGGATCAGCGGCGCGGCGTTCGCGCTCGTCGGCTACGTCGTCGCCGCCAACCCCGCCGCCGACGCGCTGGGGAGGCTGGCCGACCGGCTCGGCGCGTCGACGCGCGCGGTGACCGTCGCCGTCGCCGTCGTCGCGCTCCTCGTCGCCGTCGCGTTCAGCGGGCCGGGGAGCGCGCTGATCGCCCACTTCGTCGGGCTGGCCTGCGGGCTGGCGGCGGGCCGCGTGCGGCTGCTTCGCGTGTGAGGAACGCACGAGGGGAGGGCGAAACGGAACGCTCAAGTGTCGTCCCGGGTTTCGTTCGGATGCGGGCTCGTAGATCAGCGGTAGATCGCTTCCTTCGCAAGGAAGAGGCCCTGGGTTCAAATCCCAGCGAGTCCACTTCTATACGGGGTGCTCGCGAAGGCCCCGATTTCTCGCGAGAGCAGCACTGACACGGAATCGTTCAGTGACAGCCTCGCGCAACCAACCCGCGTAGGAGGTGAAGTTCGCCGGGACCTGGGTTGCACCCACGCCGTCCCCGAAGTATCGGCCGTTTGCTCGGGGCGGTCGGCGCTCGCTTCCCGCCCACGCTCCGGCGTGTTTCGGGAGTGGCGTCGATGTTCGGTCGGGCGGCGGAGGATCTCACTCGTTCGTTCCCGAAAGCGGCTCCCATTCGTACGCGGTGTCGGTGCGTTCGACGTGACCGAGCCCCGGCGTCGGGAAGTGTTGGGCCATGACGAGTGCGTCTTCGGCAACCGCTCGCTCCAGCAGAGTTCGTCGGGAGTCAACGAGCGTCGTCGGGTCGAGGTCGAACGCGGCGTACCAGTCCGGTCGTTCGATCTGCGCGGGGAAGATCACGAGGTCGACCAGATAGAGGAACGTCTCGCCCTCCGACGTGACTTCGACGGCGACGTGTCCCGGCGTGTGTCCCGGGGCCGGAAGCGTTCGGACGCCCGGGACGATCTCCGTCGGTCCGTCCGGGAGCCGATCGAGGCGCCCGGCCTCCCCCAACGGACGGACGTTGGTTTCCGCGAACGTGATCATGGCCTCCTTGACGTGGTCCGGGACCTGTAACTCGGAGAGGTCCGGATCGGTCAACCAGAACTCGTGTTCCCGGTCCGGAACGAGGTACTGCGCGTTGGGGAACGCGGGCGCCCCGTCCGCATCGAGGGTACCACCGACGTGATCCGGATGAACGTGCGTCAGGAGCACCCGATCGATGGCCGCCGGGTCCACACCCACCGCCCGAAGGTTCGACTGGAGCTTGCCGGTGTGTTCGCCCAGGTCGCCACCGCCGGTGTCAACGAGAACGGTGTGGTCTGCTGTCCGGAGGACGAGACACGGATACGGGCTCACGTACGTCTCCCACGACGCCGGATCGATCCCGTATCCTTCGAGGACTGTCGCTAACTCGTCCTCGTCGGCGTTGGCGAAGAACGCCCGTCCGGGATCGGGGTACGCGTAGCTGCCGTCGCTGACGACCGTACACTCGACCGTGCCGATCGGGAGTTCGTAGTTCCGCTCCGCCGCCTCATGACGTGTGTCGATGTCGGTTCTTGCTGGCACTGAGATCACCGTCCGATGCGTCTCCGGCGACGGAGGTTCCCCGTCCCCTCTACCGCTACTGAGAACGCCGCCTGTCCCTACGGCGGCTATCGTGTTAGCTGTTACCGGACACCACTCGAAACAGCACGTACGTGACGAGTATGTGCGCCGTACGTAGCGTTCGCGCGTCCCCGGTGTTCCCGCGACGGCGAGATCTTACGGAGGTACAAAACTGGGAAGTTCGGTAGGGTCGCGAACGGACCCCGGGGAGAGATACGGAGACCCGACGATCTCTTCAGGCTGGCGGAGCGGGAAGCTCCGTCCGCCCGAGCTGCCGAAACAGCCCGAGCAGATCGGGCCTGCCCCACCGCTCCACGATCTTCCCGTCCTCCAGCCGCATGAACGCCATCGCTTCGATCTCGAACGCGTTTCCGGTCGGCTCGATTCCCATGAACGTGCCCTCGTGGGTTCCACGTTGCGTCATCCGAACGGCGACGGTGTCGTCCTCCGCGACGATGTCCCGCGGCGTAACGACGAAGTCGGGGAACGCGGTCCGTACCGTCTTCAGGGTTTCCACGACCGCCTCACGGCCGGTCGTTTCGCCCGACGGAGTGTGGTCGGCGATATCTTCGGCGAGGAACTCCTCCGCCGTGTCGTAGTTCCCCCCGTTGATGAACTCCTCCGCGAACCGGCGGACGATCTCCTTGTTATCGACCAGTGCGGGCATGGTGATCCGATAGAAGGGACGCGCCTAGACGAGATAAGCTAGCATACACCAATGCAATCACGGCTATCCGGACTTCGATGTCCGGTCGGTCGCCGTGTCGTCGCCGCCCGTCCGTCGGACGACCACCGTCGATATGTGCGAGGGGACCCAAGCGGTCGTATGGCGCCATCGCACGTCCTCGTCCCGCTCGACGGGTCGCCGCTGGCGGACGAGGCGTTCAGGCAGGCGCTCGACCTCTTCGACTGTCGGGTGACGGTCCTGAACGTGGTGACACCGATCGACGAGGGCATGAGCGAGGGGGGGATCCTCGACACCGACGGGGACCGCCGTGCGGACGCGCGGGACCGGGCCGACCGCGTCGTCGAACGGGCGAGGGCGCGGGCCACCGACGTCGACAGACAGGTCGAGACGGCGGTGGAGACCGGCGACCCGGCCGAGGCGATCCTCGGCTACGTCGCCGCCCACGACGTCGACCACGTCGTGATGGGGGGCCACGGCGGCGAGCGGGGGGACATCGCTCGCCGGTTGCTCGGGACCGTGGCGACGAGCGTCGTCGGCGAGGCCCCCGTGACCGTGACCGTCGTCCGCTGAGCCGGCGTCCGCTCACCCGCCGAGCACCGCGGCGAAGACCCTGTAGAGCCCGAACCCGATCGCGGTGGAGGCGGCGAGCGTGACGAGCCAGAACGCGATGGTCACGCCGATCTTCCGGCGGGAGACGCCCGCCGAGCCGCCGGCGAGCCCGCCGCCGATGACGCCGGAGATGATGATGTTGTTGAACGAGATAGGGATCCCCAGCGCGATGGCCAGCTGTGCGATGACGAACCCGGGAACCAGCGCGGCGATGGAGCGCCTGACTCCCAACTGTGCGTACTCGCGGGAGGTCGCCTGGAGCAGCTTGGGCGCGCCCATCCAGGCGCCCGCGAGGATGCCGGTCGCGCCCAGCGCCAGCAGGACGATGCCGGGCAGTCCGAGTTCGGCCCCGTAGAGGTTCTCCAGCGGCCCGGTCGCCAACCCGACCTGGCTGCCGCCGCTGGAGAAGGCGACGACGCTCCCGAGGAGGATGAGGAACGTCCGGATGCCGTCGTCGACCGACGCCCGGGTCCGCCGGCGGATGAACCGGAACCCCGCCGCGGCGGCCGCCAGCGTCACGATCACCGCCAGGGGGTCGACCCCGGCGACCGTCGGCGTCGGGACCTGACGCGCGATGAACCCCGCGACGGAACTCTGGGTCGCGTCGGGCGGCGAGGGGATGACCCCCAGTCGGACGTTGGCGACGATGCCGCCGACGACCGCCGCGAGCAGCGGGACGCCGACGGTCTCCGGGATGTCGTCGCGTCGGAGGATCGTGGCGGTGAGATAGGCGAGCCCGCCCGAAACGGGCGGGACGAGCGCCCAGAAGAGCGCGATGCGTCGGTACGTGTCGATAGCGGGGTCGCCGCCGAGCGAGAGGCCGACGCCGACCATCGCGCCGGTCGTCGCGAACGCCGCCGGGACCGGATAGCCGGTGTAGACGCCGAACGCCATGAACCCGGTGGCGGTCAGCAGGCCGGCCGTCGCCGCCAGCGACGTGATCTGGACGCCGTCGATGAGCCCCGCCCCGACCGTCTCGGAGATCGCCCCGCCCTGCGTGAGCGCGCCCAGCGCCGCGAGGATGCCGATGAGGAAGGCCGCCCGCATCGTCGAGATGGCGTTGGCGCCGATCGCCGGGGCGAACGGCGGCGAGTTGCTGTTGGCGCCGAGCGCCCACGCGGTGGCGAGGCTGGTGAGCGTCGCCACCACGACGAGCGCCCAGAAGACGACTCCCGCCACGCCTAGCGCCCTCCACGGACGGGGGCTTGAACCATGGCAGCCGGTTCGGCGGACGCGGTGATTAATCGTTCGTCCTCACGGTGCTCCCGCTCGTCGGGGCGTTCGGCGTCAGGCTTCCGGTCGCGAGTGACCTACTCGCGGTCGGTCGGCCCGCCGTAGCGGTACTGCTCTCCGTCCACGGCTCGCCGGTCAGCGCCACGGACCGCTACTTCCGTCCGGTGGTCGTCGGCCGGACGGGTCGATCGACGTCGCGACCATCGCCGTGGGCGTCCTCGGTGGGATCGGTCTGTTCGGATCGGTCGGCCCGTTCGTCGGTCCCGTCGTGCTCGGCGGGTCCGAGGCCGTCCTCGACCTGGTTGCCCGGGAGCGGGCAGACTCGACCGCCGGCGAGTCGGGGATCGGTCCCCGCGGCGCTCCACGGTCGCCACAAGACACATCAACGCCCCGCCGAAGTACGCTGTGGATCCAACATGGCACCGACGGTAGCCGTCGCGCACTACCCGGAGGGGGCGGGACACGCGACACGGATGTTGGCGATCGCGGAGGCGATCGAGAACGCCGGGGGGACCGTGCGGATGGCCGGCGGCGGCGCGGGTACGGAGTTCGTCGCGCTCAACGGCTACGACGAGTTCGAGCCGACGACCGTCGACTACATCGACACCTATCAGGACGGGTCGCTGTGGCGTGCGGCGAGCAGGAGCGTCCCGGCGAGCCTGCGCCGCATCGCCGACTACCGGGCGTGGCTGTCGGCGACCGACCCCGACGCGCTGGTGACCGACGACATGTTCGCCGCGCTGGCGGCCTCGCGGTGCGACGTGCCGCTGTACGTGCTGAAACACGACATGCCGGGACTGTACGACGACGTCCTCGAACGAACGGGCGCCCGGTTTCACACGCTGTTCCAGCTATCGACCGCCCGGGAGTTCTTCTACCCGGTCGTGTGGCCGGAGTCGGGCGCCGACCCGGCGCGGGCGACGCGGATCCCGCCGGTCGCGCTCGACGGCGAGCCGCCGGTCCGCGAGGAGTACGACGTGGTCGTCGTCCCGAGTCACTACTCGTCGCTATCCCGGATCGCGACGCACCTCCGCAGACAGGGGTACGACGTGCTCGACGTCTCCGACGAGTCGTGGGATCCGGTCGAGTCGCTGCTGCCGTACGTCCGCGGCGCCGACGCGGTCGTCTGTTCGGGGTACTCGACGGTCATGGACGCGGCCGTCGCGGGAACGCCCTGCGTCGTCCACCCGGCGACCGACGAGCAGGACGCCGTCGCCGACTGGCTCGAACGGTTTGACGTGGCGGGGTTCGCGGTCGCCCCCGACCCGATCGACGTGCTCGACGCCGTAGCGGACCCGCCGGACCCGCCGGCGTTCGAGAACGGCGCCGCCGTCATCGCCCGGCGGGTCCTGACCGACCTCCGGGACCCGGACCCGTACGCGGCTGCCGACCCCGAGGGGTTCGGGCGGACGGACGGGGACGCTCCGAGAGCGGACCGCTCCGCGCTGGCGACCGCGGCGACCGTTCCGACGCTGGCGGCGGCGTGCCTGGTCGCGACCGGGAGCCTTCTCTCGCCCGCGCGGGCGGGGCGCTCCGTCGCCGAGGCCGGTCGGTCGGCCGCCTCCGCCGCCGGTCGGTTCGGCGGCGCGGCCCGGACGGCGGTCGCGCGCGCCGGCCGCGTGGGGGCGGGAGCGACGCGGACGGTCGGAAGCGCCCTCTCGTCGGCCGGCGACGGGTGTCTGCGCGCTCTCCGGCGGTGTCGACGCGCCGCGTCTCGGGCGCGGCGGCCGTTCTGAGGACCGGTTCGACCGTCCCCGGACCGTCGGCCGGCACGCGGACCGGCGTCCGGACGCCGTCCCTCGGTTTCACTTTCACTCCGCATGGCTCGCGTACAAGTCCCCTCCGTCCGCACGAGGGTGTATGAGCACGACACCGACCGTCGCCTCGCCCGAGCGCGTCGAGGTTGAGACGGGGACCCGCGCGCGTATCGACGTGACCGAGACGAGCGTCGACGAGGTCGAATCGTTCCTGCGGCGCAACGACTGCACGGTCCACTTCGAGCGACGCGGGGGCACGACCGACCTGGTCGTCGTCGCCGACGGGTAGCGGACGGCGGTCCGATACCGGTCGTTGCGGTCGTCGACGACGTCCCGGGACCGGCGGGTCCGCGAGAACCCGCGGCCCCGCGCCGTCCGCGACCCTACTCGGGGACGGTCTCAGGGCGGTCGTACTGGGCGTCCTCGGGGTCGTCGACGACCTCGACGCCGCGGTTGTTCACGGCGTACGGGTCGAGGCCGACCTCCTGCATGAACTGCTTGTAGAGGCGCTCGGCCGTCTCGCCGTCCTTCTGCTTGTCGGAGGCGTGGTCGCACAACTCCACGAGGTTCTCGGGCACGTCGTTCTCGTGGACGATCCAGTGGTTGATCAGGTCGGAGAGCCGGCGGATGGGCGAGGTGAAGTGGCCGTAGATGTCGAAGTTGAGCGCGTGGTGGCCGCCGAACGGGTCGTTCATGTACTTCGCCCGCGGCATCACCTTCAGCACGGCCCGCTGGATCTTGTTGAGCTGCCGGTCCGGCGCCTCCTCCAGGGCCGCGTTGACCGCCTTGCGGGGGTCGTCGCCCCACGCGTCGCCGGGGATGGAGACGCCGTCGAGTTCCTGGATCTCCTTGAGGGCCTCGTTCCACTGTTCGGGCGTCGGCTGGGGGTGGACCCGGTACATCGCCTCGACCCCGCGGTTCCACATCAGCTCGTGGGTGACCGCCTTGTTCGCCTTCAGCATGCACTCCTCGATGATCGTGTGGGCGCGGTCGCGGCTCGGGTTCAACACGAGCGAGCCGTCCGCCTTGCGTTGCTCGTGGAGCCGGTCGGCGACCTCGTACGCGAGGGTGCACTTCTCGTGCAGCGGCGCGTCGGGGTCCTCCAGACGCCGCTCGCACTGCTTGTAGGTGAGACGCTCGTCGGAGTTGATGACCGACTTGTAGATGTCCAGCTCCTCGAAGCTCAGCGTCTCCCTGTCGAGGCGCATCTCGACGGTGTGGGCGAGGCGGTCCTCGTTGGGGACGAGCGAGCAGACCGTCTCCGCGAGGATCGGCGGGAGCATGTGGACGGTGTAGCCCGGGAGGTACACCGTGTTCCCGCGCTCGACGGCCTCCGCCCACATCTCCGAGTCGGGGTGGACGTAGTGGCTCACGTCGGCGATGTGGACCCACAGGTGGTACTCGTCGCCGTCCTCCTCGATGGAGATGGCGTCGTCGAAGTCCTGAGCGTCCGCCGGGTCGGTCGTCCACGTCGTCAGGTCCCGCAGGTCGCGCCGCTCGTCGATCGCGTCCTGTATCTCCTGTTGAACGCCCTCGGTTCGCTCCTTCGCCTCCCGCCTCACCGCCGGCGGGAACTCGTCGCGGAGCTCGAACTCCGCGAACAGCGACTCGCGCTTGTCGGCGAGCGCGTCCGCGAGGCCCTGCGTGATGGTGACCGGCCCCTGGTCCTCGGCGGTGCCCTGGGCCGGCTCCTCGTCCTGCTGTGCGTCACTCATGCCGCGGGGTACGGGGGTGCGGTACGTGAGGGTTTCGGGGAGTGCGTCGGCGAGGGAGTGAGCATAGCGAACGACCGAGCCGACGACGGACGGCGGCGCGCTCCCGGGCCGAGCCGCCCACAGAGAGTACGTGGTCAGGGGAGCGAACGAAGTGAGCGAGGCGAGGCCGAACGAGTGAGCCACGAGCGGCGCGGGCGTCCCGGCTCACCGCGACGAGGTCCCCGTGATCGCCCGCGAGACTACGCCGGATCTTCGGGATCGGCGTCGCCGTCGGCGTCCCCCCCGTCCGCCTCCGGATACGCCTCGGGCCCGGCGTACCCCTCGACGCCGGACGCGCGGAGGTACTCGCGCAACAGCGTGGGGAACTGCCTGCCGCGGACGTACCGCAGGCCGAACTGGTCGGCCCACGAGATGATCCCGCGGTCCTCCGTGACGACCCCGGCCTCCAGTTCGCGCGCGAGGACGAGGAGGTCGAAGTCCTCCCGCGAGTCGAGGACGCCCTGTCGCAGCGCCCGGCGGTACTTGTCGCGGAGGTCCGAGACGACGTGGTCGGCCTCGGTCATGTACTCCGAGTCGCCGTCGGCCCCGGCGCCGCCGCCGTCGGCCGCGTCGGGGTCGAGCGCCTCCACCTCGCGGACGGCCTCCTCGGAGACGCGCAGCCCCCGGTCGACGCGGTCGTTCATCTCGTCGACGAACTGGTAGACGATGTCGGCGGGGATCTGGACGCCGTATCGGTCGGGGCTCTTGCGGACGACCCAGGTGTCGAGCTTCGAGAACACCTCGTCGCTCACGTCGCGGTCGCGCAGCATCGTCGCCAGCTCGTCGTGGATCGACGGCGGGACGTAACAGGAGACGTTGAGCTCCAGGCGCGCGGTCGCGATCAGGTCGAGCAGCCGGAGCGCCGCCTCCTCGACGGACTCCCCCTCCCGGCGGATCCCCTCGGTGATGAACAGCGACGTGTCGAGCACGAACTGCTGTCGCGGCGGTACCTCCGACATGGCCGAGCGTTGTCGGCCGAGCCGCAAAAACACCGTCGCCGGCCCACGTCGCGGGAGTCGCGGTCGCACTCCGCCCGTTCGCGTCGGCGGTCGGCCCTCGCCGAGCGCCCCACGTCGGGCCGTTGTACTGCCGTCGGAGCGGCCGCGGGGGTTTTCCTCCCGCGTTCACGTGTGGCCTAGGCATGGGGAACGCCGCCGAGACGCTGTACGACCGGCTGGACCCCGACGCGACCGACCCGGCGGACCTCGCGGAGCACCTCGAACGCCACGACCGCCTCGGGCGCGGGTGCGCGGCGCTCCCGGACGCCCGCCACGGCCTCGAACGCGGGACGGTCGTCGTGGACGGGGAGACCGTCGTCCGCGGCTACCCGAGCGTGCCGCGCGCGCTCGTGCTCGACCCGACCGTCGCGGAGCACTTCGACGCCGGCCGGGTCGCCGTCGAGGAGAAGTTGAACGGGTTCAACGTCCGGATCGTCGACCCCGGCGACGGCGACCCGCTGGCGTTCACCCGGAGCGGCTACCTCTGCCCGTACACGACCGACCGGGCGCGGACGCTGCTCGACCTCGGCGCGTTCTTCGCGGGCCACCCGGACGCGATGGTGTGTGCGGAGCTGATCGGCCCGGAGACGCCGTACACCACCCACGACTACGAGGGCGTCGACTCCCACGCGTTCCGCGTCTTCGACGTCCGCGACCGGGCGACCGGCGAGCCCCTCCCGGTCGACCGGCGACGCGAGCGGTGCGCCTCGTACGGCCTCCCGCAGCCCCGGCTGTTCGGGGAGTGGGAGCCCGAGTCGGTCCCCGGGCACGTCCGGGAGGCGATCGAGGAACTCGACGAGCGCGGTCGCGAGGGCGTCGTCATGAAGTCGCCGGACGGGACGACGATGCTGAAGTACACCACCGAGGCACACCACCACGCTGAGCTGGCGTACGCGGCCGGGACCCCGTTCGAGCGCGGTCGGGACTTCCTCTTCTCGCGGGTGATGCGGGAGGCGTTCCAGGCGTACGAGTTCGACGAGGACGGGGGGCGACTGCGCGAGCGGGCACGCGACCTCGGGGAGTCGCTGCTGCTCCCGTTCGTCGAGACGATCCGCGAGGTCGCCGCCGACGAGGGGGTCGGCGACGAGCACGTCGCCCGCGGCGACCCCGAGCACGTCGGCGCGCTGCTCGATCACCTCCGCTCGTTCGGCGTCGAACTCGACGTGCTCGCCGACGAGCGGGAGGGCGACGAGCGAGTCGTCCGGTTCCGGAAGGTCGCCGAGTCCACCCGGGACCGCACCCGCCACTACCTCGACGGCGGGACGTACGACGAGTGAAGGACACGGGGGGGGGATCGTCGAGCGACCCGAACGGGGGTGCTCGCGGCGGCACCGATTTGTCCGCGGACGACGACGTGTTCGACATGACCACCGTGTACGCCGCCATGCGCGATCGGTTCCTCGCGGTCGACCCCGCCGCGGAGACCGCCGCGGCGGCGGACAACCTCGACGGTCGGGCGCTCGAGTGCGTCGCCGTCCACCCGAACGCCTCCGACCGCGTGTTCGTCGGCACCTTCGAGTCCGGGCTCCGGCGATCGACCGACGGGGGCGCGACGTTCGAGCGCGTCGGCGCGGACGCCATCGAGCAGGAGTCGGTGACGGCCGCTGCGGTGTCGCCCGACGACCCCGACGTGATATGGGCCGGGACGGAGCCCTCCCGCGTCTACCGCTCCGGCGACGGCGGCGACACGTGGGAACACCGCGACGGCCTGACGGACCTCCCCTCCAGCGACCGGTGGTCGTTCCCGCCGCGGCCCCACACCCACCACGTGCGGTGGATCGAGCCGGATCCGCACGACGCCGGTCACCTGTACGTCGCCGTCGAGGCCGGCGCGCTCGTGACGACCGACGACGCGGGCGACACGTGGCGCGACCGTGTTCCCGGCTCCCGACGGGACACGCACTCGATGACGACCCACCCCGACGCGCCGGGCCGGGCGTGGGCCGCCGCGGGCGACGGCTACGCCGAGACGGCCGACGGCGGCGAGACGTGGAGCCGTCCGCAGGACGGGCTCGACCGCACCTACTGCTGGAGCGTCGCCGTCGACGCGGCCGACCCCGACCGCGTCCTGGTCTCCGCCGCCCGGTCCGCGCGCGAGGCCCACTCCGCCGAGCGTGCCGAGACGTACGTGTACCGGCGCGTCGGCGGTTCGGACTGGGAGCGGCTCGACGGTCGCGGCCTCCCGCTCGGCGAGGGCGTCACCCGTCCGGTGCTCGCCGCCGCCGATCCGGGGGAGTTCTACGCGCTCTCGAACCGGGGGCTGTACCGGACGCGGGACGCGGGCGACTCGTGGGCCGAGGTCGGCGTCGACTGGCCGGAGCGCGTCCGGGATCAGACCGCCCGCGGGCTGGTCGTGGTCCCGTAGCTTCAAACCGGAGGGGGGGACCGGCGCCCCCGTGAGCTACCGACGGACCGCGCGGGCCACGGCGGGAGCGGGGCGTGAGCGAGGCGAGCGCCCCGACGCGAACGGCGAGCGACGCGAGCCGCGAGCAGCGACCCACCCGCGCGGACACGGAGCGGGGGTCGCCTGTCAGCCATGCAACCGCGAGCGGTCGCGACGGCGGTTCCCGGGGTCCGCACCGCTGTCAGGTCACGGGTCCAGTCTCGGTCGCGTCGGGCGACCCACGGATATATCTCCGTCCGCGCGAACGGACGGGTATGTACGACTTCGTCGTGGTCGGCGTCGGTCCCGCGGGCGCGCGCTTCGCCCGCCGGGCCGCGGAGGCCCGCTACGACGTGCTCGCCCTGGAGAAGGGGTCGATCGGGGAGCCGCTCGCCTGCTCGGGGCACGTCTCGACGGACATCTGGGGGTACGTTCCGGGGGACGCGAAGGGGCGACTGCTCCAGAACCGCGTGTACGGCGCGGACTTCCACGTCGGCGGCCCCGACAGCGCGGGCAACCGCTTCTACAAGCGCGAGGAGGTGTCGAACGTCATCGACCGCGTCGAGCTCGACCGGACGCTCGCGGAGGCCGCCCGCGATGCCGGCGCCGACGTGCGCGAGGGCCACACCGTCACCTCGGTCGAGGAGCGGCCGGGCTACGTCGAGGTGACCGCGAGCGTCGGCGGGAGCGAGGAGACGTTCGAGGCGCGGATGGTCGCCGGCGCGGACGGCCCCGTCTCGCGGGTCCGCCGCCAGCTCGACCTGCCGGAGCCGACGGAGACGCTCCACGGCGTGCTCGCGTTCACCGACGAGACCGACCGCGGCGACTACGTCGACGTGCACCTGACCGCGCCGCGCTTCTTCGCGTGGCGCATCCCCCGCGGCGAGGCGGGCGTCGAGTACGGCCTCGCGGCGCCGCCGGGCCACGAGGTGAACGACCTGTTCGACCGGCTCACCGCCGAGTACGGGGTGGAGACGGACCGCTTCTGCTCGGGCGCCATCCCCATCGGCCCGCCCGAGCGCACCGTCGCCGAGCGGGGGTTCCTCCTCGGCGACGCCGCCGCCCAGACGAAGCCGTTCACCGGCGGGGGCATCCTCTACGGGATGCGCGCGGCCGACGTGGCGGCCGAGGTGATCGACCCCGAGGACCCGAACACGCTCCCGCGGTACGAGGAGGGGTGGCGCGCGGAGCTGAGCCGGGAGATCCGGCTCGGCCACTGGATCCGCCGGGCGTACTCGCTCCCCGAGCCGGTGCAGCGCGCGGGGCTGTGGGCGCTCTCCGGGGAGATCGGAGTGCACATGGACGAGCCGAGCTCGTTCTTCTCGCGCGAGCACCTGAAGAAACTGTTCTCGTAGGGTCCGCCGTCCGGGTCGCTGTTGACGTCGGTGTCGTGAACGCGGATCCGACTGAACCGACCGGGTCGACGACCGTGGAAGCCCCCGCGTCGCTCGACTCGGTCCGGCCGGCGCGCTTCTCGGTCGACTCGCTGCGCTCGTCTCCCTGCGGTGCTCACCGGTCCGCGCCTTCGTCGAGCGACGCGGCCCCTTCCATTCCCGCCCGGGGTTCGGACGGACCGAGCGTCGATCCCCGACTCCCGCCCGTACCGCCATCGGGAGTCGGGGATCGTCGCGTCCGGTCGGTCCGCCGCTACGCCTCCTCGGCCGCCTCGGGGTACGTCGGCAGCCGTCCGGAGCGCGCGCTCCCCTCCACGAACGGGAGGTCGGCGCGCTCGGCGGCGACCTCGTCGCCGTCGACCCGGACCGCGAGGTCGTCCTCCTCGGCGCCGAAGTCGAGGTACGCGAGCGCGATGGGCGCGTCGAGGGACGGCGACTCGACCGCGCGGGTCACCTCCCCCACGGAGGCGTCGCCCGCGAAGACGGCCGCGCCGGACTCCGGGAGCGACTCGGGCCGGAGGCCGACGAGGCGCCTGCTCGGGCGGCCGCGGTTCTCGACCTTCGAGACGACCTCCTGGCCGACGAAACAGCCCTTCTCGAAGTCGACGGCCGAGCGGACGCCGGCGACGTTGGGGAGCCGGCCGCGGAGCTCCGTGTCGAACAGCGGCGTCCCCGCCTCGGCGGTGAGCGTGTCCCACGTCGCGTAGCCGAACGGGGCAGCGTTCAGCCCGCGGGTGAGGAGGGTGTCGAACACGTCCTCGGCCTCGTCGGCGGCGCAGACGACCTCGTAGCCCTCCTCGCCGGTCGGGGCGTCGCTCGCGATCACGGTCACGCCCACGTCGTTCATGCGCCCGCGGACGAACGTGAGCACCGGCTCGGGCGACCCGGCGCCGTTGAGCACCGAGGCGATCTTCTCGGTTGAGGTCGGTCCGTGGACGCCGAAGACGCCGAACTCGTCGCTGGCGTCGCGGAGCCGCACGTCGTCGATGAAGATCTTCCCCTCCCAGTCGTCGACCAGCGGCTCCGCGCGGTCCGGCGGCGTGAACAGCAGGAGGCGCTCGCCGGCGTTGTAGACGAACAGCTCCGTCTCGATGGCGCCCTGCGGGTCGAGCAGGAGGGCGTAACACCCCTCGCCGTCGCCGGCGGGCACGCGGTTGGAGACGGCGTTGTCGACGAACTCGACGCGGTCGTCGCCCTCGACGGCGACGACGCCGTACCCCATCTCGATCACGCCGACCCCGTTGCGGACGGCGCGGACGGCGCTGTCGGGACGGCCGTAGTCGGCGACGACCTCGCGGCCGCCGCGCTCGGTGAAGGTCGCCCCGTGATCGGCGTGGACGTCGGCGACGAGACTCATACCCGTACGGTCCCCCGCCGAGGGCAAAAGGGGTGCGGAAGTGGCGACCCCCGCTGGCGGGGCCCTTACAGCCCGAGGCGCTCGCGGATGGCGTCGAGCAGGCCGGGGTCGGCGTCGAGCTGCTCGCCCGGGTCCGGCACGACGCGGTCGTCGGGATAGATGCGCACGCGCTCGTCGGCCCGCTCGACCTCGATGAGCCCCGCCTCCTTCAGCGAGGAGAGCGCGGCCTCGACCTCGTCGATGGTGGCGTCGACGCCGGACCTGAGCTCCAGCACCGTCATCCCGTCCTCGGCGCGGCCGACGAGCGCGTCGAGCACCGCCACCTCGGTGTCGTCCCTGTCGCGGAACTCGGGCGGCACCCTCATGCTCCCCGGATCGGTCGGCGGCGGCTTACGTGTACCGGCGGCCGCCGGGCCCGCGTCACGCTCGGCCGGCGTCGTGCCCCGCGGCTCGCGCACGTGCGCCGGCGCGAAGCGGGGACCGATGCCGCGGCGACCCGCCGGCCCGGCAGCCCACACGGGACGCGTCAGACGCGAGCGAACCCTTTTATGGGCGAGGACGGTTCGTAGGCACAATGGGACTCAGGTGTCTCCTCGGCCACGACTTCACCGAGCCGAGGACGGAACGAGACCGGGAGGAACGGGGGGACGAGGTCCTCATCACCGTCACCGAGGTGAAGGAGTGCCGTCGCTGCGGCGAGACGCGGGTCGTCTCCGAGAACAAGGAGGTCACCTCGACGGACCAACTGCTGGAGGAATCCGGCGCCGCCGCGACCGCCGCGACTCCGTCCGAGCCGTCGGCGGGGGACGACGACCCGGCCGACGCTGACGCCGACGCCGGCACCGTCGTCGACGGCGAGCCCGTCGAGGGCGACGAACCGGCCGACGCTGACGCCGACGCCGACGCGGTCGTCACCGACGCCGAGACGGGCGGGCCCGCGGTCGAGGACCCGGACGCAGACGAGTTCGACCACCCCGCCGCCGACCCGGCGGGGGAGGGAGCGGGGGTCGACACGGACGTCGAGGAGGACGCGGAGATCCTCGACGACTCCGTCGCGCCGGAGGCGGACCCCGCTCCGGCGGCCGACGACGAGGCCGAGCCCGCGGGGCAGTCCGCTCCCGGGGAGCGGGGCCACGGCGAGTGGCCCGACGCCGACGCCAACCGGCGTGACGGGGCGGGCGCGTCGGGCGACGGGCCCGCCGAGTGGCCGGACCCCGACGCCGAGAACGCGGACGCCGACGCCTCCGCCGCCGGATCCGAGGCGGGACACCGCCCCGCCGAGGGCGAGTCCGAGGACGTGGAGTTCCTCGGCGACGACGCGCCGACGGCAGAGGACGAGGCGGCCAACGAGGCGCGAACCGACGTGGTGCCGGACGCGTCGGAGGCCGGCGAGGCCGGGCCGGACGCCGCCGGCGGGGACGACGCCGAGTTCGTCGACGGCGACGGTCCGGGCGGGTGGCCCGAGCAGGCGGGCGAGGACGAGGGCTACGACGCCGAGATCGACGAGGCGGGTTCGGACGCGGGCGTCTCCGTGGACGGCAACCTCACCCCGCAGGTCGACGAGGACGTCGCCGGCGAGGAGGACGTGGAGTTCATCGAGAGCGGGGGCGCCGCCCCCGAACGCGACGCCGCGGGCCCGCGGAGCGCGGGGTCCGCCGGGGAGTCACACGCCGCCGACGAGGGCGCGGGGGAGGGCGCCGCCCCCGGCGGGGAGGGCTCGGCGGGCCCCCGCGTCGATCTGACGACGACTTCGGACCGCATCGAGACGGTGTACGTCTGCCCCGACTGCGGCAACCGCGAACCGGTCGGCGCCTCCTCGATGCGCGCCGGGGACATCTGCCCCGACTGCAAGCGCGGCTACATCGAGGAGCGGGAACTCCGGTAGGCCGGCAGACTAATGTAAGTCGGCGTATAGGTCCGTCTTCGCCGACTACCCTTCCCCCGATCGTGCCGTTTCGACCGACAGACACGTCGCGTCGCCGTCTGACGAAACGTGTTTACGGTCCCCGGGCAAACGCCCGGGCATGAAGGAGTACAAGATGCGTCGCGGCGAGCATCTCGAGGACCGCATGCCCGACCTGAAAGGCGAGATCGAGGACCGGTTCGGTCCCGTCGCCGGGACCGAGGAGTGGGAGGGGCACGAACTGTACGTCGTGGAGGACCCGGAAAACCCGGTCTTCGAACGCGTCGTCGCCGGGGCGGCCTCCTACTCGGGCAAGAAGGACAAGCTCGCGGTCCACTTCGAGGAGCGTCCCGCCGAGGAAGTCATCGCCGAGGGCAACGCCGACGCCGCCGCCGACGCCGTCGACGCGAAGAACGCGTTCCTGCTCGACGCCACCGGCCGCGACGCCAAGTCGCGGCGGGAGTCGATGAAGCGCGAGGTCGAGGACGACGCCCCCGACTACTGACCCCGCGCTCGGTCGGTCTCCGCGCAGCCGACAGACGAACCCTCCCGTTCTCCGACACCGATGCCGGGAGCCGGTCGTGTCCGTCCTCCCGACAGGTCCGTCGACGCCCCCCCAGCAACGGGTCCTGATGCCCCGGCGTGACTCGTGAACACACACCTCGTATCCGCCGAATTCGGGCGGTATGGACCGTTATAAACATTCATTCGATATCGAGTAAATAGCCACCAGACTTTTGACGGACGGGGTGGTATAGGAGGTATGAGCATCGAGACGATCCTGCTGACGGTGAAGCGAGACGACGGCGAGCGGCTCGACCGGCTGACCGAGGAGGCGGTCGATCTGGCCTCAGTGACCGGCGCGCGCGTCGTGGTGGCGCACGCCTTCGAGACGCAGTCGGACGTGGACGACGCGCTCGACCGACTGGAGGGCGTCGACGGCACGCCCACGGACGTGGCCCGACGCCTGGAGGGCGTCCGCCGCGCCACGAAGGCGCTGGAGGCCGCGGGCGTCGACTACGACGTCGAGGGCGTCGTCGGCGACCCCGGCGAGGCGGTCGCGGAGCTGGCCGAGCGCGTCGGCGCCGACCGCGTCTTCGTCGGCGGGCGCAAGCGCTCGCCCACCGGGAAGGCCGTGTTCGGGTCGACCGCCCAGCAGATCATCCTGTCGGCGCCGTGCCCGGTGACGTTCGTCCGGGAGGAGTGAACCGGCCGGACGTGCGTCCGCGAGGAGGGTTCCGGTCGGATCCCGCGACGGGGAGCGCCGTCGAACTCGGTCCTCGACCGCGTGTGAAAAAGCGGCACCGGTAAGTGCGGCCGCGTGGACTGCCCGGGTGATGGCCTACTACGTGGGCGTGGACCTCGGGGCCACGAACCTCCGCGCCGTCGTCGGCGACGAGACCGCCGACATCGTCGCGCGCGCCGAGACCGCGACCCCCCGCAGTTCCGGCATCGCGATCACCGAGGCGGTGTTGCGCGTCGTCCGCGAGGCGTGCGCGGACGCGAACGTCGACCCCGGGGCGGCGACGGCCGCCGGCGTCGCCTCCATCGGCCCGCTCGACCTGGCCGAGGGGATCATCGACGGCCCGGCGAACATCCCCGACATCGGGCAGGTCCCGCTGGTGGGACCCCTCCGGGAGCTGCTCGACACCGACCGCGTCTTCCTCCACAACGACACCATCGCGGGCGTCATCGGCGAGCGCTTCCACAGCGACCGCAACCCCGACGACATGGCGTACGTCACCATCTCCTCGGGCATCGGCGCGGGCGTCTGCGTCGACGGGCACGTCCTCTCGGGGTGGGACGGCAACGCCGGCGAGGTTGGACACATGGTCGTCGACTGCGAGGGGACGATGACCTGCGGGTGCGGCCGCGACGGCCACTGGGAGGCGTACTGCTCCGGCGAGAACATTCCGAAGTACGCGCGTCACATCGCCGACGTCGAGGACGTGCCCACGGACCTCCCGGTCGGCTCCCCCGACTTCTCCGCCGTCGACGTGTTCGGCGCCCACGGGGAGGACCCGCTGGCGGACCGCGTCGTCGACCGCGTGGCCGAGTGGAACGTCGTCGGCTTCACCAACCTCGCGAACGCGTACGCGCCGCTGGTCGTCCGCGTCGGCGGCGCCGTCGCGCTCAACAACCCCGGTCTGATCCTCGACCCGGTCCGCGAACGCCTGGAGGAGACCACGTTCGTCAACGTCCCCGACGTGCGCCTCACCGAGATGGGCGACGACGTGGTCGTGAAGGGCGCGCTCGCGTCCGCCATCACCGGCGGCACGGGCGAGCGCTCCGCCTGAGTCGCCGGCGGAGCGACGCCCCCGCGGCCCGCCGGCCGCGACGCCTGACCGGCGGCCGCCCGCCGCTACCCCTATCCGACTCCGGACCCTGGCCCCGGTATGCGACGACGCCACGTGCTCCGCGCCGGCGCCGCCGCGCTCGGCGCGGGCGTCGTCGGCGGGTCGTCCGCCGTCGCGGGCCTCGCGAGCGCACACCCCGGCGGCGACGCGACCGGAACCGAAACCGGAACCGCGGGCGGCGGCGACGGCGGCGGGAACGGGGACGACGGGACCGACGGCGCCTACGCGCCGCTCGGCTCCGTCGCCGTCGAGGGGACCCGCGAGGTCGTCGTCTCCGCCGACGGGCGCACCGCGTACCTCGCGCTCGGCGACGGCTACGCGGCGGTCGACCTCTCGGACCCGGCTGTCCCGACGGTGCTCGCCGAGCGCCGGGACCTCCTCGCCGACCGCGAGGACGGCCCGCTCCGCCGCCTCGACGACGTGAAGGCCGACGGCGACCGCCTCGCCGTCGTCGGCCCGGCGAACCCCACGCGGGAGGACAGCCCGCGGGGGCTCCTCGTCGTCGACGTGTCCGACCCCGAGCAGCCGGCGGAGCTCGGCTTCCACGGGACCGGTTTCCCGATCCACAACTGCGCGCTCGACGGCCGGCACTGCTACCTCACGGGCAACGGCGCCGACGGGAACCCGCTGGTCGTCGTCGACGTCGAGGACCTGACGGAGGTGTCGCGGTGGTCGCTGTTCGACGCCGACGAGGCGTGGCGCGAGGTCCCGGGCGGACTGCGGACGATCCACGACGTGACCGTCCGCGGCGACGTCGCCGCGCTCGCCTACTGGGACGCCGGCACGGTCCTGCTCGACGTGTCCGACCCCGCCGACCCGACACCGATCGGGCACGTCGACCCGGGCGACCCGGCGGGCCTCCGCGACCCGTCGCCGCGCGAGAGCGTGGTGCCGCCGGGGAACCACCACTACTCCCTGCTCGCGCCGAGCGGCGACCTCCTCGCGGTGGGCCGGGAGACGTGGGCCGTCGAGTACGACGGCGACGTGATCGGCGGCCCCAGCGGCGTCGACCTGTACGACGTGTCGACCCCCGACGACCCGGCCCACCTGTCGACCGTCGCCCCGCCGCCGACGCCGGCCCCGACGTTCGCCGGGACGTGGACGACCGCCCACAACCTCGACCTCCGCGGGGACACGCTGTACACCTCCTGGTACCAGGGCGGCGTGAAGCGCCACGACGTGTCCGACCCGGCGAACCCGGTCGAGGAGACGTGGTGGGCCGACCCCGACGAGGGGCGGTTCTGGGCGGCCGCGCTCGCGGTCCCGGGCGAGTTCCTCGTGGCCTCCTCGATGGGCACCCGCGCCGGCGCCCCCGCCGGCCTGTGGACCTTCCCCGACGCGGCCGGCATCGGGGGCGACCGCTCGCGGCTGACCGGGACGGCGGGCGAGGGGTCGACCCCGACCGGCACGGCGTCCGGCCCCGGGACCGTGACCGCCTCGCCCACGCCGACCGCCACCCCCACGCCGACCCGGACCCCGTCGCCCACGGCGACCGACACGCCCTCGGAGGCGGCCGCGCCGGGGTTCGGCGTCGCCGGCGCGCTCGCCGCCCTCGGGGGCGGCGCGGCGCTGGCGTCCCGGCGGGCGCGTCGCCGGCGCGCCGACCGCGACCGGGACGGGGACGGCGAGGAGTGAGCCGGCGTCCGCGGGCGTATCCGTCCGTAACGACCGTGAGGGAGTTTCTTCCGCGCTCGGCGGGTGCCGCGCAACCGCAAGCTTTCAAGCCTCCGGCGCCGAAGTGGTGGCAATGAGCGACCTCGCGGAGCGCGTCGAGACGTGGATGGTCGGGCAGATGCCGATCATCCAGATGCACGGCGGGACGAGCGTCGTGCGCGAGGCCGACCCGGAGGAGGGCGTCGTCGTCGTCGAGCTCGGCGGCACCTGCTCGGGCTGTGGCATCTCCGACATCACGGCCCAGAACATCAAACGCGACCTGATCATGGACTTCGACGAGGTCGAGGAGGTGCACGTGAAGGTGCCCGACACCGGCGAGATGGGCTCCAGCACCGTCGAGGGCGGCCGCGGCGGCGACCTGCAGTACGGCGAGGAGTCGTCGGGTCACTTCTGAGCGGTCGGGACGGGAACCGTTTTCTCGCGTCGGCGTCCCGGTCCGGGCGTGCCGAGCGAACGCGACCGGATGGCGGCCGGCGAGCCGTACGACCCCGACGACCCCGACCTCGTCGCCGACCGACGTCGCGCGCGGCGGCTCACGGCCGAGTACAACGACACCGCCCCCGACGGGTCGGACCGCCGCTGCGACATCCTCGCGGACCTGTTCGGGTCCGTCGGCGACGGCGTCGCCGTCGAGCCGCCGTTCCGGTGTGACTACGGGTACAACGTCGCCGTCGGCGACGACTGCTTCGCCAACTTCGACTGCGTCGTCCTCGACGTGGCCCCCGTCGAGTTCGGCGACCACTGCCGGCTCGGGCCGGGCGTCCACGTCTACACGGCGACGCACCCGATGGACGCCGAGAAGCGTCGCGGGAGGGAGTCCGGCGAGGCCGTCGCCGTCGGCGACGACGTGTGGATCGGCGGCCGTGCGGTGCTCAACCCCGGTGTCGACGTCGGCGACCGCGCGGTGATCGCCTCCGGGTCGGTCGTCGTCGACGACGTACCGCCGGGGGTCGTGGTCGGGGGCAACCCGGCGCCGGTGATCCGCGAGGTGGAGTGATCCCTACAGCGCCCGCTCCAGCGCGGACGCCACGCTCCGGGCCTTCTCGGCCAGTCCCTCGGTCACCTCCCCGCGCTCGACCGCCTCGTCGAGTTCGTTGTCGTCGACGCGCTCGACGCGGCCGTCCGCGTGTTTCACGACGTCGACGTGCAGGTCCACGTACCGAACCGTCTCGGGGAACGCCTCGACGGGCGTACAGACGTTCACGTAGGTGCCCTTCCTGGTCCCGTCGGCGTCGCGGTAGACCGTCGGGTACCACCACCGCCCCTCGCGGAACGTCGTCGTCGCCACGTCGCCGGCCTCCCGGCGCGCGTCGAGGGCGTCGTAGGTGCCGCCCGCGCTCATCTGCCGTTCGAGCGTGAGCGACCCCGCCGCGGGGTCCACCTCGGTGACCTCGCCGCGCCCGAGGACGATGAGGCGGCCGTCCGGCTTGCCGTGGCCGATGGCGACCCGGTCGCCCTCGCGCGGCCCGAACTGGTCGGCGACGACGCCGAACGGGAAGTCGACCTCGGTCTCCTCGTCGCCGAAGGCGACGCCGTCGCCGTCGAACGAACACAGCGCCTCCGCGAGGTCGACGCCGGCGGAGGCGGCCCGCGAGGCGGCCTTCGTCCGGTGGTGGCCCGGCATCGTGCTCGTCACCTCCCGGCGGATCCCGTCCAGCGCGAACCGGCACTCGCGGCCGAACCACACCCACGCGCCCGCCGCCGGCGCCGCGAGGCGGCCCGGCTCCCCCTGCGGCTCCTCCAGCACGGCGTCGAGCGTCCGTGCCCGGTCGCCCGCCCGCGCGAGCGCGTCGCCCAGCGCGTCCATGTCCGCCTCGCGGGCGTCGCGCGACCACTCGATCCCCCACCCGTCGGGCACGTCGACCGAGAGCAGGTCCGTCATCCCGGCGAGCTCGCGGGCGGCCGCGTCGTCCGCGCCGTCGACGCGGACGCCCTCGCGGCCGGGGACGAGCGTGGCGAGGCCGGCCATCGCGCGGACCCGCGTGTCGAGCACCGGGCGGTCGTCCGCCCACGGCGCCGCGGGGTCGAGCACCTGCACGCGGATGACGTCGTCCTCGCCGACGTAGCCGTCGGCGTTGTCGAACGGGAGGAACCCCTCCGCGCCCGCGTCGCCGAGGTCGACGACGGCCCCGCTCCCGAGCGTCGTCGAGACGACGCCGTCGAACACCGCGCCGCGCGGGGCCGGGTCGTCCCACGCGAGGGCGTCCAGGCCAACGTCGAGCAGGTGCGCGCGGAGGTCGGCGACGGCGTCCGGGTCGCCGGCGACGCCGACGCCCTGGCGGTCGTCGGTCGTCTCGACGCTGGCGTCGTGGTCGGCCGCCGGGAGGTCCGCCTCGAAGCGCCGCCGGATCGGCGGGCTGGCCTGCACGACCTCGTGGCCGGCGTCCAGCAGCGAGCGCGTCAGGGCGGTCGAGTAGATCCCCCTGACCCGGACGCGGCGGGACGCGGCCGCGGCGTCGCCGTCGTCGGTCCCGGCCGCCCCGTCGGCGGTATCGGCGGCTTCGCCGGCGCCGTCCCCCGCCCCCTCGCCCCCGTCGGCGGTCATAGCGCGTCGGGGTCGGTCGCGAACCGGACCCGGTCGTTCACGGTGTCGCCGAGGGTGAGTTCGACCGTCTCGTCGTTCAGCACGCGGCCGTCCTCGACGGGGACGCCCCAGCGGTCGAACCTCAGATAGCCCCGCAGGTCCGCCGCGTGGGTGTACACGTCGAGGTGGTCGACCTCGTGTTCGCGGACGCCGCCGTCGCCGTGGGCCGTCTCCATGTCCGAGTAGTAGGTGCCGCCGCCCCCGAAGAAGTCGGCGAGGTCGGCCGCCGCCTCCCCGACCGCCTCGGCGACGAGGTCGGATGCGGTCCGGAGGTCGTCGGTGTCGAGCCCGACCTCGCGGAGCGCGGCCTGTTCGCGCGGGTCGAAGTGCATACGTCGGCTTGGACCGGCGCCGTGTCAAACGTACCGGTCCCGCGCGAGGGGTCGAGGGAGTCCCGGGTCGACGCGCGAGCCGTCCCGGGCGGCCCGGCCGTCGTCCCCCCGGCGGTCGCGTCGTCGCGAAAAGACACAAGTCCCGGGCGGTCGACCGGGTTGACACACGATGGCCAAGAAGGAGCGGACGGACCCGGTCGAGGAGGCCGCGGACGCCTCGACGGACCTGTACGACGTGGCGACGTGGGAGGAACGGACATCGCTCGACGGCCTCGCTGTCGCGCTCTACCGGCTGCTCTCGGGGACCGCCCGGGCCGTGATAATCCTCCTGGCGCTCGTGCTGTTACTCGCCGTCGGGGGGTTCTCCGCGGTCACCGACCCCGCGATCGGCGTGCTCACGCTGATCTCGGCGATCCCGGCGTTCGCGCTGGCGGCGTACGTGTACCGCTCGGACATCACGACGAACGAACCCCTGACCCTGCTCGGCGCGACGTTCCTGCTCGGCGTCCTGACGGCGAACTTCGCCGCGGTGCTCAACTCCTACGGCCAGCCGTTCTTCCGGCCGCTGGGCTTTCTCGGGACGGTCCTGTTCTTCTTCCTCGTCGTCGGCCCGGTCGAGGAGACGGTGAAGCTGCTCGCGGTCCGGCTGTACGCCTACACCGACGAGAGCTTCGACTCGGTGCTCGACGGCGCCGTCTACGGCGCGATGGCCGGCCTCGGCTTCGCGTTCATCGAGAACGCGCTGTACATCTCCCGCGGCATCGAGCAGACCGGGCTGGACCTCGGCCTCGGGCTCATCGGCGTCGGCGGGAGCATCACCTTCACCCGGGCGCTGGCGGGACCGGGCCACGTCATCTACTCGGCGTTCGCGGGCTACTACCTCGGGCTCGCGAAGTTCAACCCGGACGACCGCGGCCCGATCGTGATCAAGGGGCTGATCATCGCGGCGGTCATCCACGCGACGTACAACTCCACGGTCGGCATCGGCTCGGCGGTGCTGAACGCCGTCGTCGGCCTGCCGTCGCTGGCGTCCTCGTTCGTGTACATCGTCCTGTTCGACGGGCTGTTCGCCCTGCTGCTGCTCCGGAAGATCGGACGGTACCGCGCGGCCTACCGCGAGGCGCGCGACTCGGACGCCGCCGGCGAGGAGGACCCGGCGTCCGAACTGACCGACTTCGACGCCTGAGAGGGAGACGGGCGAGCGGACGCCGACCGGGTCCGTTCGGCTCGGCTCGGTTCGGCTCAGTTCCCGAGCTTCTCGCGGCTCACCGTCACGCCGGTCGGCGTGATGATGAGCTGGTCGTCGCCCTTCTGGACGATGTCGCCGTCGACCTCGTTGGCGACCTGCCGCAGCTCGTCGATGATGCGCTCGACCGTCTGGTCGGTCGTCGAGTGGCGCGTGATGTCCGCGATCACGAAGTCGCCGTCGTAGACGGCGTCCTTGATGTCGATCACGTCGCGCTGGTCGCCGATCTCCGCGATGTGCACCTGCATCCCCGCGCCGCCGCGGGCGCTCTCGAAGTCGTCGAGGTCCAGTTCGACGTAGTCCTCGGAGCTGTGGGTGCCGCCGCCGCCGAGGATCTTGCTCATGATGCCCATGTACGGCCACAAACTCGCTCCACGGTTAAGTTTGTACGTCGGACGCGCGTCACACGCGCGGCGGTCGCCCGCCCGCCCCCGCGCGGTCGTCGCCGGCCCTCGAAACCGGACCGGGGCGGACCGCCCGAGCCGGACGTTCCGGGAACCCCGCCTTTTTGCTCCGACCGCGCCCACCGACGGACGACATGACCTTCAGCATCTGCGTCCGCGAGGAGTACACCGACGAGGACGGCGACCGGCAGACCCGCTTCGGCGTCGCCGTCACGACCCGCCTGCCGGGCGTCGGGACTCTCTGCCCGTTCGCCTCCGAGAACGGCGCGGTGGCGACGCAGTCGCTCGTCAACGTCGAACTCGGCCGGAAGGGGATCGAGTACGTCGACGACGGGCTCGCCGTCGAGGACGCCCTGCAGTCGCTGCTCAACGCCGACGACGGAGCCGAACAGCGGCAGCTCCACGGCGTCGACGCCGACGGGACGTTCACGTTCTCCGGCGAGGAGTGTCACGGCTGGTACGGCCACACGAGCGGCGAGAACTACACCGTCGCTGGCAACCTCCTCGCGGGCGAGGAGGTGGTGGAGGCGGTCGCGAGCGCCTACGAGTCCGACGCCTTCGGCGAGGCGCCGCTGGCAGAGCGCCTGATCGACGCGCTGGCGGCGGGCCACGAGGAGGGCGGCGACAAGCGCGAGCACCTCCCGGTGCAGTCGGCCGCGCTGAAGGTGGAGACGACCGAGGAGCGCGAGGTCGACACCTACTACGACGACCTCCGCGTCGACGCCACCGAGACGCCCATCGCCGACCTGCGGGAGACGTTCGAGGAGGCCCGCCGCGGCCAGGAGATCCTCATGGAGGAGTACGCCGACGAGCTGGAGGAGGACGACCTCGACGCCGGCGAGGACGGCGCCGAGGGGGACGCGAACGGGGACGAGGCCGGCGCCGAATAGGTCCGACGGCGCGCGGGACAGGGGCGCGACGGAGTCGCCAGGGCGGCCGCCTCGCCCGAACCGTTTTGTCGGAACGCGATCACGAAACCGCATGGACTGGACCCTCCTCCGTCGCGGACTGCTCCGGTACAGCCTCCTCGCCGCCGGCGGGACCGTCGCGGTCCTCGTCGCGGTCGCGGGCACCGCCGCGGCGGTCGTGACGTTCGCCGCCGGCCTCGCGACGCTGCTGTGGGCGGTCGGCGGCGGCGGCAACGTCCGCACGACGACCGCCGTCTTCAACGCGGACTCGATGGGCGTCGCAGGAACCGTCAGTGACGCCGCCGACAACGCGCCCGAGTCGCTCCCCTCGGACGTGCGCGTGTTCTTCTACGGGATCGGCCTGCTGGTGTGCAGCCCAGTCGCCGTCGCGGTGGTCGTGTTCTTCGCCTGACTGCCGGAGCGCGGCGCGCGCCCGGCTCGCGTCGGCACCGAGGGGTAGCGGGCCGGGTCAGTAGTTTCGAGGCGGAGCCTCCGGCCTCCAAGGAGTGAGCGAAGTCGTTCGAAAGACCGGAGGTCTTTCGTGATGACGAAAATCGGAGATTTTCGAACCACGAACGAGTAGCCCGGAGAGGAAGCCGACAACTCCACAACAGACCACAGACTGTAGCCTCCCTTTCTCCCCAGATCTAATAAACCACCAACCACACATCTGACGTATAGAGGTGCGGCGCACTGTCCCGGTCAAACTCGACGTGGACAGTGACGACACCGCACTTCTCCGCGACACCGTAGACGAGTTTCTGTGGGCCGCCAACTACGTCGTTGACCACGCTTGGCAGGGCGACTACAAAACCACGAGCAAGGCTCAGTTGCAGGCAGAAACCTACGACGAGGTACGCGACCGGACACGGTTGCACGCGAATCTCGTCCAGAACGCCCGCAACAAGGCCGCCGACGCCGTACAGAGCGTCGTCGCTCGCTGGAGGCAGGGCGAGTACGCTGGCAAACCACACTTCTCAAAGCCGACCGCAGTCTACGACAAACGATGTGCAACCTTCCACGACGAGTACGTGTCGCTGGCAACCGTGGGCGGACGTATCGAAGTCGAGTACGTCCTACCCGACGAGGAACGCGACACGCCCCACAGCCGGTATCTCGACAACGACGACTACGAGGTAACGGGTGCAGAACTCCACCACAAGAACGGCGAGTGGTACCTTCATCTCCGCACAAAGGCGGGGGTGGAGTCTGACAAGCCGGAACAGGCAACGACCGGGCACAGCACAGTCCTCGGCGTTGACCTCGGCGTGAACCAACTCGCAGTCACTTCGACAGGCACGTTCTGGACTGGCGAGGAGTTCGACCACTGGCGGCGCGAATACGAGAACCGACGTGGCGACCTGCAACAGTGCGGGACGCGAGCGGCACACGAGAACATCCAGTCGGTCGGACGGAAGGAGACGGGACGGTTCAAGATGATGCTCCACCGAATTGCGAACGGCATCATCGAAGAAGCCGTCGAGAACGGTTGTACGGTCATCGCTTTCGAGGAGCTGACCGGCATCCGCGACCGCCTCTCCGGTGCCTCGTGGGGGCACAAGTGGGCGTTTGAGCGGTTGTACGAGTACGTCGAATACAAGACCGAACTGCACGGCATCGACGTGGAGCAAGTAGACCCGGAGAATACGTCACGCCGTTGCTCACACTGTGGGTTCACGCACCCGGACAACCGCGACGGTGAGGGATTCGCGTGCCTGAGATGTGGCTACGCGAACCACGCCGACTACAACGCGGCGAAAAACATCGGACTGCGGTATCTCCGCCGGAACCAAACTGGAGACGGCGGAGGCGCACCCGTAGGCGTGCGCTTGAATCGCGGGACGCTGAACGCGAACGGAGAGTATGACCCTCCTGCCGGGGATTCCGGCCAGAGCGGGAGTCCACGCGAAAGCCCCACCCTCAACGAAGCGAGGTCGTCAGACCGAGCGAAGTAGGGTGGGGTAGTTTACACGGAGAACTCGTAGAGCTCGTCGCCGACGTGGTGGAGCGACTTCACGACCTTGCCGGAGTCGCCGACCATGTCGTCGCCGTCGACGAGCGCGCGCCCGACGCCGAGCACCTTCCCGTGGGTCTCCTCGGCGATCACGACGAGGTCGCCCTCGCCGATCGAGTCGTCGGCCTCGACGATCCCGGGCCGCATCACGTCGGCGCCGTCGGAGACGAACGACACCGCGCCGGCGTCGACGGTGACGACGCCGCGCTCGGGCGGGTGGGCGTTCGCCCCGCGGACGGTGACGAACGGCTCGCGCTCGCCGCCGTCGCCCTCGTAGTACAGCACGTCGGGGTCGCCGTCGACGAGCACGAGGTCGAACGGCGAGTCGGTGAGCTCGACCAGCTCGAAGGAGTCGCCCTCCAGGTCGACGCCGAGCGTCCCGGCGAGCGTCTCGCGGATCTCCGAGACGGCGTCGCTGCGGAGGTGGTGGCGTGACTTGACGTCCATACCCCGACTCCGCGCGTCCGGCGGATAAATCGCCCGCTCGTGACCGGCCGCCGCGTCCCGTGCCCGCACGTCGACCCAGCGCCGTCGACGGGTCACGGGGCGGCCGTGCGATCGTGAGACGTGAACGTTGTCCGCACGACAAACGCTAAGTTCGCAGCCGCCGCAGTACGAACCATGTGGGGTTCCCGGCGGGACCGGGACCGGACGGCCGTGACCTGCATCGCCTGCGGCGAGTCCCTACCGCGCGAGGACGCCCGCGAGTACGACAAGGAGGGCGACCGGTGGAACCGCCGCGACAAGGACTTCGAGTACCTCTGCAAGGAGTGCTTCCGCGACCTCTCCCACCAGCCGCGCGACGACCTGGAGGACCTGCTCGTCGACGTCGAGGCGACCGCCGGCGGCGACAGCCAGGAGGCGTACGTCCGCGCGTATCAGGACGAGGTGCGCGAGCGATACGGCGACCCCGAGGCCGAGGACACGGACCGACAGCGCGACTGAGGCGGGCTGTCCGGTCGGCGTCCACCGTTCTCCGTTCGGCCGCCGACCGCGCGGTCCACGGACGACGGTCGACTTCGTTCACGATTCACACGTTTCCTGGCGGAGCGACGCGGGACCGCTCCGCCGTCTCTCCGAGACGCTCGGCTGCGCCTCGCGTCTCGCAGTCTTCCTGCGCGGCTCGGCACGAGGACCTCGCCGCGGTCGACCGAGACGCTCGGCTCGCTCACGGGTCGCTCCGCTCCCCGTTCGCAACGAGGTACTCCCGCCGGTCGTACCTCGCTCCGCCTCGCGTCTCGCCTCAGTCGTCGGTCGCGGCGGCCTCGACCGGTTCGCTTTCCTCGTCGGCGTCCGCGTCGTCGGCCCCGCCCTCGGCCGCGAGCGCGGGCATCCGCCGGTCGCTTCGGGGCCCCTCGGCGTCCACCGTCGGGAGGTAGTCGCGGAGGTACCGACCCGTGTGCGACTCGTCGATCCGCGCGACCTCCTCGGGGGTACCCTCGGCGACGACCTCGCCGCCCCCCTCGCCGCCCTCGGGGCCGAGGTCGACGACGTGGTCGGCGTTCTTCACGAGGTCGAGCTCGTGCTCGATGACGACGACCGTGTTCCCCTTGTCGGTGAGCCGGTGGAGCACGTCGATGAGCTTCCGCTCGTCGGCCTTGTGTAGCCCCGTGGTCGGCTCGTCCAGCAGGTACAGCGTGTCGCCGGCGTCCTTCTTGCCCAGCTCCTCGGCGAGCTTCACGCGCTGGGCCTCCCCGCCCGAGAGCGTGGTGGAGGGCTGGCCCAGCTGCATGTAGCCGAGGCCGACGTCCTTCAGGAGCCCGAGGCGACGCTCCAGCCCGGAGTGGGACTCGAAGAAGTCGTACGCCTCGTCGACGCTCATGTCGAGCACGTCCGCGATGGTCTTGCCCTTGTAGGTCACGTCGAGCGTCTCGTCGTTGTAGCGGGCGCCGTCGCACTCCTCGCAGGGGACGTGCACGTCCGACAGGAAGTTCATCTCGATCTTGACGGTTCCCTGCCCGCCGCACTCCTCACAGCGACCGCCCTTCACGTTGAACGAGAAGCGGCCCTTGTCGTACCCGCGCTGGTTCGCCAGTTTGGTCTCGGCGAACAGCTCACGGATGTAGTCGAACACGTCGGTGTAGGTCGCGGGGTTCGACCGGGGGGTGCGTCCGATGGGCGACTGGTCGATGAGCCGGACGCCCTCGATGGTGTCCATCCCCGTGATGCGGTCGTGCTCGCCGGGGTCGACCTCCGTGTTGTCGTTCATCTCGCGGGCGAGCCCCTTGTACAGCACGTCGTGCATCAGGGTCGACTTCCCGGAGCCGGAGACGCCGGTGATCGCGGTGAACTGCCCCACCGGGATGTCGACGTCGATGTCCTTGAGGTTGTGCTGGCGGGCGCCCTCGACCGTGAGCGCGGCGTCGCTCTCGCGGCGCGTCTCCGGCACCTCGACGACCTTCCGGCCCGCGAGGTAGTCGCCCGTCACGGACTCGTCCGTGTTCACGATGTCGTCGAAGTCGCCCTGCGCGACGACCTCGCCCCCGCGCTTGCCGGGGCCGGGCCCCATGTCGATCACGTTGTCGGCGCGGCGCATCGTCGCCTCGTCGTGCTCGACGACCAGCAGGGTGTTCCCGAGGTCGCGCAGGCCCTCCAGCGTGTCGAGCAGGCGGTCGTTGTCGCGCTGGTGGAGCCCGATGGACGGCTCGTCGAGGACGTACAGCACGCCCACGAGCCCGGAACCCACCTGCGTGGCGAGCCGGATGCGCTGGCTCTCGCCGCCCGAGAGGGTGGAGGCCTCGCGGTCGAGCGTGAGGTACTCCAGGCCGACCTCCTCCATGAAGCCGAGGCGCGCGCGGATCTCCTTGAGGATCTCCTCGGCGATGGTGCGCTCGCGGTCGGTGAGCGTCTCCTCCATCCCCTCGAAGTGCTCCAGCGCGTCGCCGATGGACAGCCGGTTCACCTCGGTGATCGAGGTGCCGTCGACGTACACCGAGCGCGACTGCGGCTTCAGGCGCGTCCCCTCGCACTCGGGGCAGGTGGTGACGGCCATGAACTCCTCGATGTGCTCGCGCGTCCGGTCGGAGTCCGTCTCGACGTGACGCCGCTCCAGGTTCGGGACGACGCCCTCGAACTTCTGGGTCTTCCGGCGCACCCCGTTGCGGGTCTGCTGTTCGAACTCCACCTCCTCGTCGGTGCCGTAGAGGAACTGCCGGCGCTGGGACTCGGTGAGTTCCTCGAACGGCGTCTCGACGCTCACGCCGAAGTGCTCGGCGACGTTGTCGAGGCGGGTCCGGTAGTACGAGCGGTTGTAGCTCCACGGCTCGAACACGTGCTTGATCGGCTTCGAGGGATCCGTGACGACGAGGTCCTCGTCCACCTCCTTCGTCGAGCCGATCCCCTCGCACTCGGGGCAGGCCCCGTGCGGGGAGTTGAACGAGAACGAGCGCGTCTCGATCTCCGAGAAGTCGATGCCGCAGTGGGTGCACGCGAGGTCCTCGGAGAACTCGACGACGAGGCGGTCGTCGCCGTCGCCGGCGAGGTCGCCCGTCGAGCGGGACTCGTTGCCGCCGAAGTCGACGTCGAGGTCGTCGCCCTCGGGCGGGTCCGGGAGGATCAGTTTCAGGACGCCGTCGGCCTCCTCCAGCGCGGTCTCGACGGAGTCGGTGATCCGGGAACGGTCCCCCTCGCGCACCTTCACGCGGTCGACGATCACGTCGACGGTGTGGTCGTAGTTCTCGTCGAGGTCCGGGCGGTCCAGCGAGAGGTCGTACTCCTCGCCGTCGACCTCGACGCGCGAGTAGCCGTCGGCGACGAGGTCCTCGAAGAGGTCCTCGAAGGCGCCCTTCTGGTCGCGCACCACGGGCGCGGCGACCTTCGCGCGGGTGCCCTCCGGCAGGTCGAACACCCGGCGGACCATCTGCTGGGCGGACTGCTCGCCCACCTCGCGGCCGCACTCCGGGCAGTGCGGGTGGCCGACCCGGGCGTACAGCAGGCGGAGGTAGTCGTGCAGTTCGGTGACCGTTCCGACGGTCGAGCGGGGGTTGTTCGCGGCGTTCTTCTGGTCGATCGAGATCGCCGGCGAGAGGCCCTCGACGCTCTCGACCTGCGGCTTGTCCATCTGCCCGAGGAAGTTCCGGGCGTACGCCGACAGCGACTCGATGTAGCGCCGCTGTCCCTCGGCGTAGACGGTGTCGAACGCGAGCGACGACTTCCCCGACCCCGAGAGGCCGGTGACGACGTTGAACTGCTCGCGGGGGATCTCCACGTCGAGGTCCTTGAGGTTGTTCTCCTCGGCGCCGCGGACCTCGATGAACTCCTTCGGCACTACGCGTCACCCCTGTCGGACGCGCTCCGTCGGGGAACCACGGCTCTGCCAGTCATTACGACCGACCTGGGGTCGGAACCACTTAACGGGCGCGTCATCGGGTTCCGGACGCCGTCGGCGAGGGTTCAAATACCGGGACGGGACCATCGGCCCCGTGACCTGAACGGGGCCGTCGGGGGCCGTGGCGGCTGTGCGGTCCACTCCCGACGGAGGCGCGGGCGACCCGGCCCGACCCGCGGCGCGAGGACCGCCTGTCAGCCCACCACGCCACGGACGAGTCCGCCGATCGCGCCGCCGAGGAGGGCGACGGCGACCGCCACGCCGAGCGGCGCGGTCATCCCGAGCGCCGCGTCCAGCGCGGCCGGACCCGCGAGCGCCAGTTCCGCCGCGCCGACGACCAGCGCGAGCACGCCGAAGGCGACGCCGGCCGTGACGCCGCGGAGCGCCGTCCGCTGCGGGAGCGCGACCAGCGCCGCACCGCCGAGCAGGCCGAGCCAGTGGGCCGACGCCAGACCGACGCCCGCGACGGCCGCGAGCACCGTCGCCGTCCAGCGAGTGGCCCGGTCGGAGCGCGTCACTCGCCGTCACCTCCGGCGAACCGCACCGCGAGGTCGCCGCGCGTCGCGCGATCCATCGGCTTGTACTCGCCGTCCGCCCAGCGACGCAGTTGGTCGTCGTAGCTCGACGCGTAGACGTTGCCGTCGTTGCCGCCGGGGAGGATACACCGAGAGGTCGTGCCGTCCTGCGGGCACACCTGCCGCCAACTGGACCCGGCGCCGGACTCTACCCGGACGTTGAACAGCGTCGCCGCCGAGCCGTCGGTCGGGTACCGCGGGTAGTTGAGGAACGGCTGGTCGAACGGGTGGTCGATCGCGGTGCGGTTGTAGTCGCCGTAGACTGCCCAGCCCTCGTCGTCGATCCGGTCGCGAGCCGTCTCGAACGCGTCGGCCGCGGCGCTCGCCCGGCTTCCGTCGAACCACCCGTCGCCGAGCGTCGCCAGCACCCACTGGTTCGGCGCGTACGCCGCCGGGTCGCGCCGGCCGTCGAGTCCGGAGAGCGCGTCGGCGACGAACCGTTCCTCGTAGGCATCGAGGAAGTGGACGAACAGAAGCGGTGTGCGGGCGTCGCGCGTCGCAACGCCGTCCCAGTCGAGGACGGCGTCCAGGTCCACGCGGGCGTCGCCGGAGAGGTCGGTTCTAGCTTCCTCCAGCACCGGCCGGAAGCGGTCGAGTCGGCCGTCCCGGACGTCGCGCTGGAGGTCACGCATATCCGCGGGCGTCACGTCGCCGCGGTCGACGAGCGCGTCGAGACGGTCCCACAGCCGGATCCCGCGGAACGGCGTACCGTACGACTCGGCGAGGTAGTACGGGTACTCCGCGTCGTCGACGATCCGCTGGTTCGCCGTGCCGACGTAGGCGGGGGCGTCGTCGTGGGGCATCTCCTCGTACGGGATGAATCCCTCCCACGACGACTCGCCGTAGGGCGTGTACCCCGCCCACTCGCCCTCGCGAGCGGAGCCGTCGAACACGCGGTCGCCGCGGACCGCCTCGCCGTCCGTCCGCCGGATCGGCACCTTCCCGGTGACGCGGTATCGCACTTCGCCGTCGCGGTCGGCGTAGACGAGACACTGCGTCGGCTCGTCGAACTCGCGGAGCGCGTCGTCGACGTCGCCGGCGCCGCGCGAGCGGTTCAGAGCGAGGATCGCGTTCGTCGTCCGGGTCGCCGAGAGGCCGGTCCACGCGACGCCGACCTCGCTCCGGAACCCGGCGCCGCCGGCGTCGGCGCCGAGCACCGGGCCGTGGACGGACCTGCGGACCTCGACCTCGCGGTCGGGCGCGTCCGCGACCGCGATCGTTCGCGTCTCGGACTCGAACGGACGCCACTCGTCGCCGTATCGGTACTCGGTGCCGTCGGCGCGCGTCTCGTACCCGTAGAAGTCGATCACGTCGGCGCCGGCGTTCGTGAACCCCCATGCGCCGCGGTCGTTCTCCCCGATGACGACGAATGGGACGCCGGGAAACGTCACGCCCCGGACCCGGTACTCCGGGTGGCGAAGCGCCTGTTCGTACCACACCGGCGGCGCCATCAGCGTGAGATGCGGGTCGTTCGCCAGGATCGGCGCCCCGCTCTCGGTGTGTTCGCCGGCGACCGCCCAGGAGTTGGATCCGATCCACGCGGGCGGCTCGACGCCCGCGAGCCACGCGTCGAGGCCCGGATCGGTCGCGACCGCGGCGCGGGTGCCGTCCGGGCCGTCGTCGGAACCGCCGGGGGCTTCCCGCGGCGCGACCGCCGCGTCGCCGTCCGGGACGGGCCAGTCGTCGGTCGCTCCCTCGTGACCCAGGATCGCGGCGTCGTGGTCGAGCCGGTCGGGGAGGAGCGTCGCCGCGGCGTCATCCCCGAGTTCAGCCCGGAGCGTCTCCGCGCGCAGCGTCCGGAAGCTCCCCGTGAGCGCCCACGAGATCTGTTTCTCCGCGAGCAGCACGTCCGCGGGCGTCCACGGAACCGGCTCGTAGCCGAGCAGTTCGAACTCGACCGGCCGCGGGAGGTCCGCTCGGGCGGCGTTCACGCCGTCGCAGTACGCCTCAACGAGCGGGCCGGCCTCGGTGTCGGCGACGAGGTCCCACGTCGCGTCGGCGGCCGCCGCGAAGTCCATGGCGACGTGGAAGCGGTCGGAGTCGAGCGTCACGTCGCCGACGACCGCCGAGAGTCGGCCGCGCATCTGCCGACGCTGGAGGTCCATCTGGAACAGCCGGTCGGCCCCGTGCGCGTAGCCGACGGCGTAGTAGAGCGCCGCCTCGTCGTCGGCCTCGATTCGGGGGACCGCCTCGTCGTCGTAGCGGAGGGTCGCACCGCCGTGCGGCGACGTGACCCGCGCCGGGGGGTCGTCCCGGGCGGCCCCCCATGCGCCGCCGGACAGCGGAGCGAACGCCGAGAGGTAGCCGCGGACCGGCCCGAGGAAGCCCCCGGCCGCGGCCCCTCCGGCGACCGCCGCGAGCAGCGACCGCCTCGTCGGGGGACCTGAACGTTCGTTCACACGTCACGGCACGGCCGATACATCATAAACGTACAGGTGCGGAAAGATTCATAACCGTGGGAGATGTTGTCACGGTTGTCAATGCCAGACACGAAGCGCGGACGTGAACGTCAGGGTCGCAAGAAGCGCGAGCAGCTGGAGGAGCAGCTCGCCGAACGGGAGATCGAGACGCTCGACGACGACACCCTGCCGGAGTACCCGCCCGAGGAACCGGGTTCGGAGCTGTTGTCCGCGCCGCCGCAGGAGGCCGAGTAGCGGCGAACGCGCCCGAAAAGCCGTCTTTTTCCTACCCGGCCCCGAAGCCGGGCTCGATGACCGAACGCGCGACGTACGCCACGGTCTACGTCGGCGCACAGCTCGCCCCGGAGGGCGAGGAGCTGGCGCTCGACTGGGCCGACGACGCGGGCGATCGGACCGACGACTTCGAGTTCGAGGTGTCCACGGACGACCCGCGCGAGGCGTACCTCGAGATCCAGGCGTTCGACGTGGCCGAGTACGGCCACGAGGTGCTGGTCAACGGCGACGCGCTCACCGGCTTCGACTTCCCGCCGAACGACGGGTGGCAACTGTGGACGGACACCGTCTCCGGTGCCGAGCTCCGCGAGGGGACGAACACGCTCGCGATCGCCCGCGACGCCGACACCGAGGACGCCTTCGCCGTCGGTACGGTTCGCGTCCACTGGAAGGAGCCCGTCGACGGCTAACGGGACCCGCTGCCGACTCCCGGCGGACGACCGAGCCGAAGGCAATACTTAAATCGCCGGTTGGGTTCCCTGAGAAGGGTCACATTTCCCCCGGGATTTGTCACCAGTTGACACGGATCACAGTGGCTATGTACCGCGGTTTTCTCCGAACCGTCGTTCGTTGACCGACGGAACCGCGAGCACATCGAACCCATAGATTTATATAGAATCACAACCACACTCACTCCCGTACATGAGCCAGCGACGAATGCAGGGTCAGCCCATGATCATCATGGGTGAGGACTCCCAGCGGGTGAAGGACAAGGACGCGCAGGAATACAACATCTCCGCGGCGCGCGCCGTAGCCGAGGCCGTGCGCTCGACGCTCGGCCCCAAAGGGATGGACAAGATGCTCGTCGACTCGATGGGCGACGTGACCATCACGAACGACGGCGTCACCATCCTGAAGGAGATGGACATCGACAACCCGACGGCCGAGATGATCGTCGAGGTCGCCGAGACCCAGGAGGACGAGGCCGGCGACGGGACGACGACGGCCGTCGCGATCGCGGGCGAGCTCCTCAAGAACGCCGAGGACCTCCTCGAACAGGAGATCCACCCGACGGCGATCATCAAGGGCTTCCACCTCGCCAGCGAGCAGGCCCGCGCCGAGGTCGACAACGTCGCCGAGACGATCGACCCCGACGACGAGGAGCTGGTGAAGAAGGTCGCCGAGACCTCCATGACCGGCAAGGGCGCCGAGCTCGAGAAGGAGGTCCTCGCGGACCTCGTCTACCGCGCGGTCCGCCAGGTCACCGTGGAGGCCGACGACGGCTCCCACGTGGTCGACCTGGAGAACGTCGCGATGGAGACCCAGACCGGCCGCTCGGCCGGCGAGTCCGAGCTCCTGCAGGGCGCCGTCGTCGACAAGGACCCGCTCCACGACGACATGCCCTCGGCGGTCGAGGACGCGGAGATCCTCCTGCTCAACGACCCGATCGAGGTCGAGGAGGCCGACGTCGACACGCAGGTGTCCATCGACTCCCCCGACCAGCTCCAGCAGTTCCTCGACCAGGAGGAGGACCAGCTCAAGCAGAAGGTCCAGCAGATCAAGGACACGGGCGCGAACGTCGTCTTCTGCCAGAAGGGCGTCGACGACCTCGCCCAGCACTACCTCGCGAAGGAGGGGATCCTGGCGGCCCGCCGCGTGAAGAAGTCCGACCTGGCCTTCCTGAAGAACATCCTCGGCGGGAGCATCGTCTCGGACCTCGACTCCGCCACCGCCGAGGACCTCGGCCACGGCTCGGTGTCGCGTGACGACGCCGACGAGCTGTTCTACGTCGAGGGTGGCGACGACGCCCACGGCGTCACGCTCCTGCTGCGCGGCTCCACCGAGCACGTGGTCGACGAGCTGGAGCGCGGCGTCCAGGACGCGCTCGACGTCGTCTCCACGGCCGTCTCCGACGGCCGCATCGTCGCCGGCGGCGGCGCCATCGAGGTCGAGCTCGCGCGGCGCCTGCGCGACTACGCGGACTCCGTCGAGGGCCGCGAGCAGCTCGCCGTCGAGGCGTTCGCCGACTCGCTGGAACTGGTCCCGCGCGTGCTCGCCGAGAACGCCGGGCTCGACTCCATCGACACGCTGGTCGACCTCCGAGCCGCCCACGAGAGCGGCGAGGAGCGCGCCGGCCTGAACGTCTTCTCCGGCGACATCGAGGACACCTTCGACGCGGGCGTCGTCGAGACGGCCCACGCGAAGGAGCAGGCGGTCTCCAGTGCCACCGAGGCCGCGAACCTCGTCCTCAAGATCGACGACATCATCGCCGCGGGCGACCTGTCCACCGGCGGCAACGACGACGAGGAGGGCGGCGCCCCCGGCGGCGGCATGGGCGGCATGGGCGGCATGGGCGGCATGGGCGGCGCGATGTGAGCTCGCGGTAGAACTGCCTACCCCGCCCGCCCGACACGCACCGCCGCACGACCGATCCCTCGACTTCTTTCGACGCCCCGACCGCCGAGCGACGGCATCGTCCCTCGGGCCGCGATGCGCGGAGACCGGCACACGCCGTCGGCCCGCACGCGCCGCTGGTCGGTTCGGGCGCGCGAAAACGGAGGCGCGTGAGGACCGTCGGTCAGCGGGTCGATCGCGTGACGTTACGCGGGCGTCGCGGTGCCGGAGGCGTCGTCGCCGCCCTCCGCGGTCTCGCCGCCGACGATGCCGGAGACGGCCTCGCCGAGGTTGTCGACGCCCCCGTCGAGGAACGACCGGATCGTGTCGTGGATGTCGCCCACGAAGTCCGGCACAGGGCCGGGCAGGTCGGTCGGCGGGCCGGCCTGGGAGTCACTGTCGCCCGCGTCCGCGGGGGCGTTCCCCGGGGCCGCGGCGGCGACGCCGGTCACTGCGAGCAGTACCGCGAGCGCGATCGCGGCGAGTTTGGTTCGGGTCATCTGCACTCGTTCGTGTGGCCTCCGGGGTAAAGAGGGGTGCCGACGCGAAACCGGAATTCGGGCGTTTCGGCGCCCGATAAGCCCGATTAAGGCGAGTTAATCACGGACACGCCGTCGCGAGGGCGACCCGGGCGGGCGCCGCACGGACCGCCCTGGAGGTATCCGGCGCGCGCTTACACCGGGCTCCCGGCCGACCGGACCGACTCCCGGCTTCCGGTCCGCGACGACGGACCGGAGGCTTCTAACCGGACCGCGCAATTCTTGCGACCATGAGGACGCTGCTGCTCGACGGCGACGACGTGCACGACAACGCCGACATGTCCGAGCTGGTCCCGGCCATCGAGGAAGCGTTCGCCGCCTACCACCGCGGCGACGCGCAGATGCCGCCCAAGAGCTACATCGACCTCCCGTGGTACAACGGCGACTTCCGGTCGATGCCCGCCTACCTGGACGCCGGCGAGTGGGACGCGGCGGGCGTCAAGTGGGTGAACGTCCACACCGACAACGAGGAGGAGTACGGCCTCCCGACGGTGATGGGGACGATGATCTACTCGGACCCGAAGAACGCGTTCCCGCTGGCGATACTCGACGGGACGGAGCTCACGATGAAGCGCACGGGCGCCGCGGCCGCGGTCGCGACCGACCACCTCGCGGTCCCGGACGCGACCTCGCTGGGCATCGTCGGGGCGGGCGCCCAGTCGTACACCCAACTGGAGGCGATCGCGTCCGTCCGCGACATCCGTGAGGTCGTGATCTCCGACCTCTCGGAGGAGCGCGTCGCCCGGTTCGTCGACGCCTTCGAGGACCGGTTCGAGGTGCGCGCCGGCTCCGTCGAGGAGGCGGCCGCCTGCGACGTGCTCTCGACGGTGACGCCCGTGGAGGACCCGATCGTCTCGCGCGAGGCGGTGGGCGAGCACACCCACGTCAACGCGATGGGCGCCGACGCCGAGGGGAAACACGAGCTCGCCGACGAGGTGCTGCTCGACGCGAAGCTCGTCATCGACGACCACGAACAGACCACCCACTCCGGGGAGATCAACGTCCCGTACGCGGCGGGCGTCCTCGGCGACGACGACATCTACGCCGAGATCGGCGAGATCGTCGTCGGCGAGAAGGACGGCCGGGTCGCGTCGGACGGCATCACCGTCTTCGACTCGACGGGCCTCGCCATCCAAGACGTCGCGGCCGCCCACATCGTCTACGAGCACGCCGACGAGCGCGACAACGGCTACGCGTTCGACCTGCTCGGGCTCGCGGAGTAACCCCCCTCGATCCCCCCGGTCGCCGGCTACTCCTGGGACCCCGTGTCTCCGGTGACCGCCTCGATCACCTTACTCACCCCCCAGACGACGACGACGAACGGGAGCAGCGGGAACAGCAACACCAGCATCCCGAGGAACACCGCCCAGCCGATCGCGTTCATCTCGTCGTCCCCGTGGGAGGTGTATCCGGGGGTCACCGTCCGGTACGCCTTCGTCACCAGCCCGGGGTCGTCGCCCCCGTCCTGCGTGTCGATCTCGGTACTCATACTCCTACATTCGCAGGCTGACAGGATACGCCTTGTGCCGGCTCCGGCCCCGGGCGTGTGCCGTGCTGGCAACTACCGCCGTGTTCGATGGAAAGGTATAGGGGCGGAAGCGGCCGAACGGACAGGTAGCAAATGTCCGAGGAGGGATACGACCACGCGGCGGTCGAACGACGCTGGCAGGAGGCGTGGGCCGAGGCCGACGCCTACCGGACGCCGGACGACGCCGAGGACCCGACGTACGTGCTGGGGATGTTCCCGTACCCGTCGGGGAAGCTCCACATGGGCCACGTCCGGAACTACACGATCACCGACGCGTACGCCCGCTACCGGCGCATGCGCGGCGACGACGTGCTCCACCCGATGGGGTGGGACTCGTTCGGGCTGCCCGCCGAGAACGCCGCCAAGGAGCGCGACTCGAACCCGCGCGACTGGACGATGGACTGTATCGAGACGATGCGCGGGCAGATGGAGGCGATGGGCTTCGGCTACGACTGGGACCGCGAGGTCACCACCTGCGAGCCGGAGTACTACCGCTGGAACCAGTGGCTGTTCGAGCAGTTCCACGAGGAGGGACTGGTCGAGCGCCGCGCCGCCGACGTGAACTGGTGTCCCTCCTGCGAGACCGTCCTGGCGGACGAGCAGGTCGAGGGCGAGGAGGAGCGCTGCTGGCGCTGTGACTCGCTGGTCGAGCAGCGCGAGCTGGACCAGTGGACGCTGGGGATCACCGAGTACGCCGAGGAGCTGCTCTCGGCCATCGACGACCTGGAGGGGTGGCCCGACAGCGTCCGCGAGATGCAGCGCAACTGGATCGGGAAACAGGAGGGCTCCACCGTCGAGTTCGTCGTGGAAGATCACGGGCCGGTCGAGGCGTTCACCACCCGCCTGGACACCGTCTACGGCGCGACGTTCTTCGCGCTGGCGCCGGACCACCCCATCTCGGAGGAGCTGGCCGCCGAGGACGACGCCGTCCACGAGTTCGTCCACCACGAGGCCGACCCCGACGGCGACGAGCCGAAGGGGGTCGAGACGGGGCTGACGGCGACGAATCTCGCGACCGGCGAGGAGGTGCCCGTCTTCGTCGCCGACTTCGTCCTCTCGGACGTGGGTACGGGCGCGCTGATGGGCGTCCCCGGCCACGACGAGCGCGACCACGCGTTCGCCGAGCGCATGGGCGTCGACATCGTGCCCGTCGTCGCGCCCGAGCCCGAGGACGGCGAGGAGCCCGAGGCCCCGGACGTGAGCGAGGGCGCCTACACCGAGGACGGCGTGCTGGTCAACAGCGGCGAGTACGACGGCCTGACGAGCGCGGAGGCGCGCGAGGCGCTGACCGAGGACATCGACTCCGCCGACTTCCACACGCAGTACCGCCTGCGCGACTGGCTCATCTCCCGCCAGCGCTACTGGGGGACGCCGATCCCGGTCGTCCACTGCGACGACTGCGGCCCGGTGCTGGTGCCCGAGGAGGACCTGCCCGTCGAGTTACCGGAGTTCGTGAACACCACGGGCAACCCCCTGGACGAGGCCCACGAGTGGAAGCACACGACCTGTCCCGACTGCGGCGCCGACGCGGTCCGCGAGACGGACACGATGGACACCTTCGTCGACTCCTCGTGGTACTTCCTGCGGTACGTCTCGCCGGACCTGGCGGACGCGCCGTTCGACGTCGAGCGGGCGAACGACTGGATGCCCGTCGACCAGTACGTCGGCGGCCTGGAGCACGCGGTGATGCACCTGCTGTACGCCCGGTTCGTCACGAAGGCCATCGCGGATATGGACATGCTGGCGCACCGCGAGCCGTTCACGAACCTGCTGGGCCAGGGGATGGTCCAGCTGGACGGCGAGAAGATGTCGAAGTCGAAGGGGAACGTCGTCTCCCCCCAGCGCATCGTCGACGAGTACGGCGCCGACACGGCCCGGCTGTTCATGATGCAGGCGGCCCGCCCCGACACCGCCTTCGACTGGTCCGAGGAGGGCGTGAAGTCGACCCACCGGTTCCTGGGCCGGCTGGCCGAGACGGTGCGCTCGTTCGCGGGCGGCTCGGTCGACCGGCGCGCGGGCGAGCCGGACGCGACCGCGCGGTACGTCGCCGACGAGGTCGACGCCGCCGTCGCGGTCGCCACCGAGGAGTTCGACGACCTGGGCTTCGATCTGGCCACGCGCGAGGCGCAGTCGCTGGTCGCCACGCTGCGCGGCTACCGCGAGTACGTCGACGAGGTCCACGCCCCCACCTTCGAGCGCGGCCTGCGCGTCGCGCTGAAGCTGCTGGCGCCGGTCGCCCCGCACCTGACCGAGGAGCTGCACGCCGAGCTGACCGACGACGACGAGCTGCTGGTCGACGCCGAGTGGCCGACCGCCGACGCCGACACCGGGACCGTCGAGATGCGCCGTCAGCTGGTCGAGAACACCCGCGAGGACGTGCGCAACATCGTCGACGTGGCGAACATCGAGGACCCCGAGCGCGTCGACGTCGTCGTCGCCCCGGAGTGGAAGCACGAGGCGCTGGAGATCGCCGTCGACAGCGACGCCGACAACCTGGTCGGGGAGCTGATGCGGAACCCGGAGATCCAGCGGCACGGCTCGGACGCCTCCGACTACGCGAAGGACCTGCAGGCCGAGCGCGAGGCGCTGCGGCCGGCGCTGTCGCCCGAGCGGGAGCGCGAGGCGCTGGAGGCGGCCGCCTGGCTCGTCGAGCGCGAGTTCGACGCGCCCGTCCGCGTGCTGCGCGCCGAGGAGGCCGACGACGACGTGGCGGGCAAGGCGGAGCCGGGTCGTCCCGCGATCGACATCGTCGAGTAGCGGCTCGTTCGACCGTCCCCGTCTCACTCCCGCTCGTTCCAGTCGAGGTCCACGTCGCGTCGCGCGTCGGGACCGGCGGCGAACGGGCCGAGGCCGTACACGACCGCGATCACCGCCAGCGCCGGCAGGAGGTTGCCGACGAGCGGGAGCAGAGTGAAGGGGAGGTGGACGAACACGGTCCGCGGAGCGAACGCCGCGAGCAGGGCGACCCACGCGCCGGGGAGGACGATCAGGCCGCCGGCGACCTCGACCCGGCGGGCGCGGGCAACGGGAGTCGCCGCCGCGCCGCCGCGCCACGCGCCCGCGAGGCCCGCGAGCGCGACGACGGCCGCCAGGAGACCGCCGTCGAACGGCCCGGCGATACCGGCGGGCCAGCCCGGCGCGTCGAGGAAGGCGAGGACGCCCGACAGGGACACGCCGAGGTGGACCGCGGCGAGCCCCCACGCGGCGGCGGCGACCGCGCGGTCGCGGGGAGTTCCGGGCGTGGGCTCCGTCGACGGCGTGGAGTCGGACACGGTCCGTCGAACGGGGGCGGCGACCAAGTCGGCGTCGACTGCGGCGAGGGGGCGGTGGTCGACGGACTCCGTTCGACCCGCATCGCCGTGCCCGTCGCCGGCGCCGGATTCAAGCTCGGGCCGCGAGAGTCCCACCCATGGGCGAGGCGGCGACTCGGGTACAGCGCAGCCTGTGCGAACGCCTCGCGCGGTCCCTCGCCGGGTACGAGTGGCACGAGGAACACGCCGTCGGCGACACACCCGTCGATGTGGCGGGCGTGGGCGACGCGCTCGTGCTCGTCGAACTGGAGTGGCGCCGCGCCGACCCCGCGAACAACACCGTGAAACTGTTCCGCGAACTCGCGGGGACGGATCTGGCGTCGTCGTTCGACGCCGTCCACGTGGTCCAACTGTTCAGCCGTTACTACGACCTGGCGTCGGGCGGCGTGAGCACGAAGCGGCGCAACGCCGCGTTCGTCGGCGAGCGCGTCGCCGAGACGGTGCCGGCGGCGACGTTCGCCGCGGTCACGCTCGACGTCGACCCGCCGAAACGCGGCGGCTCCCTCCCCGAAGGATGGCGGGAGTCAGTCGAGGAAGCCGCCGACCTGATCGGGCGGGAAGTGACGGCCGAACGCTGACGGCGTTGTCGGGTACAGAACGGACGGAAGGGGGTACGAGAAACGGAGGGGGGTACGAGAACGGACGGAATCGGCAGGTCGGTCTCCCTACCGGATCAGTTCACGTCGATGTGGTGTCCGTCGTCCTCTCCCTCGTCCGCGTGGACCTTGGGGAGGGTGACGGTGAGCACGCCGTTGGCGTAGGTCGCGCTCGCCTCGTCCTCGCGGACCTCGGCGGGGAGGGTGATCGACCGGCGCATCGACTCGGCGCGGCGCTCGCGGCGCAGGTACGCGCCGGCGTCGTCGCCCTCGTCGCTGCTGATCTCGCGCTCGGCGCGGATCGTGAGGACGCCGTCGCGGACGGTCAGGTCGATGTCCTCCTTGGCGAAGCCGGGGAGGTCGGCCATCACCGCGATCTCGTCGTCGTACTCGGCCACGTCGACGTCGATGCCCGAGCGTCGCACGCCGTCGAGGTCGCCCCAGTCCATCCGGCCGAAGTTGCGGGACATACGGTCGAACATCCGGTTCATGTCGTCGAAGGGAGTCATGTTACTCACGGAATATCACCGATGCATAGAACGTCGCGTCAGGTATTAAACACCGCTGGACGCGTGATAACCCGCTTCACGCCCGAGAATCCTGTCCCGGGCGGGGACGGCGGGTCCGCGGGCGTGGGCGCCGACGGGCAACCGTTTTCACCGCCCGTCCCGCACGTCCGGTATGAACGTCACCGTCATCGACTACGGCGTGGGGAACCTCCGGAGCCTCCGCCGCGGCCTCGAACGCGCGGGCGCCGACGTGGTGGTCTCCGACGACCCCGACGCGATCCGGGACGCCGAGGCGCTCGTGCTGCCGGGCGTGGGCGCGTTCCGCGAGTGCGTCGCCAACTCCGAGCCGTTCCACGACTTGCTGGTCGAGAAGGCCGAGGACACGCCGGTCCTCGGCGTCTGCGTCGGCCTCCAGCTCATGTACGACGAGAGCACCGAGGGCGCCGCCGAGGGGGAGACGGTCGAGGGGCTCGGGCTCATCGAGGGACGCGTCGAGCGCCTCCCCGACTCGGTGAAGGTGCCCCACATGGGGTGGAACGAGCTCACGCCCGAGCGCGACCACCCGCTGATGGACGGGATCGACGAGGGCGACTACGCGTACTTCGTCCACTCCTACTGCGCGGACGTGACCGACCGCACCATCGCCTCCTGCGAGTACGGACGGCGCTTCGCCGCCATCGCCGCCAACGAGGCCGGCAACGTCATGGGGACGCAGTTCCACCCCGAGAAGAGCGGCGAGACCGGCCTGCAGATACTGAGCAACTTCGTCGACTACGCCGAGGCGTACCACGCCGGCGAGATCGCGACGGCGGACTGACGGCGCCGGCCCGCGTCGCCCGCCCCGCCGACCGGGTTCGCTATCCCCTTCGCCCGGCCGTTCACTCCACGTCGATCCGCGTCCCGTCGCCCGAGTCGGGCTCCCGCTTCGGCAACGTCACGGTCAACACCCCGTTCTCGTAGGAGGCCGTCGCCTCCGTCTCGTTCACCTCGCCGGGGAGCCGCACCCGCCGCGTCACCGAGCGTCGACGGCGCTCGCGGCGGTGGTACTGCCCCTCCGGCGTCGCCTCGGCGCTCGTCTCCTCCTCGTCGGATTCCGCGCGCAACGTCAGGGTCCGATCGGAGACGGTGATCTCGATTTCGTCGCCGTCGAACCCCGGGAGGTCGGCCGTGACGACGAACTCGTCGTCGCGCTCCAGCAGGTCGACCGGCACGTCGCCGCGGGCGTGCCCCTCCAGCGTCGTGCCGACCTCGTCGAGTTCCTCGCCCAGCTGTTCGATCAGGTCGGTGATGTCGTCGAACGGCGTCCGCCCCGTCATATCAGGTGATAGACCGGTGGACGGCTTGAACCTGTCGCCGGCACAGGGTCGGAATACCCGAGCGTTGAAGCCGGATGACGGGACCACGGACGCCGTGCGGTAGGAACGGTCCCCGGCGGGACGCGGGTGTGCGACGCCGGCGTCGGGGAGCGGCGGGACGAGGCGTCGCCTGTAAGCCATCATGACCGTCGAGAGCGGGACAGAGACCGCCGGGAGCCGACGCTACGAGACGACGTGTTCGGTGTCGTAGGAGCCCAGGACGCGGACCCAGCCGTCGTCGACGATCTCCTCCACGTCGTCGACGGCCGCGCGGGCGCGCTCCTCGTACATCCCGGCCTCGAAGTCGATGTGGAACAGGTAGTCGCCGAGGCGCTCGCCGCTCGGGCGGGACTCGATGCGCGAGAGGTTCACGTCGCGCTCGGCGAACGCCTCCAGGATCTCCAGCAGCAGCCCCGGGTAGTTCGCGCCGGGGTACACCACGACGGAACTCTTGCCGCCGGCCTCGGTCCGCTCGGCCTCGGGCGCGACGACGAGGAACCGCGTCGCGTTCGAGGAGCGGTCCTGGATGTCCTCCGCGAGCACGCGGAGGTCGACGCCGCCGTCGGCGCCGGCGGCGTTCGCGGGGTGGCCGATCCCGGCGACCGTCGGGTCCTCGCGGGCGCGCTCGACGCCGCGGGCCGTGGAGGCGACGGCCTCCTGGCTGACGTCGGGGTACTCGCGCTCCAGGTAGTCGCGACACTGCGCGAGCGCCTGCGAGTGGGAGGCGACCACGTCGAACGTCTCCGCCTGCGCGAGCAGCGCGTGGCGGATCGGCGTGACGATCTCGCGGACGACCGCCACCTCGGCCTCCGTGAGCGCGTCGAGGCTCTCGGTGACGCTCCCCTCGATGCTGTTCTCGACGGGGACGACCCCGCGGTCGTACGTCCCGTCGGCCACCGCCTCGACGATGGCGGTGACCGACTCGCGGAAGGCGACGTCGTCGGCGACGGCCCGCGCGGCGCGGTGGGAGTACGTCCCCGCGGGGCCCAGGGTGACTGCGTTCACACACCGCCCTCCGCCGCCGTCCCCGATAAGAACTCCGGGTGTGACAGAACTACCCCGCCGGACCCGGGCGGCGGCGCCGGCAGGGGCCGGTCCGTGGCGCCGCCCCGCGGGTCAGAACCGGTCGCGCAGTTCCGCCCGGAGGTCCGAGACGTCGAGGTCCTTCTGCGCGAACAGCACGAGCAGGTGGTAGACCAGGTCCGCCGCCTCGGCGGTCAGCTCCTCGGTGTCGTCGTCCTTCGCCGCGAGGATGGTCTCGGTGGTCTCCTCGCCGATCTTCTCCAGCACGGCGTTCTCGCCCTTCTCGTGGGTGAACAGCGACGCCGTGTACGACCCCTCGGGGAGCCGCTCCTTGCGGTCCTCGATGGTGGCGAACAGCGCGTCGAGCGTCTCCGCGTCCGCCACGTCCGACTCCGTTCCCGTCTCGGCCTCGGCCTCGGCCTCCGGCGTCTCCGGGTCGCTCACGCGCGGGCCTCCTCGCCGTCGCCGGCGTCCGGGTCGGCGTGGTCCTGCCCGAAGAACGCGAGGTCGTGGATCCGGGAGTCCGCGGTCAGTTCGGGGTGGAAGGAGGTGGCGATCACCGGGCCCTGCTTGACGGCGACGGGGTCGCCGTCCCACTCCGCGAGCACCGCGACGCCCTCGCCGACCTCGTCGATGACGGGCGCGCGGATGAACACCGCCGGGAACGGCTCGTCCAGCCCCTCGACGTCGAGCGGCGCCTCGAAGGAGTCCGCCTGCCGGCCGAAGGCGTTGCGGTCGACGCTCACGTCGAGGACGTCCAGCGTCGCCACCCGGTCGTCCTTGGCGTCGCGGGCGGCGACGATGAGCCCCGCGCACGTCGCGAGCAGGGGCTTGCCGGCCGCGACGTGCGCGCGGATCTCCCCGTCGATGCCCTCCTCGCGCAGCAGGCGGGAGATGGTCGTCGACTCCCCGCCCGGCATCAGCAACACGTCGCAGTCGGGGACGATCCCGGCGTCGCGGACCTCCGTGACCGACGCGTCGACGCCGTGGGTCGCGGCGGCGCGACGGATCGCGTCGGCGTGCTCGGAGACGTCGCCCTGGACGGCGATGACGCCCACGTTCATGTCGAACGGTCGGCGGGCGGCGGGTGAAAAGCTGTCGTTCGGCCGGGTCGGGCGGCGCCCTCCGCTCGGACCGGGTCGGGGTCGGGCGGTCGGGTCACGACCGGCCGGACGGGGCGCCGGCGGTCGGCAGCCGCGTCGGCCTCAGAAGGCGAACCCGAGGATCAACACGAGGATGCCGAACAGGAGCCCGAAGGCGACGACGGTCTTCGGGTCGATCCGGATCGCGTTGCGGTCCTCCGCGTCGAAGTAGCGGACGAGCCCCGCGCTGGACATCAGGCCGCCGCTGTTCTGGCCGCTGCTCATGTGCGCACCCATGCGAGTCGGCCGCCTAAGCCTTTCGACCCCGGTCGCCCGGCGCCGGCCGCGGGCGATCGAACCGCCGAGTGAGTAATCCTTATGCGCGGCCCGTCAAAACGGGCGGTCGGTATGAGCGTTCGACTCAAAGACTTCTACGCGGACTGGTGTGGCCCCTGTAAGACCCAGGACCCGATCCTCGAGGAACTGGAGGACGACTACCCCGACGTGAGCTTCGAGAAGGTGGACGTCGAGGAGGAGCAGGAGGTCGCGAACCAGTACCAGGTGCGCTCGCTCCCGACCCTCATCGTCGAGAACGACGACGGCGTCGTCGACCGGTTCGTCGGCGTCACCCAGCGCGAGGACCTCGAGGAGGCGCTGGCGCAGGCGGGCGCGTAGGCCGGGACACGTCGCGCCGTCGCCGCGGACCCGACTCGCAACCGTTAACAGGGACGGCGCCGCTTCGCACACGTATGGCACAATTCGACGCGGCCGAGCGCCGCACGCTCAACAAGCTCATCTGCATGCGGTGTAACGCGCGGAACCCCCAGCGCGCGGACAACTGCCGCAAGTGCGGCTACGGGAACCTCCGCCCGAAGGCGAAGGAACCGCGCACCGCATAACGTCGCGAGCCGGGTCGACCCCCGGGAAACGTCCCGTCCTCTTCACGAACGGAATTCGCTCTCCGAGCGGCAGCGCCGGCCGACGCGGAGGGGCGGGTCGCCCGGGGCCCGCCCGCTCACTCGTCGGGATACTTCGGCTCCCGCCGCTCGGCGCGTTCGAGCGCCCGCTCGATCACGTCGCGCACCGACTCGCCGCCGGGGTCGGCGTGGAACGGGTCGCCGTGCCCCGCGTACATCGACTCGACCGAGTCGGGGAGCCGGTCGAGCAGGTCGCGCAGGCTCTCGATGAGTCGCTCGCGCGACTGTCCGGACATGTCCGTCCGGCCGAAGGAGCCGTCGTCGAAGGCGCCGTCGTTGTACACGACCACGTCGCCGGAGAACAGCGCCGTCTCCGCGACCAGCGAGACGTGGTCGGCGGCGTGTCCCGGCGTGTACACGACCTCGGCCGTCTCGTCGCCGACGGCGACCTCGTCGCCGTCCTCGATCGCGTGGTCGCGTCGGGGGTGGTCGCCGTACGCGTACAGGTCGGCGTCGAAGGCGTCGAGGACGGCGTCGAGTTCCCCGACGTGGTCGTGGTGCTGGTGGGTCAGGACGACCCGGTCGAGGTCGTCGGTGTGCTCCCGGAGCACGTCGACGACCCCCGGCATCGTCCCCGCGTCGACGAGCGTCGGCACCGCGCCGTCGACGAGGTAGGCGTTGCAGGTGAACTCCTCGGCGTCCGCCGTGACGTTGACCGCGTCCATGTGTGCGGCGTGGTGTCCCGCGGTGAAAAGCCGTCCTGCCGCGGCAGCGACGTGTCGGGGGTCGAACCGACCCGCACATATTTCAGTCAGAACTCGTTATTTGCAACCGGCATGGGCTTCGGGAGCTACGACGAATCCGAACAGGAGAACCAGCAGCTCGATTCGGATCTCGACGAGGACACCGTGGGCGGCGGCGAGGCTGACCACGACGGCGACGTCGAGTTCGAGTTCGAAGCCTCGAACGACGAGCTCCTCGAGAAGCTCGAGGAGATCAAGGACTGACGCGCCGGCTCCGGACCGGGATCCGACGTGAAGCCCGGGACGCGCGCGCTCGGGGTCGCAGTCTCCGCGAGCGACCGCGGCGGCGACGGCGACGGCGACCCCCGGCGCGCGACCGTCGCGGGCGCGGTCGTCCGGGTCGACCGGGCGGTCGACGGGCTCTCGTTTTCGACGTGTACCGTGGGCGGGACGGACGCGACGGCCGCCGTCGTCGACTGTCTCGACCGACTCGGCCGCGAGGACGTCCGCCACCTCCTGCTCGCGGGCGTCGCCCCCGCGTGGTTCAACATCGTCGACCTCGGGGCCGTCCGGGAGGCGGCCGACCGCCCCGTGCTCGCCGTCTCCTTCGAGGCCAGCGAGGGGCTCGGTGACCCCCTCCGCGAGCACTTCTCCGGCGAGGCGCTCGCGCGCCGCCTCGCCGTCTACGAGTCGCTCCCCGAGCGGGTCCCCGTGTGGCTCGACGGCGACGGCGGGAACGGGGGCGGGGGCGCCCCGGACGACGGCGACCCGGCCTCCGGCGCCGGTGACGACGGCGACGCGGACCCGAACGCAGACGCGGACCCGAACGCAGACGCGGACCCGAACGCAGAGGAGAACGCGAACGCGGACGACGACGGCCGCGGCGACCCCGCGCTGTGGGTCCGCGCCGTCGGCGTCGACGACGACGAGGCCCGGCGGATCGTCCGCGGCCACACGCCCGCGGGCCGCCGCCGCCCGGAGCCGCTGCGGGTGGCGAAGCTCGCGGCGCGGGCGGGCCGATCCTACCTCGACGACCCCGCCCCCGACGACGCCGACGGACGCGACCCCGCCGGCGACGCGGACGGGTAGGTTTACCTCCGCGGCGGGCCGCCCACGAGTATGGCCGAGCAGTCGCTCGACGCGGACCTGTGTGCGACCGACTGCGAGCGCTGTCCGGCGCTCGTCGAGTCGCGCTCGCGGATCGTCAACGGCGTGGGCCCGACGGACGCCGACCTCGTGTTCGTGGGCGAGGCGCCCGGCGCCACCGAGGACGAGGAGGGCGAGCCGTTCGTCGGCCGCTCGGGGAGCGTACTCGACGACGCGCTCCGGGACGCCGGCCTCGCGCGCTCGGACGTGCGGATCACCAACTGCGTGAAGTGCCGTCCCCCGGACAACCGCGACCCGACCGCCGAGGAACTGGACAACTGCCGGGGCTACCTCGCCGAGGAGCTCGCGCGCCTCGACCCCGAACTCGTCGTCACGCTCGGGAAGGTGCCCTCGCAGCACCTCCTCGGGCGTTCGGTCGCCGTCACGAAGGAGGCCGGCGAGGTGTTCGACACCCGCGTCGGCGACGCGAACGTCCGCCTGCTCGTGTGTCTCCACCCCGCGGCGACGCTGTACGACCGGAGCCAGGCGGACGCCTTCGAGGAGACGATCCGACGCGCCGCGGACCTGGCGGGGCTCGCCGACGGCGACGGGAGCGGGAACGGGCAGTCGCGGCTCGGCGACTACTGAGCGCCGTCCCCCCGCCGCCCGTCGTCGGCCGGCCCCCCGTCGTCGCCGGCCCCCTCGACGTCGTCGGGCCGGTCGTCGTCGCCGGCGTGTCCGTCGCCGTCCGCGGGGGCGGCCCGCCACGGCCGCCAGACCGCGCCCACGAGGAGGCCGAGGACGAGCCCCGAGAGGTGCCCGCCGTTGACGGCGACGGGCGCGTGCGGGAGGTTCACGAGGAGGTTCGCCGCGACCTCGACGACGGACGAGAGCCCCACGACCGCGGCGACGACGTCCGGCGCCGGGAGCCGGTCGCGGTACCTGAGCCCGCGGACGAGCGCGAAGCCGCCGAGCGCGTACCCGAGCCCGCTGATGCCGTAGAAGGCGACGTTCGGCTCGGGGCTGTACGCCAGCAGCACCGCGTAGCCGACCCCGAGCGTGACGACGGCGCCCGTCGCGACGAAGGCCCAGTACCCCCGCGGCGAGAAGTGGCGCTCCTGGGGCGCGAGCACCAGCAACACCAGCACGTTCGAGAGGAAGTGCGGGGCCCCGCGGTGGAGGAACAGCGAGAGGAGGTACACCGGATCGCCGCCGTCGAGGTACAGGAACGCCGTCAGCGCCCGCACCGACGGCGCGCCCGTGAGGTACGTCCCGGCGACCTGCACGAGGAACACCGCCGACGTGAGCACCACCAGCGTCAGCGTCGTGTGCGTCCTGGCCGACCGGTACTGGCGCGCCAGCGCCGCGGCGAACGCCTTCCAGTCGTCGGTCGACTCGGGGACCCCCTCCGGTTCCATCAGCCCCGACTCGGGGTGCGACGCTCTTAGGGGTTCCTCGACCGGAGTCGGTAGGGGTGTCCGCGGTGAACTGGCCGGTGCTGTGACGGGGCGGGGCAGCACGTTCGCTCCCGGGGATAGAACGAGCGTCAAAAACCGCAATGCGGTCGTCGTCGGGGACGGTACGCTACTTTCCGCCGCGGTCGCCGCTCGACACCGACGGCCGGGTCTTCTCGGTGCCCTTGCCGCGCTGGTTCAGGCCGCGGTTCGACGACCCGGCGTTCGTGAGGCCGCGGAACGCGCGCCCCTTCTGGGAGTCGTCGCAGATCCAATTGAGCTCCTCGTCGTTCTCGATCGCGGGGTGCTCCGGGTCCACGAGGATCGTCTCGAACCACTTCTGGGATCCGTCCTGGCCCACCGGGTAGGAGGCGAGCACGCGGAGGTTCGGGAACTTCCGCGAGACGCGCTCCTCGCCGATGCGCTGGATGGACTTCCGGCGGCCGATGCGGTTGACGCCCTGGCGCTTCGAGCGGCGGCCGGCCTTGAAGCGCCGCTTGCGCGCGCCGCCCTTGCGGACGGAGACGCGCGCCATCACGACGCCCTGCTTGGCCTTGTAGCCGAGCTCGCGCGCCTTGTCGAGGCGCGTCGGCCGGTCGATGCGGACGATGGCGCCCTGCTCGCGCCACTCCTGTTTGCGCTGCCACTGCAGTTCCGCGAGCTTGCCCTCGTCCTGGTTCCGCCAGGCTTCCTTGATGTGGGAGTAGAAGCTTCGTGCCATTGGTGGTCTCCGCGGGCGCTTGCGATTCAGCCGCGTCGGGGTCCCCCGAGCGGCCACATCTCGTCCCGGCGTACCGGGTGCCCGCCGGCGGCCCACCTGCCGGCGAGTTACCCGCACTTCTTCGCTCGCGCTGTTAAGGGCTACGTTTCGTGTCGTCGCCGCGGGGCGCGAGCCCCGGACCGGCGCCCAGGGCGGGGACGAGCGCGACCCACCCGAGGAACACGAGAACGGCGCCGGCGAGCGCGTAGTAGGCGTGCGAGCAGCAGTAGTAGCCCCCGCCGAGCGCGCGCAGCACCTCCCGGCCGCCGTAGGCGACCGCGAGCGTTCCGGCCGTGGCGGCCAGCGGCCGGGCGATCGGGGAGGGGAACCGGTCGAGGGCGAGCGGGGACGCCAGCGCGGCGACCGCCAGCGCCGCCGCGATCAGTTCGTTCATCGCCCCGTCGACACGACGGCGACGGTGCTAACGCTATCGGTCGGGGCCGGTCGGCGGGCGGGGACCTGCTGCCTTACTGCGTTCGACCGCGCACGGACTCGAACTCGCCGTCCGCGATGGCGGCGGCGACGGCGGCGGGGTCCACATCGGGCGTCTCGTTCGGGTACTTCCGCGCGAAGTAGCCGACGACGTTCTCCACGTCGCGCTCCAGCAGCTCGTCGGCGTTCTCGTGGTCCGTCTCGACCGACTGGGGCCAGTCGAAGATCACGATCCCGTCGTCGCTGATGGCGACGTTGTACTCGGACATGTCGGCGTGGACGTATCCGGCCCGGTAAGCTCGGTCCATCTCGCGGAGGATCAGGTCCAGCACGCCGACCACCTGATCGGAGCGGAGCTTCGCGTTCGCCAGCTCCACGCCCGGCAGCTTCTCCATCACGATGGCGTGGCGGTTGTGGTCGATCGGCTGCGGGACCGACACCTGGGGGTAGAGGTCCTCCAGCGCGCCGTACTCGCGCTCGGCGGCCTTGCGGGCGGTGTACTGCCAGGAGACGTGGTGGTTGTCGGCGGTGTAGTCGCGCTCCTTGTTCACCTCCCGGAAGTTGGTGTACCCCTCGCGGTGGAACTTCAGCGCGAGCGGGCGGTACGACTCCACCTCGTACACGTCGCTCTCCTTGCCGACCCCGAGCGACGCCCCCATCCCCGAGATGGTCTCGCGCTCGGCGAAGGTGTGGAGCGCGAGCGCGTCGTACCCCTCGAAGGTGAGCTGGTACCCCTCGTACTGGATCGTCTTGCGCCGGATCAGCTCCCGGTCGGCGCAGCGGTCGATCCGGTAGTCCACGTTCTCCTCGGAGAGCCCCGCGTACTCGGGGAGCTTCTCGACGTTCACCCACTCGGAGAAGCGCATGCCCTGCTCGACCCCCGAGAGGAGATAGAAGTCCTCGGGCTCGAGTTCGGCCATCGTCCCCGCGACGTTCCCGACCATTACCCGTCCGTCGGCGGCGGGGAGTGAAAAGGGGTTCGCGGCGACGCGACGCCCATGGCTCGGCCGGGCGCCCGTCGTCCGTCGGGGGTACCGGCGGCGCCGACCGGCGGCTCTTTCACGCGCGGCGACCGATCGCGGGTATGAACGATCCGGACGCCGACGGCGACGCGGACGGGGTCGGGCGCGGTCCCCTCGCCGACCGCGAGTGGCGGCTGATCCGCGAGGAGTCCCGGCCGGGGGCGCTGAACATGGCGCTGGACGAGGTTGCCGCCGAGACGGCCGCCGCGGGCGGCCCCCGAACGGTTCGGGTGTACCGCTGGGAGCCGTCGTGCCTCTCGATGGGATACGCGCAGGACCCGGGGACCGTCGACTGGGACCACTGCGCCGACACGGGGGTGGAGGTGACCCGTCGCCAGACCGGCGGCGGCGGCATCTACCACGACCACGACGGCGACATCTCCTACTCCATCACCGCCCCCGCGGCGGAACTCCCGGGGAAGCTCCTCGACGCCTACCACCTGCTGTGTGAGCCGGTCCTCTCGGCGTTCCGGGCGCTCGGCGTCGATGCCGGCTACGCCGACGAGGAGCGCCCGGCGATCTACCCCCCGGCGTGCTACCTCCGCGCGCTCCACCCCGCACACGACGTGTGCGCCGACGGCGGCGCCGGCCGGAAGCTCTCGGGCAACGCCCAGTACCGGCGCGAGGAGAGCGTCATCCAGCACGGCTCGGTCACGTTCGAGGCGAAGCCGCGCGAGCACCTCGCCGTCTTCCGCGACCACGGCGTGTCGGAGGCCGAGTTCGCCGAGCGCGTCGGCGGGATCGCGGACTACGCGGACGCGACCCGCGCGGAGTCGGTCGCCGCCTTCGAGGACGCGCTGGCGGCGTGGGCCGACGCCGAGGAGGGCGCCTGGACCGACGCGGAACTCGACCGCGCCGAGGAGATCGCCGAGGAGAAGTACCGGGACGACGGGTGGGTGCGCGAGCGGCCCGGCGAGCGGTAGGCGGGCTACCCCATCTCCGCCGGGTTCTTCATCCCCTCCTTGACGCCGGCGCGGACGAGCGCCGCGTTCACCGGGTACGCCGCGAGGTAGCCGACCGAAAGCGAGAACGCGAGCGCGCCCCAGAAGAGGAGGTCGCCGACGTGCGCGTCCGCCGCGAGCAGGAGGTCCGTTCCGATGGCCGTCACCTCCATCACGGTGATCGACGGCGTCTCGCTGTAGAACGCGTCCGCCACCGCCTCGCGCAGGCCGACCCCCTCCTGCAACAGGGGCCCGACCGTGAGCGAGAAGCCGAACAGGTACGCGAACCCGAACGTCGCGGCGGCGACCCACCCGACCGCGAGCCCGAGCAGGCCCTGCGCGAGCAGGACCCCCGTCACCTCGCCGGCGCCACAGCCCGAGTAGCAGTGGGCGGTCGAGCGGAAGCCGCGCCGCCACAGCGAGTCGCGGGGGATCTGCGTCCGCCCAGCGTACCAGTACACCACCAGGCCGAACGGCCCGGAGTAGAGGACCGTGAGCGTCCAGACGGCCTTCATCAGCGACGGGAGCGCCCGGTTCCGCTCGCGGAGGTCCCACAGCAACACGGCCACGGAGGCGGCGACGACGACCGCCCACGCGCCCATCACGACCGGGTCCGACAGCACCGGGACGAGCGCCTCGCGGGCCGGATCCAGCGCGCGTTCCAGCCGCTCGACGAGCACGTCGACCTGCATGGCGAAGTCGTCCCGGCGGTACACGGGCGCGAGTGAAAGGCTCCGTGGCCGACGCAGGCCCCGTATCCGACGCGACCGGCGGGACGTACCGAGTCCACGCCCGCCGCGACGGCCGCTTCCGAAGCCGCTTTGCCCCCGGCCTCGCGACCGGAGGGTATGAGCGCAGACAGCGACCCGACGCTGCGCGTCGGGGCACACGAGTCCATCGCCGGCGGCACGTACAACGCGGTCGACGCGCTGGTCGACGACGGCGGCAACTGCGGCCAGATCTTCACCCACTCGCCGCAGGTGTGGCAGAGCCCGGACATCGGCGACGAGGAGGCAGAGCGGTTCCGCGAGGCCAGCGAGGAGCACGGCGTCGGCCCGTGGGTGATCCACTCGTCGTACCTCGTGAACCTCTGCACGCCGAAGGACGACCTCCGCGAGAAGTCGGTCGAGTCCATGCAGGAGGAGGTCGACGCCGCCGACAAGCTGGGCATCCCGTACGTGAACGTCCACCTCGGCGCCCACACCGGCGCGGGCGTCGAACGGGGCCTCGACAACGCCGCCAGCGCGCTCGACGAACTCGACATCCCGGACGGCGTCACCGTCCTCGTCGAGTCCGACGCCGGCTCGGGCACGAAGCTCGGCGGCGACTTCGAGCACCTCGCGGCGGTGCTCGACCGCTCCGAGCAGGACCTCGACGTCTGCCTCGACACCGCCCACGCGTTCGCCGCGGGCTACGACCTCTCGACGGCCGAGGGCGTCGAGGAGACGGTCGCCGAACTGGACGAGGTCGTCGGGCTGGAGCACCTGGAGTGCGTCCACCTCAACGACTCGAAACACGAGTGCGGGACGAACAAGGACGAGCACGCCCACATCGGCGAGGGCCTGATCGGCGAGGAGGGGATGCGCGCGTTCGTCAACCACCCCGACCTGCGCGACGTGCCGCTCGTGCTGGAGACGCCCACCGAGGACGGCAAGTCCTTCGCCTGGAACATCCAGCGCGTGAAGGAACTGCGGGAGTCCTGACGTCGCGGTCGGGTTCGGAACAAGACAGTTATTGTTTGGCGGCCGAAACGCGTCAGTGTGAACAGACGTGCCCTCCTCGCGGCAGTCGGAAGTACCCTCGCCGCAGCCGGCTGTTCCGACCGCCCCGCGTCCGACGCCCGGACGCCAACAGGAACGGAGACGACGGAGACGACGCCGACAGACGTCACGTCCTCGACGCCGACGCCCCGCACGTACCCGATCGCCGACCCGTCCGAGTTGGCGTTCACGGCCGACGTCTCGCGAGGCCTCGACGCGACAGAGCCGCCACGGATCCGCATCGGGATGCGCAACGAGGGCGACTCGCAGGTGACGCTGGGGTTCGGCTCCGCGCCCCCGTTCACCGGGTTCGAGGCGACCACGGACGGCGAGACGGTCTACCTCGTTCCGGCAGGGAGCCGGACACCTGGGCCGCCCAGCCCGACGGCGTTCCCCGAGACCCTCGAATACCTCACTCTCGCCCCCGGAGAACGCGTCCGTCGGACGTACGAACTGCTCTGTCCGTCGACCGACGGCCGCTCGATCCCGGACGGGAGGTACGTGTTCGCCGACTCCGTGGTCCTAAGCGGGGCCGGGAGACCGGAGGTCGACACGAGGGTCACGGTCGTCGTCGACGGCGACCTCTCGGTGTTCGCATCGGTCGGGTCGCTGTGACGAGTGGCCTCGAACGGCCGAAAACCCGGTCCGCCGACCCCTCGCGTGTGTTTGCGTTGACCGAAGTGAGCGGGAGAAAGGAACCGGTCCGGCCACGGTCGAAGGGTCCCCCGCCGAGACCCGGCCAGCCGCGCGGGCCACCCGGAGCTTGATACCGCGGGACACACAGCCACGGGCATGGCCGCACCCGCGACGGACCTCGACTCGACCGCGACCGACGACGCCCCCGCCGCGTATCTCGACCTCATGGAGCGGTACGCCCGCGTCTCGCACCTCGAGAGCGGCAGCGGCGTGCTCTACTGGGACCAGCAGGTGACGATGCCCGAGGGCGGCACGGCCGCCCGCGGGAAGCAGCTCTCGGCGCTGTCGGCGACGACCCACGAGAAGCTGACGGGCGAGGCGATGGCCGACGCGCTCGACGCCGCCGAGGACGCCGACCTCGACGCCGAGCGCGCGGCGAACGTCCGCGAGATCCGCCGCCGACACGAGCGCAACCGGTCGGTCCCCGAGTCGCTCGTCGAGGAGCTGACCGAGCACCGTTCGCACAGCCAGCAGGTGTGGAAGGAGGCGAAGGCCGAGGACGACTTCGGCCGCTTCGCGCCCGCGCTGTCGACGCTTCGCGACCTCCACGTCGACCGCGCGGAGGCGATCGATCCCGGCCGTCCCGCCTACGAGGTCATGTACGAGGACGGCGAACCGTACCTCCCGCTGGCGCGGCTGGAGGAGATATTCGAGGAGCTGAAGGACGGGCTCGTCCCGCTGATCGAGGAGATCGCGGCCTCGGACGCGGACCTCGCCTCGCCGTTCGTCGAGGCGGGGCCGTACGACGACGACACCCAGCGCGGGCTCTCGGAGGCCGTCCTCGACCTGCTGAACTACCCCGCGGACCGCGGCCGGCTGGACGTGTCCGCCCATCCCTTCACCTCGGGCAACCAGTTCGACGCGCGGATCACGACGCGCTTCAAGCCGGAGGACCCGATGGACGCGTTTACCGCGACCGTCCACGAGTTCGGACACGCCAGCTACGAGCTCGGCCTGCCCGACGGCCGCTTCGGCGAGCCGCTGGGGGCGTCGCTGTCCTCGGGCGTCCACGAGAGCCAATCGCGCTTCTGGGAGAACCACGTCGCGCGCACCGAGCCGTTCTGGGAGGGGTTCGTCGGGGAGGCGAACGACCACCTCGGCACCGACGCGACGGCGCGGGAGGCGTACGAGGCCGTCAACCAGATCTACCCGGACAACCTGATCCGGGTCGAGGCGGACGAGCTCACCTACCACCTCCACATCGTCCTCCGGTGTGAGATCGACCGCGCGTTCGTCGAGGGGGACATCGGGGTCGAGGAGATCCCCCGGGTCTGGAACGAGAGGATGGACGAGTACCTCGGCGTGACGCCCGACACCGACGCGGAGGGGTGCCTGCAGGACATCCACTGGAGCAGTCGGTTCGCGGCGTTTCAGGGGTACACGATCGGCTCGGTGCTGGCGGCCCAGCTCGACCACGCGATGCGCGAGGACCTGGACGACGTGGACGCGAAGATCCGGAACGGGAACCTCCGGCCGCTGTGGGAGTGGATGACCGAACACGTCCACCGCCACGGGCGGCGCTACCCGACCGACGAGCTCGTCGAGGAGGCGACCGGCGAGCCGCTCACCGCCGAGTACTTCCTCGAGTACGTCGAGGAGAAGTTCGGCGAGCTGTACGACCTGTGAAGCCGGTCGCGACGCCGACGCGGTCCGAACCCGGCGACGCGACGGTCCCGCCGGGGGTCGGGGGCCCGGCCGTGAACTGCGATCAGGGCGGTCCGCGCCGTCGACCCCGTTCGTCCCGACGCGATCGCTCGATTTCAACTCCGAGAGACTCGCCAGAAGGTATATGTACTGGTGTGCTATACCATAGCATGTATGGCGTCGGCACCGAGCCCCGATGGCGACCTGTTCGACGAATTCCTGACCAGTCGCGGCCACGACGTGGAGACGGCCACCTGGGAGGAGTCGTATAACAAGAAACAGTGTCCCGACTGCGGCGGCCTCCACGGGACGGACGCCGTCGAGTGCTCGGTGTGCGGCTGGCGACCCGAGACGGTCCGCTGAGGCGCCCGACCGACGCGACCGACGAGTAGACCGACGACCGATCGACGGGCGTTCGCGGCCGCCCGCCCCGGACGGCAGCGCGAGCCCCGCCATCGACCTTCTGCGTCCCGGACACGTCCGTTCGCCGTCCCGAGCCACGTCGTTTATGAGTCGGGACCGAGAGGACATGGTAATGAGCGACCCGACGGTTACCCGACTGTTCGGCGGCCCGGGCAGCGGGAAGACGACCGCGCTCCTCGACCGCGTGGAGCGCCTCATCGACGAGGGGGCGGAGGTCCGCGACATCCTCGTCGTCTCGTACACGAGGGCGGCGGCGGCCGAGGTGCGCGAGCGCCTCGCCGAGCGCCTCGACACCACCCCCCGGCACCTGCAGGGGAACGTCTGTACGATGCACGCGAAGGCGTACGAGCTGTTGAACCTCTCGCGGGGCGACGTGGTCGGCGAGGACGACAAGGAGGCGTTCTGCGAGGACTACGGCGTCGAGTACGAGGACGAGTACTCCGGCGGCGGCCGCCGAACCGCCCGGTCGACGACGCTGGGCAACAAGGTGATCGCCACCTCCCAGTGGCTCCAGCGCACCAAGCGCGACGTGGCCGACTGGTACGACGTGCCGTTCCAGTGGGACGTCGAGGAGGTCCGGCTCCCGCCGGAGATCGACCCGAACGCCCAGGAGGGGAACAAGTACACCCCGACGTGGCCCTCCGACGACGACCGCCTCGACGTGCCGGAGGCGATCCGGGCGTGGCGCGCGTACAAGGGCGAGGAGGGGCTGGTCGGCTTCGCGGACATGCTCGAGCGCGTGAAGCAGCGCTCGCTGCTCCCGAGCGTCGACCACCTCGTCATCGACGAGTTCCAGGACATCACGACGCTCCAGTACGACGTGTACGAGGAGTGGAAGCCGCACATGGAGTCGTGCCTCATCGCCGGCGACGACGACCAGGTCGTGTACGCCTGGCAGGGCGCCGACCCGGCGCTGCTCCTGGACACCGAGGTCGACAACGACGAGGTGCTGCCCAACTCCTACCGGCTCCCCTCGAACATCCTCAACGTCGTCAACACCGAGATCCGTCACATCGACAAGCGGCAGGAGAAGGACCTCCGGCCGCGCAAGGAGGGCGGCGCCGTCGAGGCGGTCGACTCCCCGTCGATGCTCGACCTGGTGCGCAACGTCCGCCACACCGTCCGGACGACCGACGACGAGACGGTGATGGTGCTGTTCCGCGCGCGCTACCAGATGTTCGACTTCATCGACGAGTTCATCACCGAGGGCATCCCGTTCTCGTGTCTCACCGACCAGCGGATGTGGACCGACCGCCTCACCGACTACGTGCGGGCGGTCGAGGCCGTCGAGCGCGGCGAGGTGCTGACCGCGCTCCAGGCGCGCCGGCTCGCGGACATCCTGCAGGACTCGGCGTTCGGCGGCAACGACCGCGACGAGCTGTACGACTTCCTCGACGACGTGGAGGAGACCGCGGAGGAGGACGACCTCGCGGAGATCCCGCTGTCGCCCGAGGACGTCAAGGAGTTCGTCCCGTTCATGCCCGACGGCCCGTCGGCCGCGGACATGGCCCGCAAGATCACGAGCTTCCAGCGGAAGTCGGTGAAGGCGTACTTCGCGGGCGACTACGAGGGCGAGGACCCCAGCAGGGTCCGCCTCGGCACGATCCACTCGGCGAAGGGTCGCGAGGCCGACCACGTGTTCGTCAACACCGACCTCACCGAGAAGGTCGTCGAGCAGATGGCCGCCCAGGCCGACCAGCAGGGCCTCGACGTGACCGGCGCCGACGGCGAGGAGTTCACCAAGACGACCGACCCCGTCCCGGTCCTCACCGACAACGAGCGCCGCGTCTTCTACGTCGGGATGTCGCGCGCCCGCGAACGGCTCGTCCTGACGCAGAACCTCGTCAACGGCGCCCCGACGCTCCCCATCTCCGTCGTCCTCCACAACGAGATCCGCGAGGGCGACCCCCAGGAGATCGTCGACGAGATCGTCGAGGAGGTCGAGGCGCCAGACCCCGAAGTCGAGGCGTAGATGGCGAGGGAGGGAGCCGACGGCGCCGACGAGCGTGACGACGGAGGCCGCGACCGCGGCGGGGGCGGCGTCGCCGACGGCTCCGGCCCCGCAGTCGGCGGCCCCGACGCGCTCGGCACCGACTACGCCCCGCTCGCGGCGGCCCTCGCCGCGGCGGACGCCGCGGGCTTCGTCGCCGTCGGCGACCGCTTCGACGACGACCTCCGGTGGCTCACGCGCTTCGCGGGGCCCGACAGGGCGTACGCGTTCGTCGCGACCGCCGGGGCCGACGCGGACGGAGGCGAGGGCGGGGGGCTCCACACGACGCTGTGTGCGCCCGCTCTCTTCGACGACCAGGCCCGCCGGGAGTTCGCCGGCGACGCGGTGCGGACCGAGGGGCAGGGCGACCCCGCGGGGGTCCGCGCGGCCGCGGCGCTGGCCGACCGCGGCGTCGAGGCGGGCACCGTGCTCGTCCCGCGGTCGATCCCCCACGACGCCGCCGTCTACCTGGAGCGCGCCGGCTACGAGGTGACCTCGACCGACGCCGTCGCCCGCGCCCGGGAGACGAAGACCGAGGCCGAACTCGACCGACTCCGGCGCGTCCAGCGCGCGGCGCTCCGGGGGATGGCGCGCGCGGAGACGGTGCTCGCGGAGGCGACCGTCGACGCGGACCCCGACGGGGCGGACGGCGGCGACGCCGCGGTGCGCTGGAACGGCGGCGTGCTCTCGACCGAGCGGCTCCGCCGGCAGGTGAACGCGACGCTCGCGGCCCACGGCGTCCGCGACGCCGGCAACACCGTGGTCGGCGCCGGCGCCACCGCCGCTGACCTCCACTACACCGGGACCGACGTGATCCGGCCCGGGGAGACCGTCCTGATCGACGTCTCGCCGCGCGGTCCCGACGGCTACTACGGCGACGTGACCCGGACGTTCGCGGTCGACCCGGACGGCGGGTGGGAGCGCCGGGCGTACCTCGCGGTCGAGGCCGCCCGGGAGGCGGCCCTGGAGGAGGTGGCGGCGGGGGTCACGGCCTCGACCGTCCACGAGGAGGCCGCCGCCGAACTCGCCGCCCACGGCTTCCGCGTCGACTCGGCGGAGACGGGGTTCACCCACGGCGTCGGCCACGGCGTGGGCGTCTCGCTCCACGAGGGGCCGTCGCTGACGGCGGACGAGGAACTCGCGGCCGGGAACGTCGTCACGGTCGAGCCGGGCGTGTACGACCCCGAGGAGGGCGGCGTCCGGCTGGAGGACCTCGTCGTCGTCACCGACGACGGCTTCGACTTCCTCGGGGAGTACCCGTTCTCGCTGGTCCCGCGCTCGCGGGAGTAGCCGCGCCGCGGTCGGCGGCCTCCCGTCGACCTCCCGACGGTCTCCCGAGAGCTACTGCTCGCCGTCGTCGGCCGACCCGTCGGGCTCCTTCACGACCGATCCGACGGCCGTCTCGGCGGCCTTCGCGGGCACGTCCTCGGGGGTGGTGAGCCGTCGCGGGAGCAGCACCATCAGCGCCGCGACGACGAGGAAGCCGACGCCGGCGAGGGTGCTCCCGTCGAGGACCCGCTGGAGCCCGTAGACGGCGACCGGGAGGGCGAAGATCAGGGTCGCCGCGAGGCCGACCTGATCGAGGATTCCGAGCGACACGGGGAGTGGTAGACGCGGCGTCGTTGAAACGGTGTCGGCTCGCCGGCGTCGTATCCGCCGGCGGAGGGCCCGATCGGCGCGGCGGCCCGGTCGGCGGGAGGGCGGCGGGAGGGCGGCGTGGCCCGCCGCGATCACGCCTCGTCCGGGCTCGCCCTGGCGGCGACCGGCGCCGGGAGCTTCTCCGGGTCGTCCACGGACAGTCCGGTGGTCACGAGCAGGCGGAGCCCCCGCGAGACGCTCATGTCGATCTCGGCGTAGTCGTCGGGGTGCATCATCGCCAGCTTCCCGGCCGTGGGATTCGGGCTGTGCGGGAAGAAGACGGTCATCAGTTCGTCGCCGGCGACCCGGCGGACGCTCCGGGGCGCGGGGTTGGTGACGAAGCCGACCGACCACGTGCCGTCGCGGGGGAACTCCGCGACGACGACGCGGTCGAAGCCGTCGCCGGGCGACGCCAGCGACTCGCTCACCTGCCTGACGCCGAAGTAGACCGCGCGGACGACCGGCAGGAGGCGCACCCCGCGCTCGAACCCGCCGAACAGCCGCCGCCCCGCCTCGTGGGAGGCGACGAACCCCAGGAGCGTGACCCCGAACGCGATGAGCACGACCGCGAGCACCGTCGCCAGCGCCTCGTTGCCGACGAGCGCCGCCAGGCCCGTCCCGCGGACGGTCGGCGCGAGCGTGCCGCTGAGCCGGTCGACGGCCAGGTCGAGCACTAACAGCGTCACCGCGAGCGGGAGGACGAGGAACAGTCCCGTGACGAAGCTCGAACGAAGCCGGCCGATGGCGTCCATACCGACCGACGCGGGCGGGGCGGTCATAAGTCCACGCGTCACGATATCGGAACGCTTTCCAGTTGTGGTGACCTCATTCGAGTATGTTCACCGGCATCGTAGAGACCGCAGGCGAGGTGATCGGGCGCGAGGAAACGCCCGACGGCCTCCGCCTGCGCGTCGCCGCCGACGGCCTCGACGACCTCCACCACGGGCAGTCCATCTCGGTCAGCGGCGTCTGTCTCACCGTCGAGGAGTTCGGAGGGGACGGGAGCGGTGGCGACGTCGACCGCGACGGGGGTGGAGCCGGCGGCGGCGGCGACGACCGCCCCTGGTTCTCGGTGTTCCTCGCCGCCGAGACCGTCGCGAAGACGTACCTCGACGAGGTTCGCGAGGGCGACGCGGTCAACGTCGAGCGCGCGCTCGCGGCCGACGGCCGCTTCGACGGCCACGTCGTCCAGGGGCACGTCGACACGACCGCCGAGGTGACCGGCATCGAGCGGGTAGGCGAGGATTGGCGCTTCACCTTCTCGATCCCGGAGGGGTACGGGCGCTACGTCGTCGACAAGGGATCTGTCGCGCTCGACGGTATCTCGCTCACGGTCGCCGAGAAGCGCGGCGACGAGTTCGACGTGGCGATCATCCCCACGACTTACGAGTTGACGACGCTCTCGGAGAAGTCGGTGGGCGACCCGGTCCACGTCGAGGTGGACGTGGTCGCGAAGTACGTCGAGGAGATGCTGGAGGGGTACGCCGAGTCGCTGCTGGAGGCGCCGGAGTCGGCGCCGTCGGCGGACGACTGAGGCCCGGGTGGCGCGGCTGCGGTGGCGCGCGCCGCGCCTGCTCCGTCAGGCGCGGAAGCGCGCGAGGGACGAACGACAGAGCGAAGCGAGGGAGTGAGTCGGCTGGGGAGGGTGTGGCTGCGGTTACCGGCGGGCGGGAATGAAAGGGGCTGCCGCGCTCGTGAGGCGAGACGACGAAAGCACCGAGGGAGGGAGGCGGAACCGACCGACGAGGAGCGCAGCGAGTCGCAGCCCACGAGCGCGGCAGGGGCTTTCGCGGTCGTCACCGCGCCGCTCCCACCGTCGGCACCGACTCCGACCGCGAACGATCCACGACGTCAGAGAACGCCAGGACGAGAGGAGGCCGGGACGAGTCGTTCGCACTCGCCCGCTCTCCTGCAACACTACGCGGTGCTCGCGTGTGATGCTCGCGCGAAACCGACGTCAGGACAGGGATTTGAACTCCTGAAGACGGTCGCCTCGCTCGTCGGTCTCGCTTCGCTCGACCGTCCGTCGCTCGGCGCTGCGACTTCCGTGTTCAAATCCCGTCGAACGGGTATTCATGGGGGGACGGCTCACTCACTTCGTTCGTTCGCAGTGTCGCCCCGAAAAGTACGCCAGGACAGGGATTTGAACCCTGGATCCCAAGGGGAACACGCTTTCCAGGCGTGCGCCTTACCACTCGGCCATCCTGGCTCGCACCGATCGTACCCCGCTGCGAGTTTTAAGCCTGTCCCTTCCGCGTCAGTCGATGCTCCAGAACGTACGACGCCGCGGCGACGAGGGCGCCCACGACCGCCGCGAGCGCCAGCACTCCCGCGGCCCCGAGGGGCAGGGAGACCCCGAGCAACACGAGCCCCTGCGCGCCCACGAGGACCACGAACAGGCCGACCAGTCCCCACAGCAGGGCCGACCGCTCCCGGGACACCTACGACACGTCGACGACCGCCTCGATCTCGACGCCGACGCCCTTCGGGAGCGCGCCCGCCTGCACCGCCGAGCGGGCCGGCGGCTCCTCCTCGAAGTAGCCGGCGTACGTCTCGTTCATCTCCTCGAAGTCGTCGATGTCAGCGAGGAACACCGTCGTCTTCAGCACGTCCGAGGCGTCCGCGCCCGCCTCCTCGACGATGGCGAGGAGGTTGTCGAGCGCGAGCTCGGTCTGCTCGGCGATCGGGGCGTCGTCCCGGAGCTCCCCGTCGGGGGTGAGGGCGATCTGCCCCGCCGTGAACAGGAGGTCGCCGTTCGTCGTCGCCTGGCTGTACGCGCCGACCGCGGCCGGCGCCTCGTCGGTAGAGACCACGCGCTTCATACCCGGACGTGCGGTCGGCCCACACATAAATCGGGTCGGAGTCGTCGCGGCACAAGGCATATTTTTCGTCGCCGTGGGGTCCTCGACATGGTGAAAACCTGCGTCCGCCGCGGCCTGCTCGGGTGCGACCGGGTCGCGACGAGGCGGGGGGTCGCCGCAGCGGCGCTCCTGTGGACGTGCTCGTTCGCCGCCTTCGCGGCGGCGGGACTGGCCCCGTGGATCGAGCTCCCGGTGCGGTTCTACGTCCCGGTGCTCGCCGCGATGCTGGTCGCGGCTGCGGCGAACGCCGCGCGTGACGGCGGCCTGCTCGCGTCGGTCCCGCTCGCGACCGCGCCAGCGGCGGGCTACTACGCATCCCTCGCGGTGTTCCACCTGGGCGGTCCGATCCGTCCGTCGCTCGTCGACGCCGTCGGACTGTCGCTCCTGTTCGGCGTCCCCGTGGGGGTCGTCGGCTACCTCCTCGGCAGCGGGGTCGCAGGCGCCCGCCGTCGGCTGGACGGGACCGCGTCCGTGTGAGCGTCGGTCAGCCGCCGGGTTCGGCCGCGAACAGTCGGTCGATGCGGGCCGGAACACCTCGGAGCAAGAGTGCCGGCGGGAGTCCCAACAGCAGCCCGCCGAGGAGACCCTGAACGCGGTACGCGACCTGTGCGAGCAGGTGATCGAGGAGTGTGAGCTCCCCGTCGTACGGCATACTCGTGAGGATCGTCTCCCCGATCACGACGGCGAGGAGCGCAACGACGACGAGGCCAGCGAGGAGACGGCGCCGTCGGTCGTCCGTCAGGCTCGCCGCCACGACGGCCGCGACGGTCACCGCGAGCACGAGGTCGTTCAACACGATGTCCCAGAATCCCGTCGAGAGGACCGACCGGTCGGACGGGAGCTCGATACCGACGACCGCGGCCGCGATCGCGACCGTACCGACGGCGATCCCCGCCCCGTGACGCGCGTTCGCCGTCCGCCCGGCCACGCGGAGCCGCCGGACGACGCCCGCAGTGAGCAGGTACGCAACCCCGACGCCGACCCACGACGGCATACCGACGCCGAGACTGACGAGGACCACCACCGCGCCGAGCGCGGCCACGATCGGTGGGCCGATTCTGTTCACAGTTCCGCTTGTGTCTGTTACGGCTTAAATTTACGTCGACAGGCCTCAGGCCAGCCCCTCTCCGTCCCCCTCACGCCTCGATCTCCACCTCGTAGCCCGCCTCCTCCAGCGCGGTCACGACCTCCGCGGCGTGCTCGTGGCCGTGGGTCTCCATCTCGACCTCCAGGTCCGCGGCGTCGACGGCGATGTCGCGGGAGGTCCGGTCGTGGCTCACCGCGTACACGTTCGCGTTCGCGTCGGCGATGATGCCCGCGACGCGCTCCAGCTCGCCGGGGCGGTCCTTCAGCTCCAGCGACACCTTCAGGTACCGGCCCATGCGGACGAGCCCGCGCATGATAACCGTCGTCAGCGTGTTCATGTCGATGTTCCCCCCGCACAGCGCGGGCACGATCGTCTCGTCCTCGTCGTAGTCGAACCGCTCCTCCAGCACGGCCGCCAGCGCCACCGCGCCCGCGCCCTCGACGACGGTCTTCGAGCGCTCCAGCAGGAGGGTGAGGGACTCGGCGATCTCCTCGTCGGAGACGGTCACCACCTCGTCGACGCGCTCGCGGATGTACGGGAAGGTGTGCTCGCCGACCTCCCGCACCGCGATCCCGTCGGCGATCGTGTCGACGGCGTCGAGCTCCACACGGTCGCCCGCCTCGACCGAGCGGGCCGCGGAGTCGGCCCCGGCGGCCTGCACCCCGACGACGCGCACGTCCTCCAGCGCGCCCTTCAGCGCCGTCGCGACGCCGGATATCAGCCCGCCGCCGCCGATCGGGACGACGACCGTGTCCACCTCGGGGCACTGCTCTGCGATCTCCAGGCCGATCGTCCCCTGGCCGGCCATCACCAGTTCGTCCTCGAAGGCGTGGACGTACACGCGGTCCTCCTCGCGCTCGATCTCGTGGGCGTGCTCCTGGGCCTCGTCGTAGTCGATGCCGCGCAACACGACGTTCCCGCCGTAGCGCCGCGTCGCCTCCACCTTCGAAACGGGGGCGTACTTCGGCATCACGATGGTCGAGTCGACGCCCGCGCGGGTGGCCGCCAGCGCGACGCCCTGCGCGTGGTTGCCGGCGCTGGCGGTGACGACGCCCCGCTCGCGCTCCCCGTCGGTGAGCGAGGCGATGCGGTTGATCGCGCCGCGGATCTTGAACGCGCCCGTGCGCTGGGTGTTCTCCAGTTTCAGGTGGACGTCCGCCCCGACCATCTCCGAGAAACTGTGCGAGTACGTCAGCGGCGTCCGCACCGCGACCGCCTCGACGCGTTCGCGGGCGGCGACCACGTCGTCGTAGCTGAGCATACCCGCCGTTCGCCGGAGGGCGGTGTATGGGTTGTGGTCACGCAGTCGGGCTGTCGGCCGCCGCCCGGGGTCCCGGCCGGGGCGGCGGCTCGACGGGCCGACGGTGGGGAAAGAGGGGGGAATGCACGCGTGTGACGTGCATCGGTATCCAGGCCCCCCGAGTATAAAAAACTGAGTCACCCGGAGCGGAAGTGAAACCGCAAGACAGCGCCGGGTAAGATCGCCCGTCAGACGCTCGTCGGCTCCACGTCGCGCGCTTCAACGTTCCGGCCGCCGGCGGACGGCGACGTCGCGCTCGCGGATCCACCGTCGGACCCGCTCGGGGAACGGTCCCGGCCCCGGCCAGGCGGCGTCGGCGTCGAGCCTGTCGGGGTCGCCGACGTACACCGCCACCTCGCCCTCGTCGTCGCCGGCCGGGGAGCGCAGGGGGAGCGAGACGCGGGTGTAGAGGCCGCCGTCGACGCCCTCGTACTTGTCGAGCGCCGCCACCTCCTCGGTCCGGAGGAGCCGGCCGCCCACGGCGGCGTCCCCGGCGGCGGTGCCGGCGCGGTCGGTCGCGGTTCGGGCGCCCGACCCGTCGCCGCCGGCGGTCGCGTCGTCGTCGCTGTCGCCGTCATCGTCGTCGCCGTCGACGACGGGGGGCGCGAGCGTCGGGTACGTCCCCTCGACGACCCGAAGCCCGGTCAGGGTCGCCCCGCCGACGAACGCGAACGAGTCGAGCACCTCCCGGACCCGCGCGGGTTCGGTGAGCGTGCCGTACACGAAGACGTCCATGCCGTGGGGCAGACGCTCCGGGGGCTTGGCCCTTCGGGCGGTCGGCCGTGGGGGACGCCGGCGACGGCGCGGCGTCCCCGGTCCGCGGCCGTCGATGCCGCGCCGTCCGCCGTTCCGCTTCCGGAACGGCCAAACCGGGGCCACCCGACGACCGCGTATGGACCGGGAGCGCCTGCTCGGGGTCTGGCGGCGCGTGCTCTCGCTCTCGTGGCCCGTGATGGCCGAGCAGACGTTCCGCACGGCGATGCGGACGACCGACATCGTCGTCACCGCGCAGTTCTCCCCCGCGGCGGTCGTCGCCATCGGCCTCGCGGACCTGTACGCCCGCTTCCCGCTCCGCATCGGCCTCGGCCTGGGCGGCGGCGCAATCGCGCTCTCCAGCCAAGACACCGGCGCCGCCGCCGACGCGAACCGCGACGAGGCGGTCACGCAGGCCGTGCTGATGGGGGTCCTCGCGGGCGTCCCCTTCGTCCTGATCGGCGCGTTCCTCGGGGAGCCGATCATCGCGCTGCTGGGCGCGGACGCGCGCACCGCCGCTCTCGGCGGGACGTACCTCGCCATCGTGTTCGCCACCGCGCCCGCCCGGCACGTCGCGCTCGTCGCCGCGCGCTCGCTCCAGGGCACCGGCGACACGCGCACGCCGATGTACGTGAACGTGCTCGCGAACGCGCTCAACATCGCGGGGTCGTTCGTCCTCGGGCTGGGTCTGCTTGGCGCGCCGCGCCTCGCCGTCGTCGGCGTCGGGGTCTCGACGGCCGCCGCGAACGTGCTCACGGCGGGGCTGCTGCTGCTCGCGATGGCGACCTCGTGGGCGGACGCGAGCCTCGTCCGGCCCCGGGACACGGTCATCGCGAGACAGCTCCTCCGGGTGTCGGCGCCGCGGGTGCTGGAGGGGTTCTCGGCGACGATCGCGGAGTTCCCGTTCAACGCGCTCCTGCTCGGGTTCGGCACGGAGGTCAACGCCGGCTTCCAGATCGGCCGCCGGATGTACCAGCAGGTGACCGGGCCGCTGTCGCGCGGCTACAACGTCGCCGCCAGCGTCGTCGTGGGCCAGTCGCTGGGCGACGGCGACGCCGACGGCGCCCGCTACAACGGCTACGCGGTGACGGCGCTCGGGCTCGCCACCGTCGGCGTCGTCGGCCTCGCGCTCGTCGCCGCCGCGCCGGCGTTCGTCTCGGTGTTCACCGACGACGCGGGGACGGTCCCCCACGCGGTCGCGTTCGCCCGCGTGTACGGCGCCACCGCGGCGTTCCTCGTCGCCTTCACCGTCCTCTCGGGTGCGCTCCAGGGCGCCAGCGAGACGCGCGTCCCGCTGGTCGGGCGGCTCCTCGGCACCTTCGGCGTCCTGCTCGGGACGACGTACGTCGTCGGCGTCGCCCTCGGCTACGGCGTCGTCGGCGCCTACCTCGCAGTGGGCCTCCAGTACGTCTGCATGACCGCGGTCGTCGTCTGGGGCTTCCGTTACACCGGGTGGGCCGACCGCGCCGCCGAGATGATGGCCGAGCGCGGGAGCGCGGAGGGCGGGGAGACCGAGGCCGGGTAGCCCGCGCGGTCGGCCGGGCCCGACCGACGGCGTCCGGAGGGATCGCTCGGCGGTCCACCCGTGCGACGGCGTGACGACGTCCCGACAGCTACAAGTCCGGCGCCCGCGCGCCGCCCGTCGTGTCCCTCCGCTCCCGCGCCGCGGCCGCGCTCGACGGCGCCCTCCCGGACGGCTGGTACCCGACGTGGCGACGGGCGGTCGGCCTCGGTGTCCCCGTGACCGCCCGCAACGGCGTCGGCCAGCTCATGCGGACGACCGACGTGGTCGTCTCGGCCGCGCTGTCGCCGGCGGCGGTCGTCGGGCTCGGCATCGCCGACCTCTTCGCCTCGCTCCCGTTCCGCGCGAGCGGCGGCGTCGTCGGCGCCTCGGCGACCCTCACGAGCCAGGACACCGGCGCGGGCGCCGAGGCCAACCGCGACGAGGCGTTCACGCAGGCGGCCCTGCTCGCGGCGCTCGTGACGCTCCCGTTCGCGCTCGTCGGAGTCGCCCTCGGCGCGGAGGTGCTCCGGCTCGTCGGCGCCGACGCCGCGGCCGCCCGGCGGGGGGCGCGCTACCTCGCGCTCGTCTCGGTGCCGATGCCGCTTGGCGCGTTCGCGGCCGTGGCGAGCGCGACGCTGGAGGCGACCGGCGACACCCGCACGCCGACGTACGTCTCGGTGCCCGCCTCCGCCTTCAACGCCGGGGCCTCGCTCGTGTTCGGCCTCGGCCTGCTCGGCGCGCCCCGCCTCGGGATCGTCGGCATCGGCGCCGCCTCGCTCGTCGCCATGACCGTCCGCTCGCTCGTGCTCGTCGGCTACACGCACCTGCGCGGCCCCGTGACGTTCGTGCGCCCTCGCGACCCGACGATCGCCCGCCAGATCGTCCGCGTCGGCGTCCCGCAGAGCACGGCCGGCGTCGTCACGGCCGTCGCGGTGTTCCCGTTCAACACGCTGGTGCTCCAGTTCGGGACGGCCGCCAACGCCGGCTACCAGCTCGCCTGGCGGGTGTACACGCAGGTGCTCGCCCCCGTCGGCAGCGGCGTCGGCCGCGGCGCGAGCATCGTCGTCGGCCAGCGCCTCGGCGAACGCGCCGCGGCGGTCGAGGGCGGCGGGGGCGACGCCCGCGACGACGCCGAAGGCTCCTCGACGGCGGCGACGGCCGCCGACGAGCCGGGGGTCCCGGCCGCCCGGGTCGCGACCGCGCTGGTCGTCCTCGGCGGCGGGATCGCGCTCGTGCTCGGGGGCGGGGTCGCCCTCGCGGCCGGACCGATCGCCCGCCTGCTCGCGGCCGACCCGGCGGTCGCCGCGGCCGCGACGCCCTTCGTCACGGTGCTGGGGCTGGCGGGCGTGCTCGGCATCACGAACGTCGTCGCGTCGGCGTCGCTCGACGCGGCCGGCGAGACGCGCGTCCCGCTGGCCTCGCGCGTGGTGGGAATGTTCGGCGGCTACGTCGGCGTCTCCTGGGGACTGTACGAGCTGGCCGGCTGGGGGATCGAGGCGGCGTACGCCGGGCAGTTCGCCTGCTACGCGCTCATGCTCGCGGTGACCGCGTGGGGGATCGTCCGCACCGACTGGGTCGGGCGGGCGAGAGCCATGCTCGACGAGCGCGGGAGCGTCGGCTCGGAGGGGTAGCCCGTCGCGTCGCGAAAAGTCGTGAATCCGGGAGTCGTTCGTCGGGAGGCGGGAGGCGGAAGCGGAAGCGGAGCCTCAGCGGCGCGCGTACCGGACGAGTTCGCGCCCGAGGAAGCCGGTCGCGAGGCCGACGCCGAACGCCCGGGCGAGTTCGCTGCGGCGGCGCGCGGCGTACTCCTCGGGGAAGTACTCGGTCATCAGGTCGAACATGCGCTCGCCGACCTCGTGGCGGACGAGCCGGCCGCGCTCGCCGGCGCGGGTTCGGGCCTCGCTGCGGACCTTGTCGGCGTACTCGCTGTAGTCGTCGCTTCGGGGGGTTCTGATCGTCAGGGCCATACCGTAGATACCACCCGTGACGACATAACCGTTGCTCGGCGACGTGTGAGCACTCGGCTCGGCGGATCCGGCTCGAAAAACGGCGCGCGACGGGAACCGCCGCGTTCGCGTTACCGCTCCTCGATCGGCACCCACTCGGCGTCTTTCTCGCCGACGTAGCGGGCGCGCGGCCGAATCAGGCGGTCACACACCCACGTTTTGCGCTGCGCTCGTTCCCTGCGGTCACTCGCTCGGCAAAACGTGGATCAAACGCACTCCTCCCTCGCTTTCGGGCGGCTCCGCCGCCCGCCGCTCGGTCGTCGGCCGTCCGCTCGCGTTCGCTCGCGGACGAGGGGTACGGAACCCGGTTACCGCTCCTCGATCGGCACCCACTCGGCGTCTTTCTCGCCGACGTAGCGGGCGCGCGGCCGGATCAGGCGGTTGTCCTCGTACTGCTCCATCACGTGGGCGGTCCAGCCGCCGACCCGCGAGATGGCGAAGATGGGCGTGTAGACGTCGATCGGGATCCCCATCTGGTAGTACGTCGTCGCCGAGTAGAAGTCGACGTTCGGCGCGAGGCCCTTCTCCTCGGCCATGAACTCCTCGATGGCGACGCTCATCTCGTACCACTTCGTGTCGCCGGCGGCCTCCCCCAGCTCCTCCGAGCGGTCGCCGAGGATCTTCGCGCGCGGGTCCTTCACGTTGTACACCCGGTGGCCGAAGCCGGCGACGCGGCGGCCCTCCGCCAGCGCCCGCTTCACCCACTCGACGGGCTCCTCGTCGGCCTCGTCGATCTCCCGGAGCATCCGCATCACGTTCGCGTTCGCGCCGCCGTGGAGGCTCCCCGAGAGCGTGCCGACGGCGGAGGTGACCGCGGCGTGGACGTCCGCGAGCGTGGAGGCCGTCACCGTCGCCGAGAAGGTGGAGGCGTTGAGGCCGTGGTCGGCGTGGAGGACGAGCGCCTGGTCGAACACGTCGGCGGTGACCTCGTCTGGCACCTCGCCGTTGAGCATGTACAGGAAGTTCTCGGCGTGGTCGAGGTCCTCCCGGGGGGCCACGGGCTCCTCGCCGTCGCGGACGCGCACGAACGCCGCCAGCGCCGTCGGGAGCTTCGCCGTGATCCGGCGCGCCTTCCGGACGTTCGCGTCCGGGTCCGTCGGGTCGGCGTCGGCGTCCGGGTCGTTGGCCGACAGCGACGAGGCGGCCGTCCGCAGCGCCGCCATCGGCTCCTCGTCGGCCTCCGCGAGCCGACGCACCGTCTCCAGCGTGTCGTCCGCGAGGGTCCGCTCGGCCGCCATCGCCTCCTCGAACGCCGACAGCTCCGTGACGGTCGGCAGTTCGCCGTTCCACAGGAGATACAGCGTCTCCTCGTAGGAGGCGTGCTCTGCGAGGTCCTCGATGGCGTAGCCGCGATAGACGAGTTTCCCCTCGTCGCCGTCGATGTAACTGAGGTCGGACTCGGCGACGAGGACGCCCTCCAGTCCCCGCTTGAGTTCGTCGGACATACCTCGAGGTTCCGAGGGACCGCCGAAAAGCGTTATCTTTCGGGAAGAACCGACGCACGCGGTCGAACCCGGTCCCCGGACCCGGAACGGTCGGAGCCGCTCCGTGCTACTCCGGGGTCGAGTCGTCGCCGGGGGTGACGCCCCACGCGCCGCCGTCGTCGCCGCCGCCGGTCTTGAACGTCCCCCGCGCGTCGGCGACGTGCGTGCCCGCCGCGTCCTCGACGGTCACCTCCGCGGTCGCGACGCCGCCGCCGTCGCGCACGACCGTCGCCTCCGCCCGGAGGTCGTCGGTCGCGGGCGCGAGGTAGTCGATCCGCATGTCGACGGTCGGCGTCGGCTTGTGGTGCAGCGAGATGACCGCCGCGCCGGCGGCGGTGTCCGCCAGCGCGTACGTGACCCCGCCGTGGGCGACCCGCCGACCCGGGACCGAGGAGTGCTCCTCGCGCAGCGCGAGTTCGACGACGGCGCGCCCGTCGCTCGCCGCCGTCACCTCCATCCCGAGGTGCTCGGCGAACGGCATCCCGTTCAGCAGGTCGGCGACGCTCACCGGCACGTCACCTCGGGTGTCGCGGGCGCCCCGGAGAGCGGGCGAACGCCGCCGACTGCGGGGCTCTCGACGAACACTGCGGGGCTGTCGCCGCCGACGGGGAGGGAGGCGGAGACGGGGTCGAAGTCGGACACGCGTTCGGGTGCGGCGGCCGGCGACAAAAGCTGTCCGAAGCCGGCGGCGACGCGTCGGACGCGGGCGGCCCGGCCGGCCCCGGCGGAGTCGCCGCGGGCGGACGGCCGCCCGACGACGCCGCGGATCAGTCTGCGGCGATGCCGCAGCCGTCCTCGTACTCGATCCCCTCGATGGAGTCGATCGGGTCGTCGCCGCACACCGGACACTCGGGGTTCCGGCGATACGGGGCGGTCTCGAAAGTCATGTCCATCGCGTCGTAGAACAGCAGGCGCCCCTCAAGCACCTCCCCGGTATCGAGCAGGAGCTTCACGGCCTCGGTCGCCTGGATGCACCCGAGCGTCCCCGGGAGCACGCCCAGCACCCCCGTCGTCGCGCAGTCGGGTATCTCCCCGGGTTCGGGCGCCTCCGGGAACAGACAGCGGTAGCACGGTCCCTCGGGGACGAGGGTCGTCGCCTGCCCCTCGAACTTGTAGATGGAGCCGTGGGCGACCGGCGTGTCCGTCAGGCGCGCCACGTCGTTCACGAGGTAGCGCGTGCCGAAGTTGTCGGAGGCGTCGAGCACCACGTCGTAGTCGGCGATCAACCCCTCCGCGTTGCCGGCGTCCAGGCGCGTCTCGTGGGGCTCCACGTCCACGTCCGGGTTGAGGTCGCGGACGTACTCGGCGGCGGAGGCGGCCTTCGGGCGCCCCACGTCGCTGTCGGCGTGGACGACCTGCCGCTGGAGGTTCGACCGCTCCACCTCGTCGTCGTCGACGACGCCGATCCGGCCGACGCCCGCGGCCGCGAGGTACTGGATCGCCGGCGACCCCAGCCCGCCCGCGCCGACGACGAGCACCGAGCCCTCCAGCAGCGCCTGTTGGCCCGCCGGGCCGACCTCGTCGAGGATGATGTGACGCGAGTAGCGGTCGAGCTGCGTGGAGTCGAGCGCGAGTCCGGTCATACCCGCAGTTGCACGAGCGCGAGTAAAACACTTGTCGCGGGACCGAGCGGCCGGTCGGCCGACGCCACCGGCACGAGCCGGATCGATATCCTTTCACGAGAAGGCGGATTTTTTGAACCCGTGTTCGGGCGATCCGACGTCGGGGAACCGGACGACGGCGCGGCCGGCGATCGAGGGCCGCTGGCCGCGTGGCCGGGCGCGGTCCACTACGGCTTCGCCGCGATGGCGCTGGCCGTCGTGGTCGCGCGGGTCGTCACCGACCCGCTCGGCGGGACGCTCGTCGCGATCGAACTGCTGCCGACGCTCGCGCTCGCGGTCGCGATCGCGTACGCCGGTCGACGGTTCGCCCGACACGAGCCCACGCCCTCGCAGGTGCAGCGGTCGGCCGCGATCCTGTGCGGGGGCGGCATCTACGGCGCCGTCTTCGTCGCCGTCATCGAGCTGTTCCAGTGGCTGGAGGGGTCGGCGCCGGTCGAGAGCGACTACCTGATCGCGATGGCGGGGTTCGGCGGGGTCGCGCTGGCGGCGGGCGTCTCCCACTACTACGTCGCCTACGAGGTCCGCCTCGCGGAGGCGCGGGCGGAGTCGGCCCGCGCGAACCGGCTCCGCAAGCAGTCGAGCGTCCTCGGGCGGATCTTCCGGCACAACGTCAGGAACGAGGTGAACGTCGTCGCCGGATGGATCGAGCGAACGGCCGACCCCGACCCGATCGCGGCGGCCCGGGCCCGGCGAACCGCGCGGGCGCACGCCGAGCGGCTGGCCGACCTCAGCGAGACCGCCCGCCGAATCCAGCGGACGATGGACGGCGACGAGCGGGTTCGGGTCGACCTCGTCGCGCACGTCGAGTCGGCCGTCGCGACCGTCCGCGCGGAGGCGCCGGCGGTCTCGGTCGCGACGGACCTTTCGGAGTCGGCGTGGGCGGTCGCGACGTCGAACGCGGCCGCCGCGCCGGCGGAGGCGCTCTCGAACGCCGTCGAGCACAACGACCCCGAGTCGCTGTCGGTCGATGTGAGCGTGCGCGCCGACGGCGAGGGATACCGCGTCGAGATCGCCGACGACGGGACCGGGATCCCGTCCGTCGAGGTCGACGCGCTGGACGCCGCCGAGGAGGGGCCGACCAGCCACGGCAGGGGGCTCGGCCTGTACCTCATGCAGACGATCGCCGTCGAGTCGGGCGGCGACATGGAGGTTGAGTCGGCTCCCGGGTCGGGCACGACCGTCCGGCTGTGGTTCCCGGCGGCGGACGGTCCCCGGGCCGGGCCGGACGACGGCGCGTAGCCCCCCCGGGCGGCGTGTCCGACGGGACGGTCCGACGCGACGGCCCGACGCGACCGGCCGGGCGCGGAAACCGCCGGCACGCGGTCCCGCGTTCCCGAAGGGTTAGGCGACCGGCGGCCGTCGCCACGCCCATGCCAGCGAACCGACGCTTCCACCTCGCGACGCGACCCGAGGGCGTGCCGGACGAGGACACCTTCGACCTCCGCGAGGTCGACCGCCCGGAACCGGGGCCCGGCGAGGCGCTCGTGCGCGTCCTGTTCCTCTCTGTGGACCCGTACATGCGCGACCGGATGCGCGCCGGCGAGTCCTACTCCGAGCCGTGGGCGGTCGGCGACCCGCTCCGCGGCGGCGCCGTCTGCGAGGTCGTCGAGTCCAACGGCGCGGGCTTCGAGCCCGGCGATACCGTGGTCGGCAACCTCCCGTGGGCCGAGTACGCGACCGCGAACGGGTCGGACCTCACGCCCGTCGACACCGGCGACCTACCGGTCTCGACGGCGCTCGGCGTGCTGGGGATGCCCGGCCGGACCGCTTACTTCGGCACCCGCGAGGTCGCCGAGCCGAAGGCGGACGACTGGATGGTCGTCTCCGGCGCCGCCGGCGCGGTCGGCTCGGTCGTCGGCCAGCTCGGGGAGCTCCAGGGCGCGAACGTCGTGGGCATCGCCGGCTCCGACGAGAAGGTCGCGTGGCTCACCGAGGAGTTGGGATTCACGGCGGGGATCAACTACGAGACCGAGGACGTGGGCGCCCGCCTCGACGAGGTCGCCGACGGCGTCGACGTGTACTACGACAACGTGGGCGGGCCCGTGACCGACGCGGTGTGGCCGCGGCTGAACGTCGACGCCCGCGTGGCGGTCTGCGGGCAGATCGCCCTCTACAACGAGGAGGAACTCCCCACCGGCCCGCGGAAGCTCTCGAAGCTCATCGAGACGCGCGCCGCGGTCAGGGGCCTGCTCGTGCGCGACTTCGCCCCGCGGTTCCGCGAGGCGACCGAGCACCTCGCGGACCTGGTCGCCCGCGGCGACCTGCAGTACCGCGAGACGGTGACGGAGGGGCTGGAGAACGCCCCCGACGCGTTCCTCGGGCTGTTCGAGGGCGAGAACGTCGGCAAGCAGGTCGTGAAGGTGGCGGAGGCGGGCGAGTAGGGACGGGAGGCCGCAGATCGGTCGACCGCTACTCGAACCGGACGCCCAGGTCGTGCAGGTCGTCGTTGTTCGTCGCCACGTTGATCAAAAGCGGCGTCAGCGACTCCACCTCGGCGGCGTTCGAGAGCCCGCCCGCCGACAGCGCGCGCAGGCCCTCGATCTCCTCGGCCAGCCGCGAGACGGTCGCGGCGGCCTCGTCGTCGTCGGCCAGCACGAGCGTGTCGATGCCCAACTCCAGCGAGAGGTCCGAGAGCCGCCCGGCCGCGAGGTTGTGGAAGGCGCCGACGACCGGCACCTCGTCGGGCACCGCCTCCCGCACGAGCGCCGTGACGCTGCCCGCGCTCGGCGGGTGATAGCGGAAGCCGTCGTCCTCCCGTTTCATCCCCGCGGCGGGCGTGACGACCACGTCGTCGGCGTCGAGGTTCGCCTCGACCGCCTCGACCGTGTCGGCGACGTGGTACGGCGGCACCGCGAGCACGACCACGTCGGCGCGGTCGGCCGCCATCGCGTTGTCGAAGCCCTTGAGGTCGGCGTCGCCGCCGGCGTCGGCGACGGCCGCGGCGTAGTCCTCGGCGGCCGCGCGGGCCTTCTCGGGGTCCCGGGAGCCGACGAGCAGTTCGTGGTCCGTGTCGCGGCCCCAGCGCACGGCGAGCCCCTCGCCGATGTCGCCGGTGCCGCCCAAGATCGCGATTCGCATGGGGGGACGTGGGTGCGGGCCGGGAGTAAGCGTTGCGTGACCGGACGCGTCTGCCACCGTCGACCGTGTCGCCCCCGGCGACGGAAGTCAGGCGTCGACGTACCGCAGCGTCGCCGCGGCCGCGAGCCACGGGGCCGGCACCGCGAACAGGAGCAGCCCCGTCGGTCCGACGCCCTGCATCCCGGGGATCGACCGGAGCCAGATCACCAGCGTCGCGAACGCGACCAGCAGGCCGACGCCGAGCAGCGCGGCGAGAGCGAGCACCCGAGGGGTCAGCGCCTCCCGCGGTGTTCGCGCGACGACGTAGCCGACGGGGGCGACGAACAGCGCGAAGAGGGCGGCAAGCGGGACACGGACGAGTTCGCCGGGCCACGCGAACCGCGTCCCGACGACGACCCCGGACGCCAGAGCGACGGTCGTCGAGAGCGCGGCCGCTCGGCGGCGGGAGAGCGAGTGACCGAGGGCGACCATGTGCGCGCGACGTCGGCGGGCGACAAATCCCTTCGGGGGGAGGGACAGCGGGACGCTACGTCGAATCCGCGACGCCGTAGACGTACACGAACCAGTACGCCAGCACCGGCGACACCACGAGCATCGGCCCGACCGTCAGGACCTGCGTGAGCGGGTCCGGCGGCGTGAACCGCGCGGCGAACGAGAGCGCCAGCAGGTCCAGCAGCGCGACGAACGTGAGGAACCGCACGACCCGCGCGATTCGGGTTCGGCGGTCGGAGCCGGCGCCGTCCGCGCGCTCGCTCATCCCCGACTCACTCCAGGAGGTCCGGGAGGTCGTTCACGCTGTCGAGCACGGCGGCGGCGCCGGCGTCGGCGAACCTGGCGCGGCCGTCCGTCCCCGCGAGCCCGCCCGTCAGGACGCCGATCCCGTGGTAGGTGGTCGAGTCGTCCGCGTCGTCCGCGTTGACGGCCGTGCGCACGTCGTCGAGGGTGTCGCCGACGAAGGCGACCGCGTCGGCGTCCGTGCGCTCGGCCAGCGTGACGAGCGCGCGGGGGTGGGGCTTCCCCTCGGCCCAGTCGTCCATCGTGAAGCGGCGGTCCTCGGGCACGTCGAGGCCCGCGCGGTCGAGCGCGATGTCCGCCTCCGCGGCGGGCCGCCCCGTGAGCACGCACACCGGGTAGCGCTCGGTCAGGGCCTCGACGGTCGAGTCCTCGACGATGACCGGCTCGTCGTGGACGAACCCCGGCGCCTCGAACGGCGGCTCGCCGCCCTCGATGTCGCGGTACAGCTCCGCCCCGAGGTAGAGCGCCTGGAACGTCTCGCGAAGGGCTTCCGGGTCCCACTCGGTCTCGACCCCGTCGGCCGCCTCGTCGCCGAGCGCCTCGCGGATCGCGGCGCGGGCGCCTGCGAGGCCGGTGCCGTTGTCGGCGACCGCGTCGGTGAACTCGTCGACGTCGGCCGCGAGGCCGCGCCCGCGGGCGAGCACGTACAGCGCGACCGCGTCGGTCAGCTCCCAGTCGTTGTTGAAGCCGCCGGCGTCCTTGAACGGCTGGAGGTGCTCGCGGGCGAGGGTGTCGCCGTGGTGGCGCTCGACGCTCTCGACGACCGCCCGGCGGTAGGACTCGGCCACGTCGACGAGCACGCCGTCCACGTCAAGCACGACCGTGTCGACTCGCATACCAGCGGAGGGGGGCGGCCCGGGTATGGGCGTTGCGACTCCGGGCGACGGGCGGACGACCGCGCCCGCCCTCGCGGCGGCGCCGGCGTCGACGCCGCGGGCGGGTCGCGGCCGTCCGCCGCGGGGTCACCCCGTCAGCACGCCGTCCGGGTCGCACGCGACGAACAGCGTGTCGCCGCCGGGGAGGGCGACGGGCTCGGCCTCGACGGCGGGCGGGTCGCCGCCGAGCGTGGTGAAACAGCAGGCGGCGTCGACGCCGGCGGCGACGCGGACGAGCGGGCGGTGGAGTTCGGGCGGACAGTTCAGCGCGTACACGCAGTCGACGCGGTAGTGCTCCCCGGGGTCGTCGCGGTCGGCGGCGGCGGCGACGTCGTCGCGGACGAAGCGGACGCCCTCCGGCGTCGCGCGGTCGACCACGTCCGTCGCGGTCACGGCGCGGCCGTCGCTCGCGAGGGCGGCGGCGACCGCCGGGCGGGTCCCGATTCCGACCTCGCAGAGCCGGACGAATCCGCGGAGTTTTCGGACGACTGCGCGCCGACGTTCGGCTGGCACGGGCGAGGAACTTATGGTGGCACCACCCATAAGCCCGCTCATGCTTGTCGACATCGTGCCCATCGGGGACGTCTCCGCCCAGGTGAAGCGGGAGGCGTCCGCCGGGTTGCGCTCGGTGTACGACTGCGACGTGACGGTTCACGACGAGCAGTCGATCCCCGAGGGCGCGTACGACCGCAGCCGCAACCAATACCGCGCCGAGCAGTTCATCGAGCTGGTGTCCCGGGTCGGCAGCGGCGAGAAGAACATCGGCCTCACCCCGCAGGACCTCTACTACCGCCGGCGCAACTACGTCTTCGGGCTCGCGTACCTCAACGGCAACGGCTCGGTCGTCTCCACCTACCGCCTGCAGACCTCCTCGGACGGCGGCGTCTCCTCCAAGCCCGCCGGCGAGGTGTTCGCCGACCGCGTCCGCAAGGAGATCGTCCACGAGATCGGCCACACGCTCGGCCTGGAGCACTGCGACAACAGCAAGTGCGTGATGTCCTTCTCCCCGACGGTGCGCGAGGTCGACGTGAAGGAGGAGCACCTCTGCGGCACCTGCTCGCGCGAGCACCTGTAACGGCCCGGCTCCCGGCCCCTTCCGACCTCCTCGTTCGCTCGCCGTTCCCGACGCCACGATCACCCCGGAGCGCCCGCTGCTCGGATCGAACGTGCGTGCGGACACGCGTCGAAAGCCGCCGGCGCGTCCGGGGGCCGCCCGGCGTCAGTCCGTGTAGTAGTACTCGCCCTCGCCCTTCTGCTGGCGGTCGAGCTGCGAGCCGGGCTTGTTGATGCGCGGACGCCCCGTCCGCTCGTCGCGGCGGAACGTGATGTCGAGATCCGACAGGAAGTCGTTCATGCCGTCGCGCATCCCCTGTGGCTCGCTGGCGTGCCCCTCGACGGCCGGCTCGCCGTCGAACACCATCAGCCGGTCGGACAGCAGGTCGATCATGTAGATGTCGTGGTCGATGACCATCACCGTCGCGTCGTGGTTCTCGGCGTACCGGCGGATTGCGGTCGTCGCCTGTACGCGCTGTTCGACGTCGAGGTGTGCCGACGGCTCGTCGAGCAGGTAGAGGTCGGCGTCCTCCGAGAGGCACGCCGCGATGGCGACGCGCTGGCGCTCCCCGCCCGAGAGGTCGGTGAGGTTCTGCTCCATGATCGGATTGAGCTGGAGCGGGCGGGCGATCTCGGTGTCCCAGTAGGAGGAGCCGAAGTCGTCGGCGATCGACGAGAGGAACGCGTCGACGCGCATCGGCTGGTCGATCTCGATGTACTGGGGCTTGTAGGCGATGTCGAGGCTGAAGTCGAGGTCGCCCTCGTCCGGTTCGAGCTTCCCGGCGAACAGTTTCGCCATCGTCGACTTCCCGATCCCGTTCGGGCCGACGATCCCCAGCACCTCCGACTCGTGGACGGCGCCGCCCTCGACGGTCAGGGAGAACTCGCCCTCGCCGTAGGACTTCCGCAGGTCCGGGTACTCGAACAGCACCTGGCTCCGGGTGATCTCCCGGGGCGCGTGCGCGTCGAAGGTGATCGAGTCCGGACGGATGCGCATGTTCTCGTTGTCGAGGTACCCCTTCAGGTACTCGTTGATGCCGTTGCGCGTCGACTTGGGGTCCGTGACGACGCCGTACGCGCCGGGTTCGCCGTAGGTGACGTGCAGCGTGTCGGCCAGCAGGTCGAGGATCGCGAGGTCGTGCTCGACGACCATCATCGAGCGCTCGCCGTCGTCGGCCAGCTCGCGGATGAGCCGTGCGGCGGTCATCCGCTGGCCGATGTCCAGGTAGGGGGTGATCTCGTCGAGGAAGTAGAAGTCCGCGTCGCGCGCGAGCGTCGCCGCCAGCGCGACGCGCTGGAGCTCCCCGCCGGAGATGGAGTCGATGTCCTGGTCCATCACCGGGCCGATAGAGAGGCGCTCGACCAGCGAGTCCAGCGCGCCGCGCTCGTCGGTGCGCTCCAGCAGCTCGCGGGTGTTGCCGTCGAACCGCTTGGGGATCTGGTCGACGTACTGCGGCTTGCGGGCCACCTCGACCTCGCCGCCGATGACGCGCTCGACGTAGTTCTGCAGCTCGGTGCCCTTGAAGCGCTCCAGGACGGCGTCCCAGCTCGCCTCGGAGGCGTGCTCGCCGAGGTTCGGCACCAGCTCCCCCGAGAGCATTTTGACCGCCGTCGACTTCCCGATCCCGTTGGGCCCGAGGATGCCCGTCACGTTGCCGGGCTCGGGAACGGGGAGGCCGTACAGCGCGAAGGCGTTGTCGCCGTAGCGGTGGACGGGGTCGTTCTCCAGCTCGGAGGGGAGGTTGATGATCTCGATGGCGTCGAACGGGCACTTCTCGACGCAGATGCCGCACGTCTCGCCCAGGCAGATCTCCTCGGAGATCCAGATCTGGTCGGGGCCGCCGTCGTACGGTTCGTCCTCGCCGTAGTGGTCGCCGCGCTCGACGATGCAGTCCTTGCCGGTGCGGTTGGGCGGGCAGAAGTTCGCGCACTCGTAGTTGCACCGGTCGGGCTGGCAGCGGTCGAGGTCGACGACCGCGATGCTGTCGTCCGCCATGTTACGCCACGTTCGCCGAGAGGATGACGCCGTAGGAGATGAACCAGAGCGTGAAGGTCATGAACGCCACGTAGAGGTTGTCCTTGATGCCGAACTCCTCGACCTCCACCCCGAGGAGCTTCAGCAGCGGGATCTGTACGAAGACGAAGCCCGCGACCACCAGCAGGGCGAGCCGGTCCGTCGCCGCGTCGGGGGTGACCCCGAGCACGGTCGCCGAGACGAGCGCCGCGGCGATCCCCGCCAGACACGAGACGGTGGTGACGGTCACCCCGCGCAGGTGGTCGGAGAGCCCCGAGGCGGTTTCCGTAGCCATACGCGAACGTCCGCCAGCCGGCGACAAAAGGGGTTCGCTTGGCGGATCGCGGACGACACCGAACATAGTTCCGTCAATCTTTAAGCCGTCTCGGTGTTTCGAATCGTAACGATGGCCGGAACCGACGAGGAGTCCCTCGACGACCTCCCCCCAAGTGCGAAGCTCGTGTTCAAGGTCCTGGAGTACAACGGTCCGCTGACACAGAAGGGCATCGTCGAGGAGTCCATGCTCTCCGCCCGCACCGTCCGATACGCCCTCGAACGGCTCGAGAACATCGGAATCGTCGACGAGGACGTCTACTTCGCCGACGCCCGACAGAACCTCTACCAGCTCGACACCCCGCAGACGGCCGAGGCCGACGGCGGCCAGGAAGCCACCTGCGCGGAGTGAGCCGGTAGCCCGACGCCCGACGCGCGGTTCTCTGTTTCTGTCCGCGTCCGACGCCCGGTCGCGACGCGGATCCCTCCCGGCGCGGAGCGGCGGCCGCGAAGGTTCATATCCGATGCCGGGGCCACGCCCTCGCGTGCGGTGACGACGACCGCGTGCCGTCCCGCGAACCCCCGGGTCCCGACGGCGCGCGACGGCGGCGGGTCCCGGTGTCAGCCCCCGATCCCGGACCCCGTGGCCGGCGCGCGAGCGACGGCGCGGCCGTCAGGCCGGGACGACGGTGATCGTCTGCTTCCGGTCGATGGCGTCCTCCAGCTCCTCGGCGATGGCGCTCCCCCGCGAGACCTGGATGTCGCCGCCGCGGCCGACCGTCGCGGTGAACAGGTACTCGTCGTCCGCGCGCACCTCGACGGTCTCGCCGACGTGCTCGTCCATCCGGATGACGACGTGTCGGCTCGTGATCTCGGGCTGGACGACCTCTCCCTGCGGTTTCGGCGTCGACGCCGGGCCGCCGTCGGCGGACCCGCCGCCCCCGCCGGAGCGATCGGCGTGGGTGCGCACGTCGATGTCGATGCCGAGCCGGTTCTCGATGTCGGTGATCCGACCGCCGCCCTTCCCGATGACGTAGCTGATGTCGTCCTCCTCGACGTAGACGACCGCGTCGTTCTGGCCCTGGAGCTCCACGTCGACGTGGCCGCGGGCGACCGAGCGGATCTCGCGTTCGATCTCCTGTTTGGCGAGGCGGCCGACGCCCGTCTCGCCGCGGCCGCCGTCGGCGCCGTCGAGCGGAACCGTGACGACCTGGTTGTTGAAGGTGTAGATCTCGTACTCGGGCGTGCCGGTCTCGAAGTCGACGACCTGGATGACCGGGCGGGAGAGGTCCTCGGCCGTGAGCCCCTCGGGCACCTTCACCTGCGTCGTCACGTCGTAGACGGTGTCGACCTGGCCGGCCTCGATGAACACGACCGTGTCGACCACCTGCGGGATCATCCCGAGTTCGACCCGGCCGACGAGCCGCTGGAGCGCGTCGATAGCGCGGGTCGCGTGCGTGACGCCGACCATCCCGACGCCCGCGAGGCGCATGTCCGCGAACACCTCGAAGTCGTGGGTCTTGCGCACCTCGTCGTAGATGGTGTAGTCGGGGCGGACGAGCAGCAGCGAGTCCGCCGTGTTCGCCATGTCGCCGCCGAGGGCAGTGTACTGGGTGATCTCGTCGGTCACCTGCAGGTCGCGCGGCTTCTCCATCGTCTTGACCGCGTAGTCGTTGTCGTTGAGGAACTCCGCGACCGCCTGCGCGAACGTGGACTTGCCGGCCCCCGGCGCGCCCGAGATGAGCACGCCGCGCTGGCGCTCGGTGAACCGGTCGCGCAGCTCGTCGGCGAACTCGTAGTCGTCGAGCGTCGTCTTCGCGATCGGCCGGACGGCGGTGATCTCGATCCCGTCGGAGAACGGCGGCCGCGCGACCGCGATCCGGTAGTTTCGGTACTGGACTATCGTCATCCCGGGCTCGGAGAGCTCGATGAACCCCTGGTTCGACGCGCGAGCGGTCGCCTCGACCTCGTCGGCCCACTGCTGCATCTGCCCCTCGTCGGTCGGGCCGCCCGCGTCGTCGATGCGGACGTAGTGGAGGTCCGCGATGTCGCCGCGTTTGGCCTTCGGGTGGGTGCCGGTCTTGAGGTGGACAGACATCGTGTCCTCGGTGAAGAACCGCTCGATGTCGAGGCCGTCGTCGGCGGTGACGCCGCGGGGCACCGCCTCGACGTACTCCACGTCGAGGCCGGTCGCCTTCCCGGCCTCCGCCTGGACGTAGTCGGAGGTGAGCAGGACGGCGTCGTGCTCGACCGCGAGGTCGCGGATCAGCGCGTCGATGTCGCCCTCCCCGGCCCCCTCCTGCTCGGCGACCGTGGGGCGACGGCCGACGAACTCGGCGTCGATCGTCCCCTCGTCGGCGAGTTCGGCGATGCGCTGGAGCTCGCTGATCCCGTCCCAGCCGGTGTCGCGGCCGGCGTTGGCCTGCGCTTCCAGCTCGCCGACGACCGCCTCCGGGACGAACACGGTCGCCCCCTCGTAGTCGCCGTCTGCGACGCGCTCCGACACGCGGCCGTCGATGACCGCGCTCGTGTCCGGCACGACGTTCATATCCGTGCTGGGGACGGGAGCCGTTTAAGGCTGCTTGCACGCGACCGCGGGAGCGCGTGACCGCGGCGTCGCCCGGATCCCGCCGGGGGCGCCGGAGTTATGTCCGCGCCGGCCGGTCGGCCGGACATGAACGATAGAGGCGCGGGCGCCGACGGACTCCCGGCGCTCGCGCGGGAGCTGGTAGCGATCCCCAGCCACGACGACCCGACCGCCGCCGGCGACGCGATCGAGTCGTGGCTCCGAGCCGAGACCGACGCCGCCGTCGAGCGCGACGACCACGGCAACGTGTTCGCCCGCACCGGCGACCCCGACGCGCCGACGCTCGCGCTCGTCGGCCACCACGACGTGGTGCCGCCGGGGGAGCCGCAGGTGGAGACGGACGCCGACGGCGACGAGTCGTACGTCGTCGAGGAGCGCGACGGGCGGCTGTACGGCCGCGGGAGCGCCGACATGAAGGGCGCCGTCGCCGCCGCGATGTGCGCCCTCCGGGACGCCGATCCGGAGGGGGTGGAGCTGTGTTTCGCCTCGTTCGTCGGCGAGGAGGTCGGGGGCGTCGGCGCCCGCGCGGCCATCGAGGACGGCTTCGCCCCGGAGTACGCCGTCGTCGGCGAGGGGTCGACGAACTACTCCGGACCCGGCGTCACGGACGTGGTCGTCGCGCACAAGGGCCGGCGCGCGAGCACGCTCGTCGCCGCCGGCGAGAGCGCGCACGCGAGCATTCCCGAGGAGGGTGTAAACGCGGTGTACCGTGCCTGTGACGCCGTCGACGTGGTCCGCGACCTGGCCTTCCCCGAGACCACGGTCATGGGCGAGCGCGTGCGCGGGAGCGTCGCCGTGACGGGGATCGACGGCGGCACCGCCTGGAACGTCGTCCCCGACGGCTGCGAAGTGACCGTCGACGAGCGGACCGTCCCGGGCGAGCGTGCGCCGCTGGAGCGGGTCGAGGCGGTCGACGGCGTGGAGTGGACCGTCGACCAGGACCTCCCGCCGATGGCCTGCTCGGACGACGCCTTCGCCGACGCGGTCCTGGCCGCGGCGCGGGACGCGCAGTCCGGCGACCCGCGACACGTCGTGAAGCCGCACGCGACGGACGCGGGGTGGCTCGCCGAGGCGGGGACCGCCTGCGTGATCTGCGGCGCCGCCGAGTCCGGCGAGGCCCACACCGACACCGAGAGCGTCTCCCTGGACGTGCTCGATCGCTGTTACCGGATCTATCGCACGGTTGCCGAGCGGGCGAGCGCGTTCGCGTGAGCCGCGGACGCGTTCGCCCGAGCCGGCGAGACGGGGAACCCGGGGACGTTCGCGTAACGGATACTTGAAAAGCGCCCGGCGGCAAGGTTTGCGCGATGGCTACCGACGCACACGGGAGCGATGCCGAGCCGGCCGACGCGTACGCCGAACTTGTGGAGCGGTTCGAGCGCATCAACGGGGTGCAGGGCGCCGCGGGCGTCCTCAGCTGGGACCAGCAGGTGATGATGCCCGAGGAGGGCACGCCCGCCCGTTCGAAGCAGCTGTCGGTGCTCTCCTCGCTGAGCCACGAGCTGCTCACCGACGACCGGACCGCCGAGCTCCTCGACGCCTGCGAGGACCTCGATCTGGACGACGAGGGGGAGGCGCTCCTGCGGGAGGCCCGCCGGGAGTTCGAGCGCGCCGACGCGGTGCCGACCGAACTCGTCGAGGAGATCTCCGAGACCTCGACGGAGGCGCTGGGCGCCTGGGAGGGGGCCCGCGCCGAGGACGACTTCGAGCAGTTCGCCCCCTACCTGGAGAAACTGGTCGACCTGAAGCGCGAGTACGCCGAGCACATCGATCCCGACCGCGACCCCTACGCGGTGCTGTTCGAGGACTACGAGCCGTACCTCCCGCTGGAACAGGCCGAAGAGGTGCTCGAAACGCTGAAGGAGACGCTCGTGCCGATGATCGACGAGATCCGCGCGAGCGACGCCGACGTGACCACCGACGCCTTCGAGGGCGAGTTCCCCGAGGACGCCCAAGAGGAGCTGTCCCGCGACGTACTCACGACGCTGGGGTACGACTGGGACCGCGGCCGGCTCGACCCCTCGACGCACCCGTTCACCTCGGGCAACGTGTACGACTGCCGGGTGACCACCCGATACGACGAGACGGACCCGCTCGGCGGGCTGATGGCGACAGTCCACGAGTTCGGCCACGCGTACTACAACCTCGGCCTCCCCGAGGAGCACTTCGGCACGCCGCTCGGCGAGTCCCGGGATCTCTCGGTCCACGAGAGCCAGTCGCGCCTGTGGGAGAACCACGTCGGGCGCTCGCCCGCCTTCTGGGAGCTGGTGCTCCCGAAGTTCGAGGAGTACTTCGACACCAACGCCTCCGCGCGGGAGGCCTACGAGTCGGCGAACCAGGTGTACGAGGACAACCTCATCCGCGTCGAGGCGGACGAACTCACCTACCACCTCCACATCGTCATCCGCTTCGAGATCGAGCGGGCGCTGATCTCGGGCGACCTCGACGTCGAGGACGTACCGGAGGTCTGGAACGACAAGTACGAGGAGTACCTGGGGATCCGCCCCGACACCGACGCGGAAGGCTGCCTGCAGGACATCCACTGGAGCCACGGCAACTTCGGCTACTTCCCGACGTACTCGCTGGGGTCGGTGTTGGCGAGCCAGCTGTTCAACGCCGCCGAGGACGACATCGGGAACATCTACGGGAGGGTCCGCGAGGGAGACTTCGAGGCGCTCCAGGAGTGGCTCCGCGGAAACGTCCACGAGCACGGGAGCCGCTACGAGACGAACGAGTTGGTCCGCGAGGCGACGGGCGAGGACTTCACCGCCGACTACTTCGTAGACTACGTGCGCTCGAAGTACGGCGACCTGTACGACCTAGAGGAGTCGGTCTAGCGGACGGCCTGTAAACGCCGTTTTCGGGGCGCTCGGTCCGTCACGAGCACTCGAACGGGGGCGGCCGGGCGAGGGGGCCGTCCAGGGGTCGCCGCCGCGCTCGTGGGGCCGCCGGGAGCGACTCCCGATCCCCCCACTTTTCACCCGGACCGCCCCACGGGTCCAACGACCACCGAACGATGCGCCGCTTCTCCGCCGACTACCTCGAACGCACGCGCCGCGGGATGTGGGAGTCGCGGGAGGCGCTCGCGCCCCTCGATCTCGACTCCCGGTCCCGGGTCCTCGACGTGGGCTGCGGCACCGGCGAACTCACCCGCGTGCTCGCCGAGGAGGCGCCCGACGCGACGGTCGTCGGCGTCGACGCGGACCTCGACCTGCTCGCGGCCGCCCGCGACGCCGGCGCGTCCGACGACCGGTCCGACGGCGACGCGGACGCCGAGGCCGACCGCTCCGACGACCGTGACCCGGAACACGACCGCGTCGACCACGACATCGACTACTGCGCCGGCGACGCCACGCGCCTGCCGTTCCCCGACGACGCCGTCGACCTCGTGGTGTGTCAGGCGCTGCTCATCAACCTCCCCGAGCCCGCCGCGGCCGTCCGGGAGTTCGCGCGCGTCTCCGCGGACCTCGTCGCCGCCGTCGAGCCGGACAACGCCGACGTGGAGGTGACCTCGACCGTCGACCGCGAGGCTGCCCTGGAGGCGCGGGTCCGGGAGGCGTACATCGCGGGCGTCGAGACGGACGTGGCGATGGGCGAGCGCGTCCGCGACCTGTTCGCCGACGCCGGCCTCTCCGGGGTCGAGTCGCGTCGCTACCGCCACGAGAAGCGGGTGGACCCGCCGTACTCCGAGGCCGACCTCCGGGGCATCGCGCGCAAGGCCAACGGCGCGGGGATCGCGGACCACGAGGCCGAACTCCGCCGGGCGCTCGCCGACGGCGACGAGAGCTACGACGCGCTCAGGCGGGAGTGGCGCGAGATGGGACGGACCGCCGCGGGGCAGGCGGCCGACCGGGAGTACGAGCGGGTCGAGCGGGTGCCGTTCGACGTGACCGTCGGCCGCGTCGCGGGAGACGGACCGGACGACCGGCCCTGATCAGACAACGTCGCCGCGGACCGTCGCGCCCTCCTGGCGCTGGCGGGACGACGCCATCGCCTCGGCGATCTCCGCCGCCTCCGCCTCGTCGACGCCGAGCATCTCCAGCGCGCCCGACAGCGTCGGGAACGGGAGCTCACCCCCGCGGAGCTTCGCCATCGTCTCCTCGGCGCGCCGGCCCTCGCCGTACAGCTGCACGCCCCGCGGGTCGAGCACCTGCTCGTAGGCGCCGCGGTCCAGGGCGGCCGTCAGGCGCTGTCTGACGTTCCGGTCGAACGGGGCGTTACACACCTCCAGGTGGACCGGCTCGTCGTTCGGGAGGAGGTGCGCCGCCAGGCACTTCTCGGGGGCCGCGTGGCCGGCGTCGTTCGCGCGGAGGTGCTCGGGGTGTTCGCGCGCCCACTCGGCCGAGACCGACTTCCCGACCCCCTTCACGCCGTGGGAGCGTTCGAACTCCTCGGCCGCGTCGGCGTCGTCCCCCCGCATGAGGAGGTCCTTCGTCACGTACACGTCGAGGCGGTCGATCGGGTCCAAGCCGAGCGCGACGTCGCCGTACACCCACACCTCGCGGACCGGCACCGGCATCCGGTCGCCGTCGACGGCGTCGATGATCGCCTCCACCCGGTCGAGGGCCGCCTCGCGCTCCATGCCGTCGGATCGGTGCGCGCTGGTGAAGCGTCTTACGCGTCTCCGCCGGTCGGACGACGGGGAACCGCGGCTGGATCGGCGGCGTTCGATCCGAGAAATTACGCGGCGCTTAGATAAGGTCCTTCGGGTCGTCGTTCGTCCCGGGGCGAAACCGCGGCGTCGTTATCTGGGATCGGTATTCACTCGCAATTATGGGTGCTGAAATAAAATGTCCGTCGGTGTTGTGTGCCGGTGAGGGACATGCACCCGGTTCGCACGAGTGGCGAGACGCTTTGGCGGTGTCCGAGGGTCGTTGTGACATGGGAAACAGACGGCGGTTCCTGACGGTCGGCGGCGCATCGCTCCTCGGCGCGTTCGCGGGCTGTTCGGCCCCGAGCGACTCCCAGGACACGCCGACCGCGACCGAAACTGACGAACCGACCGCGACCGAGACGCCGTCGTCGACGGCCACGCCGGAATCGGCGCCGCCGGGGGCCGACATGCTCGGCGGTCCCGAGAGCCTCCAGTCGAGCGCGTCCGTGAACGCCCTGACGCTGGAGTCCGACCAGGGCGCCGGGCAGTTCGTGTTCTCGCCGGCGGTCGTGTGGGTCCAGTCGGGGACGACCGTCACCTGGAACGTCAAGCAGGGGAGCCACTCGATCACCGCATACCACCCCGACAACGGCGCCCCCCTCCGGGTCCCTGAGGCGGCCAGCGCGTTCGACTCGGGGGTGCTCTCCTCCGGGCAGACGTTCGAACACACCTTCGAGACGCCGGGCGTGTACAACTACTACTGCACGCCCCACCGGTCGTTCGGGATGGTCGGCCTCGTGATTGTCGACGGCCCCCGGGGCGGCCCCGGGACGACCGCGCCCTCGGAGGTCGGCGGGACGCCGGCCGAACACCTCACGCGGCTGCTCGAACTCGCCGGCGTCAAGGGCGCCGGCGGCGGGGGGTCGGCGAACGCGTACGGCTGGCAGGCGGCGACGTGGGACTCCTACTGGTACTCGCTGTACAACATGAGCACCAACATCTCCCTGTCGGGCAACGGGGTCCTGTTCCCGCACAACGAACAGCAGCAGGAGGCGTTCGACAAGCGCGTCCCGGCGATGTTGAAACACGCCGACGTGAGCAAGCCGCCCGTGGTGAAGCCCAACCTGAACATGGCGCCGTTCACGAAGGGCGACCCCCACTTCACCCAGAAGCCGGTGTTCGACGCCGGCGACGGCCGGCCCGACGCCTCCACGCTCGCGTGGGACATGAGCGCCTCCTCGAAGGTGGTGTCGCCGTCGTCGGTCGCGTGGACCCACCTCAAGGGCGTCACGTGGGCGAAGAACTTCCAGGCGCACTTCGACGTCCTGCCGAGGAGCCTCGCCGCGAAGTTCCGCGCGCAGATGCTCACCACGCTCGCACAGATCGGGATCAAGGCGACGCTCGTGGCCGGCGGTCCGGAGGGGAACGGCGCGTTGACCAAGGGAGACTCCATGGAACTGGTCTCGGGGTTCGCCCCCGGCAAGGGGACGGTCGTCGACGCGACGGCGCGACCGAACCACCACTCCGCGATGCTGTGGTTCCTCTCGGACCTCCGCAGCCTCGCCGAGAACGGCTGGTTCGGCTACGTCAACCCCGAGCCGCTCATCCCGGCGAAGAAGATCGGCATGCTGACCGACGGGATGGCGAAGACGACGATGAACCTGTTCTCCCCGTCGGACGTCGTCTCCGCGGGGTCGACGCGCGACCTCGGGCAGATGCTCGGGGCGATCGGCTGGTACGGTACGCACGCCGGCTCCGACTCCCTCCGGTCGCGGGCGGCGGAGTACGCGAACGCGCTGGCTGCAGAGGTCGACGCGAACGTCGAATCGAACGGACGGGTGGCCGACGGCGCGAGCAACCAGGCGGCGACGCAGGGCGCCGTCGGACAGGGGCTGCTGTGGGCCTCGCAGGTCGACGGCGTCGACCACGCGGGACTCGCCGAGGACGTGCTCGCGTACCTCGTCGAGGACCTGTGGGACGAGGAGGCCGGCACGTACGCCAGCGGGACGGGCGATTCGACCTACCGGATCACCTCCCGTGACGCCGGCGACATCACCGGCGGGATCAACGCCCTGGAGGCGGTCGTCGGCCGCGACGTGAAGGCGCAGTACGCGCGCTTCTTCAACCAGACGTTCAACCGCGGGCGCCTCCAGCGGGCCGAACGGCCCCCGAGCCGCGACGGGAGCGCCGAGTACACCCTCCCGCTCCCGCCGAAGGCCGGCGGCGAGTTCGGCCAGGCGGCCGTCTACAACGACGCCGTCGAGTACGACACCGGGGCCGGCGAGTGGTCGACCGTCGACGACACCTTCACGACCGCGTGGGGGCTGTACACCGCGAACCAGGACATCTGGATCAGTCAGTGGGGCGGGGACTTCTTCCAGGGACGCGGCGTCCCCGGGGAGAGCGACACGCCCCCGAAGTGAGCGGGCCGCCACCGGGGTGAGCCCTCGGTGCGAAACGGGTATGCCCGCCCGGGCGCAACCCCGCCGTGATGGACTGCGACAGGTGCGGCGCCGACGCGGTGATGCACGCCGCCTACTCCGGGGCTCACCTCTGTGAGTCGCACTTCCGGGAGTCGGTCGAGCGGCGGGTGCGGCGGCGCGTCCGCGAGGACGACCTGCTCCCGGACGACGCCACGCCCGCGGACCCCGAGCGCTGGGTGATCGGCCTCTCCGGCGGGAAGGACAGCGTCGTGCTCGCGACGATCCTCGACGAGACGTTCGCGGAGGACCCCCGGATCGAGCTGGTCGCCCTCTCGATCCACGAGGGGATCGACGGCTACCGCGACGCCTCGCTGGAGGCCTGCGAGGAGCTGGCCGCCGACCTGGACATGCGCCACGAGACGGTGAGCTACGAGGAGGAGCTCGGCGTCCGCATGGACGACGTGGTGGAGGACGACCCCGAGGGCATGGCCGCCTGCGCCTACTGCGGCGTGTTCCGCCGGGACCTGCTGGAGACGTTCGCCGCGGACCTCGGCGCCGACAAGCTCCTCACGGGCCACAACCTCGACGACGAGGCCCAGACCGCGCTGATGAACTTCCTCGAGGGGAACACCGAGCAGATGGCCAAGCACTTCGACGCCTCGCTGGGGCCGTTCCCGGAGCGGCGCGAGAGCGAGCACTTCGTCCCGCGCGCCAAGCCCCTCCGCGACGTCCCCGAGAAGGAGGTCGCGCTGTACTGCCACCTCCGGGACCTCCCGTCACACATGGCCGAGTGCCCGCACGCCAGCGAGGCGTACCGCGGGGAGATCCGCGACCTCCTGCTCGACATGGAGGAGCGCCACCCCGGCGTCCGCCACTCGATCATGTCCGGCTACGAGGAGCTGTCGGGCGTCCTCGCCGGGGAGTACCGCGACGGGGAGGGCGCGGAGCCCGGGGACGGCCCCGACCTCTCGCCGTGCGAGCGCTGCGGGTCGAAGACCGCCCGCGACGTGTGCAGGAAGTGCGAACTGGTCGCGGCGATCGAGGCCGCGTAGCCGCCGGCCACCGGGTATCGGTCCGTCGGGAGGTCGGCTCACGCCGGGTCCCCCGGTCGGCGGCGTGGCCGCTCGCGACCGGTGAAAACGGAGAGAACTCGGGTTCCGTGCCGTCCCGTTCGGAGGGCGCCGTCGCCCGCGCGCCCGACGTCCGTCAGCGGATGACGTCGAGCCCGTTGTTCCGCTCGGTCTGCCGCTCGCGGCCGCCGTCGGACTGCCAGGCGGCCTCCTGCCCGTTAGCCTCCGCATTGGCCTTCGCGTCGAAATCGAGGTCGGACGCCTGTCCGCCCTCGATGCTCTGTCGCGACTTGTCGGCCTGCTTCTGCGTGCTCGGGCCGAGCACCTGCGCGCTCTGGACCCCGGTCATGATCGCCATGACGCGGACCTTGCCCTTGTACTCCTCCTGGATGCGCGCGCCCCAGATGACGTTGGCGCTGGCCTCCAGGCGCTCGGTGATGTTGTCGGCGATGCCCTCGGCCTCCTTCAGCGTGAGGTCGGGGCCGCCGGTGATGTGGACGAGGCCGCCCGAGGCCCCGCGGTAGTCCACGTCGAGCAGGGGGTGGTTCATCGCGTCGTTGACCACCTCCTGGGTCTTGTTCTTGTCCTGGGTCTCGCCGACGAGCATCACCGCGACGCCGCCCTGGTTCATGATCGTGGACATGTCCGCGTAGTCCAGGTTGATGAGCGAGGGCTGGGTGATGGTCTCGGAGATGCCCTTCACCGTCTCGGCGATGATCTGGTCCATCACCGAGAACGCCTTCCCGATCGGCAGGTTCGGGACGTAATCGAGGAGGCGGTTGTTGTCGAGCACGATGATCGAGTCGGCCTCGTTGCGGAGCTCCTCGAGCCCCTCCTCGGCCTTCACCGTGCGGGCGCGCTCGACGTTGAACGGCGTCGACACCATGCCGACGACGATGGCGCCCTGCTCTTTGGCGATCTTCGAGACGACCGGCGCCGCGCCGGTGCCCGTTCCGCCGCCCATGCCGGCGGTGACGAACACGAGGTCCGCGTCGCCGAGCACCTCCTTGATCGTCCCCTGGGCCATCTCGGTGGCGCGCTCGCCCATCGAGGGGTCGCCGCCCGCCCCGAGCCCCTGGGTGAGGGACTTGCCGACGAGGATCTTCGTGTCGGCCTCGATCATCTTGAGGTGCTGTTTGTCGGTGTTGATCGCGACGGTCTCGGCGCCGTCGACGCCGATGTTGTACAGGCGGTTGATCGTGTTGTTGCCCGCGCCGCCGGCGCCGACGATGACGATCCGGGGGTCCCCGAACTCGTCGTCGTCCGCGGCCGCGTCCATGCTCCGCTGCTCGGCCTCGGCGTTCTCCAGGGCGTCCTGAACGATGTCCTGCATCGTTACACCTTGGCCCAGCTGCGCTTGCTGCGCTCGCCGCGCGTGCGCTCGCCGGACGTGTCGGCCTGCTCGTTGAGCATGTCGCGGACGGCGGAGCGAATCGCCTCGCTGCGATTCGGGAACTCCCCCGTCTCGACCATCTGTTCGACCTCCTCGATCTGCTGTTTCGGGATCCGTAGTGTCACACGCTCCATTGTTCTTGCATTCCCCCGGTAAGACGACGCACGCACACGCGTGGCCTCACGGCCGCGGTCGGGGTTTCCCCGCCCCGATCGCGGCTGTAAGACGTGTCGTCTTACGCATCACTACCATCAGACCGTTCGTATATAAATATATCGGCGGTGTATGACACGGTCGGCCGGGTTGTCTTACGCCCGGACCGTGCGCGTCCGTCGGGCGCGTGTCCTACCGACCCTCGAGCACGTCGGCGGCCGGCGTCCGCCGGCCGCAGCTCGGACAGAAGCCCCAGTCGGAGCGGAGCTCGTCGCCGCACTCGCAGAACAGCCGGCGGCTCGTCTTCTCGCCGCAGTTCGGACAGTACACGTGGTCGTCGGAGACCTCCTCGCCGCACTGCGCGCAGGCGGCGGCCCCGTCGGACCCCGCGGCGTCGGACGGTTCCGCGTCGGCCGGCCGCCGCTCCGTCGTCGCGTCGGGCGTCGCCGCCGTCTCCGGGTCGGCCGAGCGCTCGACGTCGGCGCCGCCGGCGCCGTCGACGTTCACCGTGAGGTTCACCGCGGGCGCCCCGGACGACATCCCGAAGGGACGGGCCTCCCCCGGCGCGAGCCGGCCGCGGCGCGCGCCGAGTTCCTCGTCGAGGCGGGCCGTCACCAGCTCGTCGACGCGCGCCGCGAGCGCGTCGTCGAGGTCCGACCGGCACTCGTCGGCCGCCTCCCCCGACTCCTCGGGGGCCGTCCGCCGCTCCGCGTCGTCGAGGTAGCTGCGGAGCGCCTCCCGCATGACCTCGCTCTTCGACGCCTCGAACTCCTCGAGGCGGTCGACGAGGTCCGCGTCGGCGCGGAAGGTTATCTTGCTCATTGCCACCCGATTGCGACAGCGCCCTTATCAAACTATCCCCGCGTCCGACGCGTGAACGACGCGGCGCGTCTTACGAACGGGGCGACCGCGGGGAAGGAGCGGAACGACCGCGGGCGATAACCGCGACGACCGCGACGCCCGTCGCGTGCGCTGCGGCTCCGGGACCACAGTCGTCTTACACGCCCGCGCCGAGGGACGCGTATGCGACACCGCGAACTCGGCGACATGGGCGAGGTGACCGAGGTCGGACTGGGCACGTGGAACATCGGCGGCGACTGGGGCGACGTGTCCGACGAAGTGGGTCGCGAGGCGGTCCGCGCCGCCCTGGACGCCGGCGTCGACTTCCTCGACACCGCCGACGTGTACGGCGACGGGCGCAGCGAGCGCCACGTCGGGCACGTCCTCGACGAGCGCGACGCCCACGACGAGGTGACCGTCGCGACGAAGGCCGGCCGCCGACTCGACCCGCACACGGCCGACGGCTACACCGCCGAGAACCTGGAGCGGTTCGTCGACCGCTCCCGGGAGAACCTCGGCGAGGACACGCTCGACCTGCTCCAGCTCCACTGCCCGCCGACGGACGTGTACTACGACCCGGACGTGTTCGGCGCGCTCGCGGACCTGCGCGCACGCGGGAAGGTGGGGAGCTACGGCGTCAGCGTCGAGCGCGTCGAGGAGGGGCTGAAGGCCATCGAGTACCCGGGCGTCGAGACGGTCCAGATAATCTTCAACCCGTTCCGGCAGCGTCCGGCGGAGCTGTTCTTCGAGGAGGCCGCCCGCCGCGGGGTTGGGGTCATCGTCCGCGTCCCGCTCGCCTCCGGGCTGTTGACCGGGACGATCGACCGCGACACGGAGTTCCCCGAGAACGACCACCGCAACTTCAACCGCGACGGCGAGGCGTTCGACGTGGGGGAGACCTTCGCCGGCGTCCCCCTCGACGCCGGCGTCGACGCGGTGGAGGCGCTGGAGCCGCACGTCCCGGAGGGGATGACGCTCCCGCAGTTCACCCTCCGGTGGATCCTCGACTTCGACGCCGTCTCGACGGTCATCCCCGGCTCCACCTCCCCGGCGCACATCGAGAGCAACGTCGCAGCCGCCGACCTGGACCCGCTGCCGCACCGGCTCCACGGCGTCGTCCGCGACGTGTACGAGGAGTACGTCGCGGCGCACGTCCACCAGCGGTGGTGAATTAGACTCATCTAATTCTCTACTTCAGTCGCAACAACTATACTGTTCGGTTGCCCTCGTACAGGTGAGTATGACCGACACACGCGACCCGGCGGGTTCGCCGGGGACCACCAGACGGCGGTTCCTCGCGGGGGGCGCGGGCCTCGCCGCGGCGGGGCTCGCCGGCTGTCTCGGCGGCGCCGCCGGGAGCAGCACTGCGGGCGACGGACCGGGCTCCGGGAACGACGGCGGACGCGGCGACGGGGGCGACGGCCCGGTCGCGGTCGCCTCCTTCTTCAGCTTCTACGACTTCGGGCGGCAGATCGCCGCGGACACCCCGATCACGGTCCGGAACCTCGTCCCGACCGGGCTGCACGGGCACGGCTGGGAACCCGACGCGAGCGTCACCCGCGACATCGTCGAGGCGGACGCGTTCGTCCACGTGGGCGAGGACTTCCAGCCGTGGGCGGACCGCGCCATCCGGACGCTGAAGGACGACGACGCCGACACGGCGCTCATCAACGTCCGCGAGGGGATCGACCTGATCCCGCTGGCCGACAGCCTCGACCCCGAGGAGGAGGGCGTCGGCGAGGGTCGCGGGCGGGACCCGCACTTCTGGCTCGACCCGCGGCGGGCGAAGCAGTCCGTCGACAACATCACGGCGGGGTTCGTCGAGCTCGCGCCCGACCACGAGGACACGCTCCGCGACAACGCCGAGACGTACAAGGCCGACGTGCTCGACCGCATCGACGCCGACTACGAGGCCGTCTTCGAGGCCGCCGAGCGCGACGTGGTCCAGCTGGCGGCCCACAACGCCTTCCAGTACATCGCCGACCGGTACGGGGTGCAGATGCGCCCGCTCGTCGTCAACCTCGCCGCCAGCGGCGACGTGAAGCCGTCGGACATCGTCGAGGCCAAGCGCGTCATCGAGGAGAACGACATCCGCTACATCGGCGCGGGCGTCTTCGAGACGCGCCGCCCGGCGAAACAGCTGATCGCCGAGACCGACGTGGAGGCGTACTACCCGGTGACGCCGTACGCGGGCGTGCGCGAGGACTGGGTGGAGAACGAGTGGGGGTACGAGGAGATCGCGTACAACATCAACATGCCCACCTTCGAGGTCGTCCTCGGGAACAAACCGCCCGAGGAGGCCGGCTACGACGGGTGGAACGAGGAGTGGAGGAACTTCGAATGAGCCGCGCCGAACGGGATCACGCCGCAGTCGACGACGGAGCCGCAGTCGACGGGAGGGCCGTCGAGGACGGAGCCGCGACCGACGGCGACGTCGCCGACGGGGACGGCGACGGTCCCGCGGCCGGCCCGGCGAGCGGCGACGTGATCGAGCTGTCCGACGTGACGTTCGGCTACACCGCCGCGCCGGTGGTCGAGGACGTCGACCTGGCGATCGAGGCGGGCGAGTACGTCGCCGTCGTCGGGCCGAACGGCTCCGGGAAGTCGACGCTCATGAAGCTCATGCTCGGGCTGTTGCGCCCGGACGAGGGCGAGGCGACGCTGTTCGGCGAGCCGGCCCACGCCTTCGACGACGGCGAGCGGGTCGGCTACGTCTCCCAGCACGCCAGCGCCGCCAAGGAGATGCCGATCACCGTCCGCGAGGTGGTGAAGATGGGGCGGTTCGCGCACGTCGGGTTCGGCAGGCTGTCGGCCGACGACTGGGCGGCCGTCGACGAGGCGCTCGCCACGGTCGGCATGCGCGAGTTCGCGGACCGCCGGATCACGAAGCTCTCGGGCGGCCAGCGCCAGCGGGCGTTCATCGCACGGGCGCTGGCGGGCGAGGCCGACCTGCTCGTGCTCGACGAGCCGACCGTCGGCGTCGACGCCGAGTCCGTCGAAGCGTTCTACGACCTGCTCGCGGCGCTCAACGACGGGGGGATCACCGTCCTGCTCATCGAGCACGACCTCGGCGCCGTCGTCGACCACGCCGAGCGGGTGGTGTGTCTCAACCGCGGGGTGTACTTCGACGGACCCACCGACGAGTTCGTCGGGAGCGACGCCCTCGCGCGGGCCTTCGGCGCCGCAGGGGGGATCCTCGGGGGCGAGCGATGACGCTCCCGACCGGGGCCGCCGGGGCGCTCGCGGCGGCCGTCGCGGCTCCCTCGACAGCGTCGCCGGCGGCGGTCCTCCTGCAGTCCGACGGGAGCGCGCTCGACCCCGTCCTCGCGCCGCTGTACTACCTGCTCGACCTGTGGTCGCTGCTGATGGCCGCGCTCGGGGACGCGACCGGGCTGGAGCTGCTCCGGTACGGGTTCATGCACCGCGCGATCCTCGTCGGCCTGTGTATCGGCGTGATGGCGCCGCTCATCGGGACGTTCCTCGTCCATCGGCAGCTGGCGCTCATCGGCGACGCGCTCGCGCACACCGCGTTCGCGGGCGTCGCCGTCGGGCTGTTCCTCAACGGCGTGCTCAGCCTCGGCGTCTCGCCGTACCTCACCGCCGTCGTCGTCGCGGTGATCGCGGCGCTGCTGATCGAGGTGATCTCGGAGACGACCGACGCGTACAACGACGTGTCGATGGCGATCGTCCTCTCGACGGGGTTCGCCCTCGGGACGGTGCTGATCAGCCTGAACGCCGGCGGCCTCGCGGTCGGGATCAACCAGTACCTGTTCGGCAACCTCGCGACGGTGTCGGCGGAGAACGCCGCCATCCTGCTCGTGCTGTTCGGGGTCATCGTCGCGACCGTCGGCCTCACCCGCAACCAGCTCCTGTACGTCACCTTCGACGAGACGGCCGCGGAGGTGTCGGGGATCCCCGTGAACTGGTACAACCGCGTGATGGTGATGCTCACGGCGCTGGTGGTCGTCGGCGCGATGCAGATCATGGGCGTCATCCTCGTGGCCGCGATGCTCGTCGTGCCCGTCGCCGGCGCCGCGCAGGTGTCCCGGAGCTTCACGGGGTCGCTGCTCGCGTCGGTCGTCCTCGCCGAGCTGGCCGTCCTGCTCGGCATCGGCCTCTCCTACTACGGCGAGGCGACTGCGGGCGGCGTCATCGTCCTGGTCGCCGTCGCCATCTACGCCGCCTGCGTCGCGTTCGGGAAGCTCCGCGCGGCCCGCGGCGACGACGCGGCGCCGGAACTCGGCAGCATCGACGCGGAGGAGTCCGGGTCGGCAGCGACCTCCGACTGACGGCCCGGCACCGATTTCGTATCGCGTTCTGTGGTTTATCGGTGGGACCGAGGGTCGGCCTCTCCCCCCGCCGACGGGGCGAGCGCGTGGCGGACCGCGACGGAAATTCTTTAGGCCGGCCGAAACAACGCGGATGTATTCGCACATCCATGGAAGAAACTAATCGGCCGATGACACGAAACAGGGACACGTGACGCTGTCGGAGAGTTTTAGGTCCACCTAACGATCGACGGATTTATCCTGTTTTAGGCTAGCCTAAATCCTGCATGCGGAACGACACGGCAGACGGCCGACGCGTCCGCGGGGGGGCGTCGCCGTGAGATACGACGAGTCGAACGCCGAGTTGCTCGCGAGCCAGCGGCGGCGGGAGTCGAGCGCTCGGACGTACCCGCGCTCGCTCCCGTTCGCGGTGGAGCGCGCCCGCGGCCTGGAGCTGACCGACGCCGACGGGAACGACTACCTCGACTGTCTGGCCGGGGCCGGAACGCTCGCGCTCGGCCACAACGACCCGGAGGTGACCGCCGAGCTGGAGCGGCTGCTGGCGGAGGACCGCCCGCTGCACACGCTCGACATCACCACCCCCGAGAAGGAGGCGTTCGTCGACGCGCTGTTCGACAGCCTCCCCGACGAGTTCGCCTCGCGCGCGAAGGTGCAGTTCTGCTCGCCCGCGGGTACCGACGCCGTCGAGGCGGCGCTGAAGCTGACGAAGACCGCGACCGGGAACCGGAGCGTGCTCGCCTTCCAGGGCGGCTACCACGGGATGACGAACGGCGCGCTCAGCCTCATGGGCGACACCGACGCGAAGGGGCCGGTGCCGGGGCTGATGCCGGACGTGCACCACCTCCCGTACCCGGATCCGTACCGCCACCCGTTCGGGCTGGAGCCGGGCGAACACGAGTCGGTGAGCCGCTTCGCTGAGCGGGCGATCGCCGACCCCGAGAGCGGGATCGCCGACCCCGCCGCCGCGGTGCTCGAACTCGTCCAGGGCGAGGGGGGCGTCAACCCCGCGCCCGACGGGTGGGTCCGGGAGGTCAGGCGGATCACCCGCGAGCACGACGTCCCGATGATCGTCGACGAGATCCAGACCGGGCTCGGCCGCACCGGCGAGACGTGGTCGTTCGAGCACGCGGGCGTCGTCCCCGACGTGATCACCTGCTCGAAGGCGGTCGGCGGCGGGCTGCCGCTCTCGGTCGTCGTCTACGACGAGGAGCTGGACGCGTGGGAGCCCGGCGCGCACGCGGGCACCTTCCGCGGTCACCAGCTCGCGATGGCCGCCGGCCGCGTCACGATCCGGCGCGTCCTGGCGGAGGACCTCGACGAGCACGCCGCCGCGATGGGCGAGCGCCTCCGCGAACCGCTGGAGGCGCTCGCGGCCCGCTTCGACGCCGTCGGCGACGTCCGCGGGCGCGGGCTCATGCTCGGCGTCGAGTTCGTCGACCCCGAGGCGGGCACCGACGACGGCGACCTGCCCCCGCCGCCGGACGGCGACCTCGCGTCGGCGGTGAGGGCGGCGTGCTTCGACCGCGGGCTCGTCATCGAGACGGGCGGCCGGGACTCGGCGGTCGCCCGCTTCCTCCCGCCGCTGGTCGTCACGCGCGAGCAGGTCGACGAGATCGCCGCCCGGTTCGCCGAGGCGGTCGAGTCGGTCCTCGCGGCCGAGGGGGCGGAGGTGGCGGCGTGAGCCCCGGACGCGGCGTGGGCGAGCGTCGCTCGCCCGACGCCCGGCGCGGGTCGGAGGCGGACCCCGACCTGGCCGCCGGAGGCGACGGCGGTGCCGACCGTGACGGGACCGCAGACGGCGAGGACGACCGCTACCCCGGGGACGGGTCGGCCGCCCGGGGACGCGCGCTGGCGGAGGGGCTGTTCCTCGGGAGCGAGGCCGGCAACGAGGCGTACGCCGAGGCGATGGCGACCGCGCGCGACGCGGTGCTGGACGTCGTCGGCGACCCCGACGGCCCCTACTCGGGCGCGACCTACGCGGACCTGCGCGAGCGCCTCGACGGCGTCACGCTCCCCGAGACGGGCGCGCCGCTTGACGACGTGCTCGCGGACGTGCGCGACGGCGTGCTCGCGGACGCGGTGTACCCCAGCGACGAGGCGTGCGTCGCGCACCTCCAGTGCCCGCCGACGGTCCCCTCGCTGGCGGCCGAGGCGATGCTCGCGGCCGTCAACCAGTCGCTCGACTCCTTCGACCAGGCGCCAGCCGCGACCGTCGTCGAGGAGCGCCTCGTGGCGGACCTGGCGGACCTGTTCGGCCTGGGGCCGGACGCCGACGGCGTGCTCACCGGCGGCGGCACCGAGTCGAACCACCAGGGGCTGCTGCTCGCGCGCGACCGGTACGTCGCCGAGACGTTCGACCGCTCGGTCCGCGAGGCGGGGCTGCCGCCGGAGGCGGGCGACATGCGCGTGCTCTGCTCGGCGGACGCCCACTTCACGGCCGCCCAGTCGGCCGCCCTGCTCGGCCTCGGCGAGGACGCCGTCGTCGAGGTGCCGACCGACGACCGCCGCCGGATGGACCCGGACGCGCTCCGGGTGGAACTCGACCGCCTGGAGGCGGCGGGCGACCGGCCGTTCGCGCTCGTCGCCACCGCGGGGACGACCGACTTCGGCAGCGTCGACCCGCTCGCGGAGCTGGCGGACGTGGCCGACGCCCGCGACCTCTGGCTCCACGTCGACGCCGCGTTCGGCGGCGCGCTCGCCGTCAGCGACGACCACCGCGACGTGCTGTCGGGGATCGGGCGGGCCGACTCGCTGGCGGTCGACTTCCACAAGCTGTTCTTCCAGCCGATCGCCTGCGGGGCGTTCCTGCTCGGCGACGGGGGCGACTTCCGGTACATGAGCCGCAACGCGGCGTACCTCAACCCGGAGGCCGACGAGGTGCCGAACCTCGTGGGGAAGTCGACGCGGACGACCCGGCGGTTCGACGCGCTGAAGCCGTACGTCGCGTTCCGGACGCTCGGCCGCGAGGGGCTGGCCGCGCTCGTCGACCGGACGGTCGCGCTCGCCGACCGCGTCGCGGGCGAGATCCGCGCCGACCCGGCGTTCGAGCTCGCCTGCGAGCCGACGATCAACGCGGTGACGTTCCGGTACACGCCGCTTCGCGACCGCCCCGACCGCGACCCCGGCGCGTGGGCCGACCGGGTGAACCGGGAGGCGCGCGACCGGCTGTTCGAGGCCGGCCGGGGCGTGGTCGCGCGGACCGAGGTGGACGGCCGGGCGCACCTGAAGTTCACGCTGATGAACCCCCGGACGACCGTCGACGACGTCCGCGACCTCCTCGTCGCGCTGAAAGGACACGCCGCGGCCGTCGAGGCCGAGGGGGCCGAGCGGACGGACGGGGCCGGCTCGACCGACCGCGAGGGGACGGAGGCGCTCCGGTCCGACCGCCGGCGGGACGGCGACGCTCCGTCCGGGGCGACCGCCGACGCGACGGGGGTGGACCGGTGACGGGCGTCGGGACCGTCGCCGACTCCCCCGCCGAGCACGCGGAGTCGGCGACCCTGCACGCGTTCCTCAACTGCTACCTCCGGGAGACGGGCGCCGGCGAGGTCCTCCCCCCGAGCGCGGTCCCGGACGGGGTCCCGGCGGGCGCCGACCGCGCCGACGGTCGGGTCGTCCGCGTCCCGTTCCCCCGACAGGGGGTCGCCGCGTTCGCGCCGCTGCGCTACGAGTCGGCGACCGGCCGGCACCTGTTCCGCCTCCCGGCGTACGCCCGCGGCGTCGGCGCCGGGGCGGACCCGCGCGTGACCGACGGGTCGGGCGCCGTCGACGCGACCGCGGTCGACGCCGCCGACGGCACCGCTCCCGAGCCGCTCGATTCGGGGACGCTGGCGGCGCTCGCGCGGCGGGAACTCGCGCTCGACGCCGGCGACCCGACCGCGGGCGACGACCTCCTGCGCCGGGTGCTCGCCTCGCGGCGCGCGACCGAGCGGTTCGCCGCCGCCCGCGACGACCCCGCCGAGCACGACCGGATGTACGGCGGGACGGTCGGCTTCCGCGACGCCGAGCAGTCGCTGGTGTACGGCCACCACCTCCACCCGACGCCCAAGAGCCGGGAGGGGATCCCGGACCACGAGGCGGGGCGGTACGCCCCGGAGCTCCGCGGCGGCTTCCCGCTGCGGTTCTTCGCGGCCGACCCCGCCGTCGTCTCGGAGTGGTCCGCCCGGGACGGGACCGCCGCCGAGTGGGTCGACGCGCTCGTCGCCGACGCCGACGACGCGCCCGCGGCCGCCGACGAGGCCGTCGCGGCGGGGGAGGCGCTCGTTCCGGTCCACCCCTGGCAGGCCGACTACCTCCGCTCGCAGCCGCACGTCGAGGCGGCGCTCGACCGCGGCGACGTGCGCGACCTCGGCGCGTTCGGGCCGACGTTCCACCCGACCTCGTCGGTACGGACGCTGTGGAGCCCCGACGCGCCCTTCATGGTCAAGGGGTCGCTCGCGGTGCGGATCACCAACGCCGAGCGGACGAACAAGCGCCCCGAGCTGGCCCGGGGGGTCGCCGTCTCCGAGCTGCTCGCGACCGGGTTCGGCGACGCGCTCGCCGACCGCTTCCCGGACTTCTCGGTCGTCGAGGACCCCGCCGCGCTCACGCTCGACCTCGGTGAGGGGCCGGAGTCCGGCTTCGAGACCGTGCTGCGGGAGAACCCCTTCCGCGGCGACGACGCGAGGAACGTCACCCCGGTCGTCGGGCTGTGTCAGGACGGCCTCGACGGCCCCTCGCGGGCCGCCCGGGTCGTCGCCCGCGTCGCCGAGCGCGAGGGCCGCTCCGAGCGGGCGGTCGCCCGCGAGTGGTTCCGGGCGTACCTCTCGGTCACGGTCCGGCCGGTGCTGTGGACGTACTTCGAGCTCGGCGTCGGCGTCGAGGCCCACCAGCAGAACACGCTCGTGCGCCTCGACGGCGACGGGTGGCCCGTCGAGGGGTTCTACCGCGACAACCAGGGGTACTACTTCCCCGAGTCGCGGTACGACCGCGTCGACGGGTGGCTCCCCGGCGTCGGCGAGCGCGCCGACACCGTCTGCCCGGACGCCGTCGCCGACGAGCGCCTGCGCTACTACGTCGTCCTCAACAACGCCCTCGGCGTCGTGAACGCCCTCGGCGCCGGCGGCGTCGCCGACGAGCCCGACCTCCTCGCCGTGCTCCGGGCGGAGCTGGAATCGCTCGCCGACCACGAGCCCGACGCCTCGACGCTCGTGTCGGGGCTGCTCTCGGAGCGCCGGGTCCCGTGTAAGGCGAACCTGCTCACCCGCTTCGAGGGCCTCGACGAGCTGGAGAACGACCTGGAGAACCAGTCCGTCTACACCGACGTCGAGAACCCGATCGTGACGCGGGTGTCCGGCGGGACCGACCCCGTCTCGACGACCACTACGTCCGATGACTGACGCGCTCAGCCTGCTGTCCGACGACTGCGAGTACCGCCGCCCCGCGCCGGGCGTCGACCGGACGGTGTCGTTCCGCCCGGTCGAGCTCCCGCGGGACCTCGACCGCCTCCACGCGTGGCTCACGAGCGAGCACGTGCGCCCCTACTGGGAGATGGGCGCGCCGCTGCCGGCGTTCCGCCGGGCGCTCTCCGAGCGGCTCGACGACGACCACGTCACCCCGTACGTCGGCCGCGTGGACGGCGTCCCGATGAGTTACTTCGAGCGCTACTGGGCCGCCGAGGACCCCCTCGCGGACCACTACGACGCCCGCGACGGCGACCAGGGCATCCACCTCCTGATCGGCCCCGAGGAGTACCTCGGCCGCGGGTACGGCACCGCCCTCCTGCGGTCGATGGCCGACCTCGCGTTCCGTCACCCCGGCACCGACCGCGTCGTCGCCGAGCCGGACGCCCGCAACGACGCCGCGATCCGGGCGTTCGAGCGGGTCGGATTCCGGCCACGCGGTGAGTTCCGCTTCCCCCACGAGGGGAAGGACGCGACCCTGCTGGTGTGCGAGCGCGCCCGGTTCGAGCGGTCGTTCTCCCCCGGCGCGCTGGCGGCCGAGGCCGCCGCGGCGGACGCGGACGACCCGGGAGACGCGGCCGCCGCGGGCGACGCCGAGGCCGCGACGGACCGCGACGGCGACGCCGGGTCCGCGGGGGTGGAGCGATGAGCGAGGGGTCGACCGATCCCGCGGGCCGCGGCGTCGACGGCGACTCAGACCGCGCCGATCCCGCCGACAGCGTCGACCGCGATCCCGCGGACGGCGACTCCACGGACGGCGATCCGGACCGCGTCCGCGACCTCGTCGGCGTCGGCCTCGGCCCGTTCGACCTGGGGCTCGCGGCGCTGATCGAGGGGAGCGACGACGTGCCGCTTTCCGCCGTCTTCCTCGAACAGAAGCCGGCGTTCGTCTGGCACGAGGGGATGCTCATCGAGGGGACGACCCTGGAGGTGCCGTTCCTCGCCGACCTGGTGACGCTCGCGGACCCGACGAACCCGTACAGCTACCTCAACTACCTCCGCGAGCGCGACCGGCTGTACGAGTTCTACTTCTACGAGACGTTCCAGATCCCCCGGCGGGAGTACGACGACTACTGCCGGTGGGTCGCGGAGACGCTGGAGTGTGCCCGCTTCTCGCGGCGGGTGGTCGACGTCGAGCCGGTTGGGAAGGAGCACCCGGAGGCGAACTTCCGCGTGACCGCGGTCCGTCCCGAGGACCCCGCGGAGCCCGCGGCGACCGACCCGGACGCCCCGGGGGTCGAGCGGTACCGCTACCTCGCGCGCGATCTCGTGGTCGGCGTCGGCTCCCGGCCGTACGTCCCCGAGGCGTTCCGCGGCTTCCCCGACGACGAGGTGTTCCACACCGCGGGGTACCTGCCGAACCGCGAGTCGGTGCTCGAGGCGGAGTCGATCGCGGTGGTCGGCTCCGGGCAGAGCGCGGCGGAGGTGTTCCAGAACCTGCTCGACCGACAGCCGGAACACGGCTACCGGCTCGACTGGGTCACCCGGTCGGACGGGTTCTTCCCGATGGAGTACTCGAAGCTCGGGCTCCAGCACTTCACGCCGGAGTACACCGACTACGTGTACGACCTGCCCCAGCCGCTCAAGGACGACCTCATCCCCGAGCAGGACCTGCTGTACAAGGGGATCGACCCGGACACGAGCGACGAGATCTACGAGGCGCTGTACGAGCACTCCGTCGGCGACCGCGACCCCGACGTGGGCATGATCGCGATGACCGAGGTGGAGGGCATCGAGCGCGTCGGGCCGGGCCGCTACCGGGTCGACTGCCGCCAGCGACAGGAGGACACCGCGTTCGCGTTCGAGACGGAGGCGGTGGTGCTCGGGACGGGATACCACCGCCCGACGCCGTCGTTCCTCTCGTCGCTGGAGCCCCGTATCGACCGCGACGAGCACGGTCGCCCCCGCGTCGGCCGCGAGTACGCGCTGGAGGGGGACCTCCCGGGGGAGGTGTTCGTCCAGAACGCCGAGGTGCACACCCACGGGGTGGGCGCGCCGGACCTCGGGCTCGGCACCTACCGGAACGCGGTGATCCTCGACCGCCTGCTCGCGGACTCGCCGTACCCGGTCGACCGGAACACCGTCTTCCAGGACTTCTCGCCGGCCCGGTACGTCGAACACGCGCCCGCCGGTCGCCTCCGCGGGGAGGCAGAGGGAGCCGACTCCGGCGGGCGGACCGGCGACGACCGCGGCCGGCCGGCCGAGCCCCCGCGGGGTGACGACTGACGCCGGCGCCTCGCGTCGCCCCGCGGGACCGGCGCCCGCGGGCGCACCGACCGACGGTCCGCCGGGGAGCCGCACGTCCGTCGAGGACCGAACGCACCGCCGACCGACCGACACGCCACACGAACACTAACACGACGATGGACACCTACGAGGACACGCTACAGGACGCACTGGACGCCGACAACTGGGAGGCCGCCGAGCGCGACCTCCTCGCGAAGATGCTGCGGGAGTTCGCCTACGAGGAGCTGATCGACCCGGAGCGCGTCGCCGCGACCGACCGCGGCGGGCGCTACCGGGTCGACCTCGCGGGCGACGGCGAGCGGGAGACGGACAGCGACCGCGGGGACGAGGGCGAGCGGGGAGCCGACGACGACGAGGACCCCGCCGTCGCCTACCGGTTCGAGGCCGAGGAGCGGCTCATGGACGGCCTCCGAGTGTTCCCGGGGACGGTCGAGCGGTCGACCGCGCCGGGGTCCGACGCCGCGTGGGCGGACGCGACCGACCCGATCCGGTTCCTCCTCGACGCCCGCGAGACGCTCGGCACCGACGAGCTGACCGCGGGGCACCTGATCCGGGAGTACCGGAACACCCTGCTCGCGGACGCGCACGTCGAGGCGCGCGAGGCGCCCGACTCGTTCGCGGACCTGTCTTACGCCGAGTACGAGAGCGAGATGACCGGCCACCCGTGGATCACGTTCAACAAGGGGCGGCTCGGCTGGGACTACGAGGACTACCGCGCGTACGCCCCCGAGCGCCGCCGGACCACGACGATCGGCTGGCTGGCCGCACGCGAGGACCGCGTGGCCTTCGAGACCGTCGGGGGCCTCGACCCGGAGGGGCTGCTCCGCGAGGAACTCGGGGAACAGTACGACGCGTTCATGCGCGACCTGGCGGACCGCGGGCTCGACCCCGACGCGTACACCCTGATCCCCGTCCACGACTACCAGTGGGAGGAGGTCGTCACCTCGCTGTACGCGAAGGAGCTGGCCGAGGACGCGCTCGTCCCGCTCGGCGACGGCGAGGACGAGTACCTCCCCGGGCAGTCCGTGCGCACGATGTTCAACGTCGACGCGCCGGGCAAGCACAACGTGAAGCTGCCGATGAAGGTCCTGAACACGCTCGTCTGGCGGGGGCTGCCGGGCGAGCGCACCGAGGCCGCCCCGCGCGTCACCGAGTACGTGAAGGGGATCCGCGACGACGACGAGTTCCTCCGGGAGGAGTGCGAGCTCGTCCTCCCGGGCGAGGTCGCCGGCGTCAACTACGACCACCCGGAGTTCGCCGAGCTCGACGGGAACGCCTACCAGTACGACGAGCTGCTGGGCGCCGTCTGGCGCGAGTCGATCACGGCCCTCATCGACGAGGACGAGCGGGCGGTCACGCTCGCCGCGCTGCTCCACGAGGCTGAGGGCGAGGCCGTGATCTCCGAGTTCGTCGAGCGGTCGCCGCTCGACCTGGAGGAGTGGCTCGACGAACTGTTCGCGACGACGCTGCCGCCCCTGCTCCACTACCTCTACCGCTACGGGACGGTGTTCTCCCCGCACGGCGAGAACACGATCCTGATCCTCGACGACGAGTTCGTCCCGACCCGGCTGGGCGTGAAGGACTTCGTCGACGACGTGAACGTCTCCGACCGGCCGCTGCCCGAGCTTGAGCGGCTGGACGGGGAACTCCGCGGGGTGCTCCGGTCGGAGCCGCCCGAGGGGCTGTGTCAGTTCTACTTCTGCGGGCTGTTCGTCGGGGTGTTCCGGTACCTCTCGGACCTACTGACGGCCCGCCACGGCTACGACGAGGAGCGCTTCTGGCGACAGGTTCGCGGGGCCGTCCTCGACTACCAGCGGCGGTTCCCGGAGCTCTCCGACCGATTCGAGACGTTCGACCTGCTCCGCCCGGAGTTCACGAAGCTGTGTCTCAACCGGAACCGCCTGACTCAGGAGGGGTACGGCGACGCCGCCGGCCGCCCCCACGCCGCCGAGCACGGCGCCGTCCGGAACGCGCTCCACGAGGTCGCCGACGCCGACGAGTCAGGCACCGACCCGGTCGCGTCCGACCCCGCCGGACCGACGTAGCGCCGGCGGTCGGCCCAGTGTTTCGGAGTTTGGGATCTGATGCGTGGCTTATTTTCACGCATACTGCGGATGGACGGGCTTGCGTCCGGTGATTAGTAAACAGCCACGCAGTATGATACTCAGAAAAGTTTTCTTGCTGATATAAAATGAGAACCGCATGACAGCTCCCTTTTCACACTATCTTCGGACGAACAGAAGGCACGAATCAAAGCCATCCTCCGAGGTTGTGGGTCGGCCGCAACGATCCGGTTTCGTATCGCGTCATGTGATGTATCGACCCCGCCTCGTCCCCCCGCGCCGCTTCCCCGACGCTTATCCCGCGAGCGGCGAATCCCGGAGCCATGGCGACGAAGCTTCCCGAATCCGAGTTCGACGCGCGTCTCGCTGAGGTGCGCGGACGGCTCGCGGACACCGACGCGGACGCGGCGACGTTCCTCGGCGCGACGAGCATCGAGTACCTCTCGGGCTTCCACCACATCCAGACCGAGCGGCCGGTCGTCCTCGCAGTCACCCAGGACCGCGTGGAGATCACGGTCCCGCGGCTGGAGGTGGAGCGCGTCGAGCCGAACCCCCGGATCGACGCCGTCCACCACTACTTCGACTACCCCCAGGGGAGGCCGATCGAGACGGCCGCCGCGATGCTCGACGGCATGGGCGTCGAGTCGGTCGTCTCCGACTCGGACGGCGCGCCGGGCGTGATGGGCTATGAAGGCCCCGCCCTCTCGGAGTTCGTCGCGGTCGAGAGCCAGTCGTGGGTCGACCGGATGCGCTGGGAGAAGACCGACGCGGAGGTCGACCTCGTGCGCGAGTCGGCGAAGTGGGCGAACCTGGCGCACCGCTACCTCGCCGACTACACCGAGGTCGGCGCCCACCCGGTGACGGTGAGCCAGCGGGCGACGACCGACGCCTCCCGCGCGATGCTCGACGCGCTCGGCGACCGCTACGCCGTCCGGACGCGGGGGAGCGGCCCCGTCCACGCGGGGTACATCTCGGGCGAGGAGACCGCCCTCCCGCACGGCCACACCCCCAACGAGCGGCTCTCGGAGGGAGACGTGCTGATCACGGGCGCGTCCGCGAACGTCGACGGCTACCACTCGGAGCTGGAGCGGACGATGTTCGTCGGCGAGCCGAGCGACGAGCAGGTCCACTACTTCGAGCTGATGCTGGAGGCGCAGGACATCGCGATCGACGCGCTCGGGCCCGGCGCGTCCATCGCCGGCGTCGACGAGGCCGTCCACGACTACTTCGTGGAGCAGGGCATCGAGGACACCGCCCAGCACCACGTCGGCCACAACATCGGCCTCGGGGGCCACGAGCCGCCGTACATCGACCGCGGGTGGGACGACTACGACCACGTCGACGAGGCTGACGAGGCGATGGCACCGGGACAGATCTACACCATCGAACCCGGGATCTACACCGACGAGTACGGCTACCGCCACTCCGACACGATCGCCGTCACCGAGAGCGGCATCGAGTGGCTGACGTACTTCCCGCGCGACCTGGAGTCGAACACGATCCGGTAGCCCCCGGCGGCGGTAGCTTCGACCCGCCGACCCCTCGAAATCTTGTCCGCCGCTTTTCCGTCCAAGGGCACACAGCCCCGGCCGGACGTGACACGTGCACCGACTGCCGAGGCACGGTCGACCCTCGAGGGCGGACTCTCGAGCGCCGTGACCGTGGTGGTCGAGGTCGTGATCGCCAGCACAGTGCTCGCGTGGACCGCGGCGTGGCTCGCCATCGCGTCCGTGAACCTCCGGTACGGCGACTACCTCGCCGTTGCGGCGACGACCGGGCTGATGATCCTGCCCGCGCTCGTCTACGAGTACCGACGGCTGCGGTCGTACCTCTCGCTGCCGGAGCCGAGCGCTCCCGACGTGTCCGTCTCGGACCTGGTGCTGCCGAGCGCGGGATAGCGCTCCGGTCGGCCCCGGTCCGCGTTTCTTCGCGGGCGTCGCGTCGCCGGGCGAGAGCCGAGCGGCCGTCGTACGGTAAATCGAATATCGCGATATCAAATGGCGAGACGCCGGTCCCGACGCTCGGGGCTCCGGGCAGGAACGCGGGGGACGAGGGCTCGGCCCCTGCATGGACACGTATCCGCGTGACGGTCGCGTCCGGGGGCTTGATGGCGACGCGCCGGCGACTCGCGCTCGTGTCCGCCACCTCGTTCGCGCTGTTCGACACGCTCGTCGACGCCGGACTGCCCGGGGACCCCGCGTCCGCCGTCGGCGACGAACTCCGGGCCCGCGGCGTCGACGTCCCCGCCGACTGGGCGGACGCCTACCGCGAGACGCACGTCGACGCGCCCGCGGGCGCCGAGGTCCCGCTCCCGGCGCACGTGAGCCGGGCGCTCGCCTCCCGCGGCGTCGACGCCCCCGGCAACGCCGCCCGACGGGCCGTCGTCGCCGCGTTCGACCCCGCGGTCCGGACGCGGCCGGGCGCCGTCGAGGCGGTCGCGGCCGCCCGCGAGCGCGGCCCGGGCGGCCTGCTCGCGAACTGTGCGGTCCCCGAACTCGTCGGACGCGTGCTCGTGCGCTCGACCCTGTCTCGCGACGGCTTCGACGCGGTCGTCACCAGCGTCGCCTGCGGGTGGCGCAAGCCCGACCCGCGGGCGTTCGGCCGCGTCGCCGACGCGCTGGGGGTCGGAACGGGCGACCTGACGCACGTCGGCGCCGACCCGTCCGTCGACGGCGGCGTCGAGGCGGCGGGCGGACGGTTCGTCGAGATACCCGAGGGCGGTCCGGTCGAGTTCCGGTAGCGACAGAAAAAGTTCGGTTTTCGAGTCGTTTCGGTAGCTTAGCGAAGTTAAGATCACGAACTGATAATATTACCCCCGTATGTTATATTGCGGGTACAGGTTTTCGCTGTCATGGCAACCAGCCGATCCGACGCCAGGGACGACATCGACACGGACATCGACGTCGACGACCAGGTCGCGGCCGGAGACGGCGACGTGGACGAGGACGCCGCCGACGCGCTCTCGGGACTGCAGGCGGCCTCCGAGCAGGTCGCGGTGTCGACGAGCGAGATCGCGGGACTTGCAGGCGAACAGTCCGAGGACATGGAGACGGTGAGCGACGAGATGACGAACCTCTCGGCGGCGATCGAGGAGGTTGCCTCCTCGGCCGAGCAGGTCGCCCAGGCGGCCACCGAGGCGGAGGAGGCGGCCGACCGTGGCGAGCAGTCGGCCGCCGAGGCGATGGAGGCGATCCGGAGCGTCGCCGACGCCGCCGAGTCGATGACCGACGGGATCGAGCGGATCGGCCGCCGGATCGACGACATCGACGAGTTCGTCGACGTGATCGACGACATCGCCGAGCAGACGAACCTCCTGGCGCTCAACGCCAACATCGAGGCCGCCCGCGCGGGCGCCGAGGGCGACGGGTTCGCCGTCGTCGCGAACGAGGTGAAGAGCCTCGCGGAGGACTCCCAGGAGGAGGCCGAGGCCGTCGAGGAGACCGTCGACGAGATCAAAGCCGAGATGGACGAGGTGATCGACGAGATCGAGGGCAGCGACGAGCGGATCGAGCGGGGCGTCGCGCGGACCGAGGAGGCGATGGACCACCTGGGCGAGATCTCCGAGACCGTCTCGGAGGCCTCCGCCGGCGTCACCGAGGTCGCCCGCGCCACCGACGAGCAGGCCGCCTCCGCCGAGGAGGTCTCCTCGATGGTCGAGGGCGCCGCCGAGAAGGCCGACGAGATCGCCGGCGAAGCCGACGAGATCGCCGCCGCCGTCGAGGAGCAGACCAACGAGATCGGCTCGGTCGTCGAGTCCATGCGGGAGTGAGCGGTCGCGCCCGGCGGCGCTCGGACCGGAGCGAGCAGGGCCGGGACGGACCGCTCACGCGCCGGTGACGAAGAACAGCAGCACCGAGATGGCAAGCGACGCGAGGATCACCGCGGCCGCGAGCGCGCCGCCCATCGAGACGGCGGCGTTGGCGTGGCTGGCGAGCGACTCCGTGCGGTCGTTGCCGAACACCGTCACCTCGGCGTGCTCGGTCGCCATCCCCGCCTCGACCGGCTCGGCGTCGGCGACCGCGTCGGCGACGAGGTCGACCACGACCTCGGCGAGTTCCCCCCGGTCGATGGCGGCGCCGACCTGATTGTCGGCCTCGACGGTGTTGACGACGTGCGTGTCGGTCGTCATCACCTCCGCCTCGTCGACGCCGGTCCCGTCGACGACGGCGTCGACGAGCGTCCCGCGCAGCCCCGGCTCCATGTTGTTGCCGTCGACGAGGACGTAGGCGGTGGTCTGCGGGTCGCCGTCCGCGTCTCCGTTGCCGCCGCCGTCGCTGTCGCCGTCGCTGCCGCCGTCCGTGGTCCCCTCACCGCCGGCGTCGGCGTCGACGGCGGTCACCATCACGCGGACGCCCAGGGGGCCGATCCCCTCCTCGGGCACCCAGTCGGTGCGGTCCCAGGCGACGCCGACCGAGAGGTCGCCGCGGGGCGCCACCGCGAGCCGCTCGCCGATCCGGCCGGCGGCCTGCATCATGTCGAACGAGCGGCCCGACCCCGGCGTGACGTGGCCGAGGTCGGGGCCGTCGAGTCCGTTGTTGGAGTTGTGGGCGTCCACGAGCAGCACGTCGTCGAGCCCGTTCGTGCGCGCCTCGGCCGCCGTCGAGAGGCCCACCGCGTACTCCACGTCGTCGGCGAACCCCGGCGCGAACGAGGAGACGAGGAGGGCGTCGTCGTCGAACGCCTGGCCCAGGAGGGTCGCCTCGCCGGCGGCCTCGCGGACGCTCTCGGTCGCCCCCCGCGAGTAGGAGACGCGGTCGAACGCGCGGTCGGCCGCCGCGACGACGGTGTCCACCTCGCGCTCGGTGACGAGGTTGAAGTCGTGGCCGGCGGTCGCGTGCGGCGGGAACGCCAGCCCGTCGGTCGCGGCGGCGACCCGGACCGGGAGGTTGCCGCCGCCGATCTCGCCCATCGGCCCGGGGTGGATCATCGGGAGCACCCAGCGGGCCTTCTCCTCGCCGCCGGGCGTGCGGAACGCGAGGACGGTGACGGGGACGACCGCCTCCTCGCCCAGTTGCTCGAAGAAGTCCTCCAGCTCCCGGCTCCCCTCGGCGACGTGACCGATGAACCCCTGGAGGAAATCGAGCACCGAGACGCCGAGCGTGTTGCGCCACGGCCGGTCGACGACGTAGAGGAACGTCCACACGCCCACGGCGTACAGGGCGCAGGTGAGCGCCAGGACGAGGAAGTGATCGGGCTTGATCGCCGACAGCTCCGGGGGCGCCTCGCCCGGCCGCGCGAGGTACGGCATCAGGAACGTGTCGAGCAGGGGGCCGCCCACCTCCAGCACGCGGAGGGTACCGCTGTAGACGAACAGCAGGACCGCGGCGGTGGCCGTCTGGATGCTCGCGGGTACCGCGGCGACGAGCAGCGACGACCGCGAGACGGCCATGACGACGAGGAGGCGGAGCGCGAACACCGACGCCAGCGCGACCACGAGCACGTCGAAGACGAACCGCTGGCCGAGCCCCGTCAGGACGGCCAGCCCGGCCCCGAACACGAGGAACGCGACGATGACGACCTCACACACCAGCGCGAGCAACGACGACCGGTTCGGCGTGAGCTTCCCGCCGACGAGGCGGTCGACCCAGGCGGTACCGAGGGCGGCGACGACGGTCGGGATACCGATGAAGAACACGCCCTCCCAGGCGTCGCGGCCGACGAACAGGACGCCGCGCCACACCTGCGTCGTCTCGGGGCGCTCGAAGGCGCCGACGCCCGCGACCGCCGCGAGCAGGAGGGCGAACGCGACCGACGTGTACCACGACGGCGCGCGGAAGATGAACCGCGAGAGGCCGGCGAGGTTGCTCTGGGTCGCAGTCATCGCGTTGCCGGAGGGGAACGCGGTCGGGAGTTAAAAAGCAGGCGTACTCGCCGCGCGGATCGGTAGCGAGGCACGGCCGGGGACCGGAGGGGTCCGCCGGACCGGCGCGGTACGTCCGGCGTATTCCGAAGAGCCGTCACGTACGTGGGTTCGACGATCCAAGAAGACTTCTGACGAGATCGCAAGACTGCGTCGGGTATCGGAGCGACCCGCACCGGCTACCGGCAGATCTCGACGAAGTTCTCGAACACTTCCTGGCCGCGCTCGGTGTGGCTCACCTCGGGGTGCCACTGGACCCCGTAGAGGTCGCGGTCGGTGTCGCTCATCGCCTCGACGCCGCAGACGTCGCTGTCTGCGGTGACGGCGAACCCCTCGGGGGGCTCGACCACCTCGTCGGCGTGGCTGGCCCACGTGCGCGTCTCGGGCGCGAGCGACCCGACGAGCGGGTCGTCCTCCTCGCGGATCCGCACGTCGACGTCGGCGTAGCCGCCGTAGTCGCCCGACTCGACGCGGCCGCCGAGCTCGTCCGCGATGAACTGCAGGCCCAGGCAGATGCCGAACACGGGCACGTCGAGCTCCAGGTAGTCGGCGCACCGGCCGACGCGGTCCATGCTCGGGCCGCCCGAGAGGACGATCCCGTCGGCGTCGATGTCCCCGGGGTCGGTGTCGTTGTCGAGGATCTCCGTGTCGACGCCGAGGTCGCGCAGCGCGCGACCCTCCAGATGCGTGAACTGTCCGTGGTTGTCGATCACCACGATGCGCGGCTCGCTCATACCGAGTGTTGCGCGGACGTGGTGAAAAGCGGCCCGCTTCGCGCTCGGGGATGCACGGACGTGCGTATCCGTCACCCCTCGTCGCCGAAGCGCTCGCTGGCGGCCGAGAAGCCCAGCTCCCCGAGTTCGTCGCTCCGGCGCGACTCGCGCTCGGCGACCGCCTCCGGGTCGGGGCTCGCGTCGTCGTCGACCCGGGCGAACGATCTGTGCACCTTCGTGTGACACCACCGGCACAGCCCGACGGTGATCTCGTGTGTGAGGCTCCGATCCGCGCCGCAGTCTCCGGGTTCTCGCGCGCCGTCCGCGTCGCTCCCGTGTTCGCCGTACGAGAGGTGGTGTTCCTCGATCAGCGGCCGGCGCTCGTCGTGGGCGATGCGCACCTCCGTCAGGCCGCAGCGGACGCACTCCTTCGCGTCGGTGGTCGAACGGTAGTGGGGGCAGTCGCGCCAGTCGGCGTCCTCGTCGGCGACGAGACAGGCGTAGTCGTCGCGCCGGCGCTCGGCGGCGAAGCCGGGGTCGTCCCCCGCGCGCTCCAGCGCGAAGCGGCAGCGGCCGTCGCCGGTGAGGTGGTCACACCGGCCGGCGAACTCGTAGGGGTCGTCGACGCCGACAGGCGTCCCGTCCGGCGTCTCCTCCATGGGTCCCGTCGCGTCGCCCTCGGTGAAAAATCCTCACTCCCGCGGGACGGAGATGTCCTGCAGGTCGCCGCCGCAGTCCGGACACTTCCCGACGCTGTGCTCCGCCTCGACGCGCGTCGAGCACCGTCGGCACTCGAAGACGCGCACCGTGTCGGCCTGATAGGGATCAGCGCGCATCGTTGTGTGTTAACATTCCACACAGTATTAAATTCGTCGGTCCGCCGGTCGAATCCGCCGGAACGGGCCGCGGTACCCGCGATCCGTCGATCGACTCCCCGACCCCCCGCCCGCCGAGGGACACGTTCATGCCCCCGGCCCGACCACGACCCGGCGTGCGACTGATCCACCGGTCCGGCGCCATCGACCCGGAGGGCGGCGAGCCGACCGCCCCGTCGGAGCGCGTCCTCGCGGAGGACGTCGAGGTGGCCGACTCCGCGCTCTCGCAGGCGCTGGGGCTGATGTTCCGCCGGTCGATCCCCGACGACTACGCGCTCGTGTTCCGGTTCGACGAGGCCGACTCGCGCAGCCTCCACATGGCGTTCGTCCCGTTCGCCATCGACGCCGTCTGGCTCGTCGACGGGGAGGTGACGAAGGTGAAGCGGCTCCGACCGTGGATCGGGCTCGGCTGGGGGACCGCCGACACGGTCGTCGAACTCCCGGCCGGCGCCGCCGACGGCGTCGAGCCGGGTGACACCGTCGAGGTCGAGTCGTAGCCGCCCGCGTCGGGGCGGGGGCGCGACCGGACGGGCGTCGGCGCGGTCGCGGCACCGTCGTCCGCGTCGCCGCGGGGGGTACCGTTTTGACGGATCGCCGTCAAGCGACGGGTATGCGTCGGGCGACCCTCGCGGCCGCGCTGCTCGTCGGGAAGGGCCTCGACGCCGTCTCGACGGTGGTCGTACTCCGGCTGTCGGACTCCGTGCGCGAGACGGTGCCGCTGTCGCGGGCGCTGATGGCGTGGCTCGGGCCGGCGCCCGGAATGGCGGTGCTCACCGTGATCACGCTCGTGGTCGTCGGCCTGCTCGCGGAGTCCGGCGTCGTCATCGACCGCCTCGCCGGCGGGGAGACGCCCGACTGGTACGTGCCCGGGCTGCGCGCGACCGTGTATCTCGGCTGCGCGCTCTGGTTCGGCCTGATCGGGCTGTGGAACTTCTCGCTGCTGCTGTGAGCGGGCAGTCGCGGCCGCGGCGTCGTTCGGAGGCGCGAGTTGGGCCATCCGGGGGCCGCGATCTCCGGGAGTATTTATCGGATGCGGCCCAAGCGCCCCGCGTGAGCTACGTCGTGGAGGTGAAGCCGTCCGCGCGCAAGGCCAACGCCGCGGTCGGCCACGCCGTCCTGTACGAGGGGGCCCGCCGCGAGTTCGGCGACCGCTCGGCGGCGGAGGCGTGGGCCGACGGCCTCTCGACGGGCGCGGACCGCCCCGTCTGGATCCACGCGGCCCACCCCGCCGACCGCAGCGACGTGGACGCGTACCTCGTCTCGCGCCAGCGCCAGCTCCTCGACCTCGACGGCGCCTACGACAAGCGCCGCCGCCGGCTCCGCGGCGACGACGGCGGCGAGCCGGGGACGCTCGACGCGTACGCGGACGGCGGGGAGTAGCCGACGCGTCGCGGGGCCCGCGGGGACCCCGGGCGCGTCCCGGCGACGGTCGGAGGGTTCGCCCCGACCCGCCGGACCGTACGCCGCCGCGCGGACGCCGGGGGTTTACGACGACGGCACCCCTGGATCCGTCCGGGTATGGTTTCCGAAGGCGACACCGCGCCGACGTTCACCGCGACGTACAGGGGAAGCGACCACGAGGACTTCGACCTCGCCGACCACCTCGGCGACGGGCCGGTGGTGCTGGCGTTCTTCCCGGGGGCGTTCACTCCCCCGTGCTCGAACGAGATGGTCTCGCTGCAGGAGCGCCACGACCGTTTCGTCGACGCCGGCGCGACGCTGTTCGGCGTCAGCGCGGACTCGTCGTTCGCGCAGGGGGCGTTCGCCGACGAGCACGACCTCGGGTTCGGCCTCGTCAGCGACATGGCCGGCGACGGCATCGAGGCGTACGGCCTCTCGATGGACATCCCCGACCTCGGGCTGTACGGCATCGCCAACCGCGCGGTGTTCGTCATCGACGAGGACGGGACCGTGACGTACAGCTGGATCGCGGACGACCCGACGAACGAACCCGACTACGAGGAGATCCTCGACGCCGTCGCGGCCGCCTGATCGGGCGTCGCGTGCGTCGGGTGCCGACCCGCAACCGGTCCCGTTTTTGACGCCACCCCCGTCCCCGTCGTTGTCGCTCGTGCCGGAGCAGCCGACGACCGTACAGTCGGTCCACCGGGAGCCGCGTCCGGGGAGCAGGTTCGGGGGGCCTCACCGCTCGGCGGGCGGCAGCCTGACCCGGTCGGCGACGGGCGCCGACAGCGACAGCCGCATGTCGAGATCGAGGTCGTCGGTCGTGAACCGGTCGCCCTCGCCGTCGAACTCGAACCCGACGTTCTCGTACACGCGGACGGCCCGGCGGTTGCCGCGCGAGACCGAGAGCCGCAGCGCGTCGTAGTCGCGGTCGGCGGCGTACGCGATCGTGTGTCTGACCAGTTCGGTCCCGAGGCCGCGGCCCTGGTGGTCGTCGCGGACGAAGACGACGAACTTCGGCTCGTCGGCGTCGCCCGGCACGACGCCGACGTGGCCGACGATCCGGCCGTTCCGGCGGGCGAGGAGGTTCCAGCCGCGGTCGGTCAGCCCGTCGAGCCACGACTCGATGCCCGAGCGGGAGGTCGGCGGCAACCCTCGCGTCCGCGACTCGGGGTCGATCGTCCCGTACATCTCGACGAGCGCGTCGCGGTCCGCGGGCTCGAACGGCCGCACGACGTACGCGGCCCCCTCGGGGTCGACGTACCGGGGACAGCGGGGCGGGCAGTACGGCGTCCCCTCGCACTCGGAGTTGTCCCAGCCGTCGCAGGCGGGGTCGGTTCCCTGGGTCATGGTCTCGGCGGCTCCCGGTCGGAGCGTGTCCGAGTGATGGGTCCCCGGATCGAAAACCGTCGTTGCGAACATGTTCCGTCGGGGGCCTCGATACGTCGTCGGCACGGCCCCTCGCGGGTCGCTCCGTTCGTCACGTTGCGCCTCGTAGAAGCGCCGAGGGGGAGATTTGAACGCGGTCGTTCCGCTCGCGTTCGCTCGCTCCACTCCCTGCTCAAATCTCTCCGTGTGGCATTCACGCCGGCGCGGTTCCTCGCGGCTCGCTCCGCTCGCCGCTCGTCACGTTGCGCCTCCTAGAAGCGCCGAGGGAGAGATTTGAACTCCTGAAGACGGTCGCCTCGCTTCGCTCGGCGCTGCGTCTTCCGTGTTCAAATCCCCCCGGAGGTCGTTCGGCGGCACGGCTCCTCACGGTTCGCTCCGCTCACCGTTCGTCGCAGTGTGCCGCCAGAAGCGCCGAGGGAGAGATTTGAACTCCCGAGTCCGAATGGACAGCAGATTTCGAATCTGCCGCCTTGGCCAGGCTAGGCTACCTCGGCTCACCTCCACGTCGGGCGGTCAGCCTGTAAACCGTTTCGGTTCGACCGATCCCTGTCACCGCCTCCCGGACGGAACCCCGGGGCTTATTCCCCGTCGAGTGCGCCCGTCCCGCATGGACGTTCCCGACGCGAGCGCGGCCTGCGAGGACGTGCTCGATACCCTCCGCGCCGCCATCGTCGCCGAGGACGCCTTCTTCGAGGACATCCTCCTGGGCCTGCTCTCCAGGGGCCACGTGCTCATCGAGGACGTCCCCGGCACCGGCAAGACGCTCACCGCGCGGTCGATGGCGACGGCGCTGGGCCTCTCGTTCTCGCGCGTGCAGTTCACGCCCGACCTCCTCCCGTCGGACGTGACCGGCACCACCGTCTACGACGAGGGCACCGGCGAGTTCGAGTTCAGCGAGGGCCCCATCTTCGCGAACGTCGTCCTCGCCGACGAGATCAACCGCGCGCCGCCGAAGACGCAGGCGGCGCTGCTGGAGGCGATGGAGGAGGAGCAGGTGACCGTCGACGGCACCACCTACGCGCTCCCGGAGCCGTTCTTCCTGATCGCGACGCAGAACCCCGTCGAGCAGGCCGGCAACTTCCCGCTGCCGGAGGCCCAACTGGACCGATTCACCGTGAAGACGTCGATGGGCTACCCCGACCTGGCGGGCGAGGTCGAACTCCTCCGGCGCCGCGCGGGGCGCGTCGAACAGGACCCCAGCGTCGAGCGCGTGCTCGACGAGGAACGGGTGAAGGGCGCCCGCGCGGCCCCCGAGTCCGTCCGCGTCCACGACGACCTGCTGGAGTACATGGCCGCCGTGACGCGGGCGACCCGGGGGGACCGCCGCGTCGAGGTGGGCGTCTCCCCGCGGGGCACCCAGCGGCTGTTCGAGGCCGCCCGCGCGGCCGCGACGCTCGCCGGCCGGGAGTTCGTCACGCCCGACGACGTGAAGCGCGTGGCGACGCCCGTGCTCGCCCACCGGCTCGTGCTCACGCCCGACGCGACGGTCGACGACGTGGCGAAGGCGGACGTGCTCGCGGCCGTGCTCGACCGCGTGGCGGTGCCGACCGTGCAGGACGGCGGCGCCGATCCGGCCGGGTAGCGTCGTCGGGGAACGCGTCCCCCGTCCGCCTACCGCAGCGCGCTCACCAGCGCGACGGCCCCCACGAGCAGGAACACGAGCGCGACGACCGGCTGTCCCCCGGCGGCGGCGACGTAGACGCCGAACGTCACCGCGCCCGCGACCGCGCCCACCGCGAGCGACGCGGCCGCGTGCGTCGCGAGGTTGCGCGTCACGTCCGTCTCGCGCCCCAACTGCTCGCCGAGGCCGATCGCGTGTTCGCCCAGGTCCCACGACAGCGCCGCCGCGATCCCGCCAGTCAGCAACGGCCCGGGTCCGGCGCCCGCCAGCCCGCCGGCCACCAGCACGCCCGCGACGAGCGAGACGGCGCCGGCGCCGAGCACGCGGCGCGACCCGACGAGCGTGCCGACGGCGACCAGCGCGACGCCGACGGCCGCGAGGCCGGCCGCCGAGGGCGAGGCGAGCCCCAGCGCCGCCGCGCCGACGGCCGCCGACAGCGCCGCGAGCGCGACGCCCAGCCGCGGGGGCGTGCGGGTGACCGTCACCGCGACCACCGCGCGGCGGCGCGCTCCAGTTCCGTCGCCAGCGACTCCTCGCCCCAGTCGAGCACGCGGATGCCCGCCGCGCGGAGCCGCGAGACGCGGTTCGCCCGCTCCACGCCGGCGAGGCGGTGGCCGGGCGTGTCGTCGGCGGTCGCGTCGGGCGCGATCACCGTCACCGCGTGGCCGTGGGCGTCGAGCCGGCGGGCGACCGTCACGGCGTAGTCGTCCGGAAGCGGCGTACAGAACAGCACCTGCGCGTCCGCCGGCAGCCGGCGGCGGAACCGCCGCAGCCACGTCGTCGGGAGGAACCGCTCGCCGCTCGGCGTCGGCGCCAGCGCCGGGTGCGTCGCCAGCAGGTCGCGGGCGCGGGCGGCGTGGTCGTCGCCGACGCCCGGCGAGAGCCAGCAGTCGCCGGGGCCGAAGGCGGCGATCCCCACCCGGTCGCCGCTGTCGAGCAGGGCCGGCACCGCCACCGTCGCCGCCTCGACGCCACGCTCGACGGCGTTGGCCGACTCCCCGTCGGGCGCGCGGTACGCCTCCTCGCGGGCGTCGATGCAGACGACGACGGTCGCGGCGCGCTCCTCGCGGAACTGGAGCGTCGACAGCTCCCCGGTCCGGGCGTACCGCGCCCAGTTCACCCGCTTGGCGGGGTCGCCGTGGCGGTACTCGCGGGTCGAGTGGAACTCCAGGCCGGCCCCGCCGACGTCGGTGGGGACCCGCCCCGAGTACACCGTCGTGAGCCCCCGCAGCGGGAGCGACGCCGACGCCTCCAGCTCCGGCGTACACCGGATCGTGGTCGCGCCCTCGGCCTCCAGACGGGCGTCGCGCTCGCGCGAGCCGCTGGGGTTGCGCGCGAGCAGGTGGACGGGGTCGAACTCGTGGGCGCCCCTGACCGCGGTGACGGCGTACCGCAGGGTCGCGGTCCGGCCCGGCCGGAGCGCGGTGCCGAGGCGCGCCGGGCGCTCGCTCGCCAGCGCGGCCGGGACGCCGTCGACCAGCCGCAGGTCCGGGAGGACGCCGCCGCCGTCGTTGCGCACGCGCAGCGTGACGGTCACCTCGTCGCCGGGGTCGGGCGTCGGGTCCGACAGCTCCCGCTCCAGCGTCACGTCGAGCTCGGGCGCCGCGTCGCCGCGGGCGTAGGCGGCGAAGGCGACGCCGAGCGCGCCCACCAGCACCAGCGGCGGGTGCCGCAGGAGCACGCCCAGCCCCACCGGGACGAGCGCGAGCGCCGCCATCCCCGTCCACCGGCCGGTCGGGACGACCCCGCGGGGGCGGACCCGCTCCAGCGGGTCGACGTTCCGGCCGCTGCCCCCCGTCGCGCCGGTCCGGTCCGCGCGCCCGCTCACCGGCGCACCTCCGCGAGCGCGTCGCGGGCGGCGGCGACGCGGCGGCGACCCGCACGCCGGGCCGCGACGAGGCGTCGGCCGACGGCGTCGACGCTCCGGGACCCGTCGTCCGTCGTCGCCGCGGCGGCCTCGCCGTCCGTCCGCTCGCCCCCGCGGGCGGCGACGAGCGCGTCGACGGTCCTGGCGGCGGCGAAGCGGAACTCCACGTCCGAGCCGAGGAGGCGCCGGAGCCGGGCCGCCCGCGGCGGGCGGACGTCGGCCCCCACGAACCACGCCGCGACCGGGTCGTCCGTCCACTCGCCGTCGTCGACGGCGGACTCCGCCTCCTCGTCGCCGTAGTCGCCCCGCGTGCGGAGCGTCTCGACGGCGACCTCGCGGAGGTGCCGGCGGAACTCCCGGCGGCGCTTGACGCTCGCGCGGGAGAACCCGCGCCGGGAGATGAGGTCGTCGTCCGCGTCGCCGGGGGTCGGCACCTCGTAGCGCTCCTCCGGGTCGCCCGTCTCGGTCGCGCGGCGCTCGGCGGTCCGCGCCTCGTTGGCGTACCGGAGCCCCTGCACCAGCGCCAGCACGCCAGCGCCGGTGACGAACACGTACGTCAGGTCGAACAGCCCCGCCAGCCCGCGCTGGACGACGACGACGAACCCGAAGGCCACCGCCGCGACCCCCAGCGCCGCGGTCGCCCTCACCGGACCCCACCTCCGCGGTCGCCGTCGCCGAGGGCGCCCGTGTCGCCGCCGTCGCCGGAGTCGTCGCCGTCGATCTCGGCGTCCCCGCCCGCGTACGTCTCCTCGATGCGTCGCAGCGCCGCGACCGCCTCGCGCTCGCGCTCGGGCGTCGCGGGCTCGCCGCCGTAGCGGACCGCCTCGAACGCCCCGGTGAGCGCCTCGACGTCCGCGCGGGCCATCCCGGCGTCGACGGCCGCCTCGGCGAACTCCGCGGGCGTCGTCGAGCGGGGGTTCTCCACCGCGAGCGCGCCCGTCATCTCGCGCCACGCCCGGTACACCTCGTTCTCCAGGTCGGCGTCGCCCTCCAGCCGGTCGGCCGCCTCCCCGGCGCGGCGCCCGACCTCGCGGCGGCGCTCGGGCGCCGGCGGCTCGGGCGGCTCGTCGGCCAGCGCCTCCTCGTCGTCCCCGGTCGAGACGAACAGCAGGAGGACGCTCCCGAGGATGGCGACGACCAGCAGCAGGCCCACGAGCGCCGTCGGCGCCGACACCGCCTCGCCGTCGGCGCCGGACCCGGCGGAGCCGCCGCCGCTCGGGAGCACCGAGGCGTTCTCGGCAGCCCGCCGGGCGAACCCGATCGCCAGCTCGGTGGGCGCGCTCCCGCAGGAGACGAGCCCCAGGTACAGCACGCCCAGCGGGAACAGCGCCGCCGCGACGAACATGCCGCTGATCACCCACGAGCGCGTCGTCCGGTACATCGCGAGCAGGAAGACGACGACCCCCAGGGTCAGTAACGCCTGCACGAGCGGCAGCGTGAGGAACTCGACGCAGACGCGCACCTGGAACCGCGTCTCGCCGGCGGCCGGGTCGCCGCCGAGGTCCACCGCGCCGTCGCTGTCCTCGGCGGCCCCGACGTCGTCGGGGGAGCCCCCGGCGCCGAACCCGCCGCTGGCGGTCGTCGTCGCCGAGTCGAGCGTGGCCGCGGCGACGCCGAGCGCGAGCACCGCCAGGAGGGCCAGCGCCGCGGTGACCAGCGTCCGTCGGTCCACGATGTGACTCGCTAACGGGGCACCGCGTTCAAAGGTTTCGCCAGCCGGGGGACGTGACGGGGACGGCCGCCGCCGTCCGGGGGCCGAAGGGACCGTAGCCGTCGGCGACGCGACCCCCGATCGGTCGCCTCGGGAGCCGTCCGGAGGCGTCCCGAGCGCACCGAATCCCCGGGTATCAGCCACGATACCGGCATCGATATCCTCAAGTCGGGAGGGTGCCCAGCGACGGCCGACGCGAATGTCGAACGAACCCGTGGGGTCGTCGGGGGGCCCCGGATCCGGCGCGGGCACGGACGCGAACCTGACGGGGCCGCTCCGGCACCTCCACGCCGCGACGCGTCGGATGCTGGCGGCCGAGTCCGCCGAGGAGGTCGCGGCGGTCGCGACCGACGCCGCCGAGGACGTGCTCGGGTTCGATCTCAACAGCGTCAGGCTGGTGGAGCCGTCGCCCCCGCGGCTCGTCCCGGTGGCGTACTCGGAGGCCGTCGTCGACGCCGCGGGCGACCGTCGGGACTACCCGCGCGGCGAGTCCGTCCAGTGGGAGGCGCTCGACGCCGGCGAGTGTCGGGCGTACCGGGACGTCCGCGAGATCGACGACGGGGTCGAGCGGTCCGGCGAGGGGAGCATGCTGGTGTGTCCCCTCGGCGACCGCGGCGTGCTCTCGCTCGGGACGCTGGAGACCGACGCGATCGACGAGGCGGACGTGGCGCTCGCGAAGGTGCTCGCGGCCAACACCGAGGCCGCGCTGGAGCGCGCGGAGCGCGAGCGCCGCCTGGAGCGCAAGAACGAGCGCCTCGACCGGTTCGCCGGCATCGTCGCCCACGAGTTCCGCAACCCCGTCACCATCGCCGCCGGGCACCTCGACTACGTCGAGGGCGCCGAGGGCGACGCCCGCCACCTCGACGCGGTCGGGCGGGCGGTCGGGCGGATGGACCGCCTCATCGACAGCCTCCTCGACATGGTGCGCGAGGGAGAGCTGACCGACGCGACCGAGCCGGTGTCGGTCGCCGCCGTCGCGCGGTCGGTGTGGGAGGAGAATCCGGCCCCGGGGACCCTGCGGTGCCCCGACGACGTCGTCGTCGAGGCCCACCCCGGTCGGCTGCGAACCGTGTTCGAGAACCTGTTCGGGAACGCCGTCGCCACCGGCGACCCGGACGCGACGGTCACCGTCTCCCCGCTCGACGACGGCGACGGCTTCTCCGTCGCCGACGACGCCGCCGGCTTCGACGCGGCCGACCCCGAGCGGCTGTTCGAGTACGGCGCCACCGCCGACGCCGACGCGACGGGACTGGGGCTCGCCATCGTCCGGGACGTGGCCGAGGCCCACGGCTGGGAGGTGGCGGCGACGCTCGACGACGACGGCGGCGCCCGGATCGAGTTCCGGACCGGATCGGCACGGGAGGGCGGGAGACACAGGTGGGACGTCGACCGCGTCGTCGGCGACGGCCGCGAGTGACCGGCGGCCCGAGGCGCGTCCCGCGGACGCGGGACCGGCGGGTCAGTAGGTCAACAGCACCTGCACCGCCTCGTCCGGCCGTTCGTCGAGGAGTCGGTACGCCCTCGGCGCCTCGTCGACCGGGATCCGGTGCGTGACGAGCCGGTCGGTCGCGATGTCGCCCAGCCGGCGCCACGCGGTCGCGAGGCGGCGGGCGACGGTCCACCGCCCCCGGCGCTCGGGGGCGAGCGTGCTCACCTGGCTGGCGCGCAGTTCGATCCGGCTGCGGTGGAAGCGCCCGTCGAGCGACAGTTCGGCGGGCTTGGTGCCGTACCACGACCCGACGACGACCCGGCCGGCGTAGCCGGTCGTCGCGACGGCGTCGTCGAGGGCGTCGGGGTTGCCCGACAGCTCGTACGTGAGGTCCGCCCGGTCCGGGCCGGATGCGGCGTCCCGGCCGTCGGCGGGGGAGCCGGGCCCGGAGCCCGATCCGAACCTGGCGCCCCCGCCGGGCTCGCTCGCCCCGGTCGCGAACAGCGTCGCCGGGTCCAGTTCCGCCGGGGGGACGCTCCGGTCGGCGCCCATCGCCGTCGAGAGCCGCCGCCGGGTCTGGAGGCACTCGACCGTGACGAGCGAGTCCAGCGGGAACGACGACAGCACGGCCGTCGTCAACAGGCCGATGACGCCCTGGCCGAACACCGCGGCGCGTTCGCCGACCGCCGGCTCGCCGTCGAGCGCCAGCGTCACGGCCGTCTCGACGTTCGGGAGGAACACCGCCCGCTCGGGCGGGACGCCGTCCGGGACGCGGCTCACCGCGTCCACGTCGACGACGAACTCGGAGGCGTGCGGGTGGAACGCGAGGACCGTCTCGCCGTACCAGTCGGGGTCGACGCCCGGTCCCACGCCGGTCACCGTCCCGACGGTGGCGTAGCCGTACGGGAACGGGTACGTGAGCGACCCCGACAGCGAGTCCAGCGTCTCGTCGGCCGCCGTCTCCGGGTTCATCTCGCCGCGGTAGAGGAGCAGCTCCGTCCCCGGGCTGATCGCCGAGACGGTCGCCTCGACGGCGAGTTCGCCGGGGGCGGGGTCCGCCGGCGTCGACTCGCGCACCTCGACCTCGCCGGGACCCGTGAAGTAGACCGTCCGCGCCGGCACGGGTCAGGTCACCCCCGTCGACGCCGGGTCGGCGTCGCCACCGCGGCGACCGCCGCCTGTACGGAAACCGTCGTCGGCGGAGCAACCGGCTGTGGCGGGGGGACCGCGTCGGCTCCGGCGGCGGGCGAGCCGTCGGACGACAGATCCAGTCATCCACGGATACAGGGGTCGGGTCGGTATAACTGCTGGCCCGTGACCGCTCCGGCCCCGGAGCGACCCGTCGGCGACGCCGGTCGGAACGACCACCACCACGGACCGGCGTCCGCCGACCCGCGGCGGCCCCAACCGGCAGGAACGGTTATGTCAATTGTGGTCAACTATCGCGTGTCATGCGAGCAGCAGTCCTGCGCGAGCACGGCGAACCGCTCGACGTAACGGAGGTCGACGAGCCGGAGCCGGAGCCGGACGGCGTGGTCGTCGAGGTGGAGGCGTGCGGCGTGTGTCGCTCCGACTGGCACGGCTGGCAGGGAGACTGGGACTGGCTGGGCATCCAGCCGCAGCCGGGGCAGATCCTGGGCCACGAGCCGGCGGGCCGCGTCGCCGCCGTCGGCGAGGACGTGACGAACTTCGCCGAGGGCGACCACGTCGCCGTCCCGTTCAACCTCGGCGACGGCACCTGCATGCAGTGCCGGACCGGCCACGGGAACACCTGCGAGAACCCGATGCCGCTGGGGTTCGTCGAGCCGGTTCCCGGCGCGTTCGCGGAACTGGTCCACGTCCCCGCGGCCGACCACAACCTCGTCCACCTCCCCGACGGCGTCGGCTCCGTCGACATGGCGGGGCTGGGCTGCCGGTTCATGACCGCCTTCCACGGGCTGGCCCACCGCGCGCCCGTCGAGGCCGGCGACTGGGTCGCGGTCCACGGCTGCGGCGGCGTCGGCCTCTCGGCGGTCCACATCGCGGACGCCCTCGGCGCCAACGTCGTCGCCGTCGACCTCGACGACGACAAGCTCTCGACGGCCGAGGACCTCGGCGCGGCCGAGACCGTCAACGCCGGCGAGGCGGACGACGTGCCGGGGGCGGTGCAGGCGCTCGCGGGCGGCGGCTGTCACGTCTCCGTCGACGCGCTCGGGATCGCCGAGACGTGCCGCAACTCCGTGCTCAGCCTCGGCACGCGCGGCACGCACGTCCAGATCGGCCTCACCACCTCCGAGGAGGAGGGGACGGTCGGGGTCCCGACGGACGTGATGGTCATGAAGGAGATCGAGTTCGTCGGCTCGCTGGGCCTGCCGCCGACGCGCTACGACGAGATCTTCCGGATGGTCGCCCGGGACAAACTCGACCCCAGCGCCGTCGTCAGCGAGACGGTGTCGCTGGACGACGTGAACGACAAGCTCTCGGCGATGACCGACTTCGACACCGTCGGCATTCCGGTGATCGACGAGTTCTAACGGGGTCCGGGCGGCGGGGCCGGGCGACGGACCGTCCCGCCTACCCCCGTCCACCGACCGCGTCAGGGCTCGCTCACACGCAGCACGGGCTTGATCGTCTCGCCGGACTCGGAGTCCGCGACCGCCTCCTCGATGTCGTCGAAGTCGTAGTACGTGACGATCTCGTCGAACGGGAACTTCCCCTGGCGGTACAGCTCGATCAGGTCGGGAATGAACTCCGAGGGGTTCGAGTCGCCCTCGACGATCCCCGTGACGGTGCGGCCGTTGATGATCAGGTCGTTCACGTCGTAGCTGGCCTCGGTGCCCAGCGGCGGGGCGCCGATGATGCCGGCGGTTCCCCGCTGGGAGAGCGATTCGACCGCCTGCTCGGCAACCTCCGGAACCCCGGTCGTCTCCAGGGCGTACTCGACGCCGCCGTCGACCGCCTCGTTCGCCGCGGCGACGACGTCGTCCACCTCGGCGGGGTCGATCGTCGCCGTCGCGCCCAGCTCGGCGGCCTTCTCCAGGCGGTTCCGCTTCAGGTCGACCGAGACGACGTCTATACACCCTTTCAGGTCGGCCGCCATCACCGCGGAGAGCCCGACCGAGCCGGCGCCGAAGACGACGATCGACGACCCGGCCTGCGGGTCCAGCGAGTTGATGACGCCGCCGGCGCCGGTCTGGATCCCGCACCCGAGCGGGCCGAGCAACTCCAGCGGCACGTCGTCGTCGACGGGGACGACGTTTCGCTCGGTCGCCATCGCGTGGGTGGCGAACGACGACTGCCCGAAGAACCGCCCGTGGACCGGCTCCCCGTCGCGCGAGAGCGGCGTGCTCCCGTCGGGGCGGGTGCCGCCGAAGTTGTACGCGAAGAACTCCTCGCAGTAGGCCGGGTGACCGTCCCGGCAGTGGGGGCAGGCGTCGTCGGAGTCGAACGTCATCACCACCCGGTCGCCCGGCTCGACCGCCGTCACCGACGACCCGACTGCCTCGACGACGCCGGACCCCTCGTGCCCGAGGACGATCGGCAGCGGCGACGGGTACTCCTGATCGCGGACGATCATGTCGGTGTGACACACGCCCGCCCCGACGACGCGGACGAGCACCTCGTCGGGCTCCGGCTCCCCGAGTTCGAGCGTCTGTACGTCGAATGGGCCGCCCTCCTCCTCGACAACCGCGGCTCGGATCTCCATGGTACGTTCACGCGTGACTCGGACATAACTGTGTGCGTGGCTACAGTAGTACGAAATGCCGGCAGGAGTACATGTCTCAGCGGGGATCGCGGGCCGTCGGCGGTCGGCGGAGAACGGGGCGGTCAGCAGGCGCCGCCGCCCGCGCCCGCCGCCGCGCCGGCCCCCGCACAGGTGGCGGCGCCCGCACTCGCGGCCGCCGCGGCGGCCGTCCCGCCCACCACGACCGCGGCGCCGTTCGACCGGCTGTAGTCGACCGGCTCGCCCCACGCGACGGGGGCGACCTCGTCGTCGATGTCGTCGGCCGCCTCGACGGCGGCGCGGAGGTCGGCGACCGCGAAGCCGGGGTCCGTCGCGAAGCGGTCGACGAGCTCGGTCGTGAGCAACACCCGCCGGCACTCCTCGGCCTCGAACAGCTCGTCGCCGTCGAAGGTGAACTGTACGTCGTAGTGGCGCACGTACACGTCGTCGAACGGGCCGTGTAGCGCCGCGGCGGCCTCGCCGACGAGGTCCCACACGAGGTCGCGGTCCGGCTCCTCGACGTCCTCGCCGAGCGAGAACCGCCCGACGGGGACGACCACCGGCTCGCCGTCCGGCCCCTCGTTGACGACCGCGATACCCGTGACGCCGCAGTCCTCGACCGCGTAGCCGGCGCGGTCGACGGCGTCCCGCAGCGCCCCGTCGGCGGTCTCCTGACGCGATTCGAGGTCGACCTGTTCGTCCGGCGTGTCGTCGCCGAGCAGTCGTTCCAGCAGGGAGGGCATCGAGCGGCCCTTCGCGGGTCCGGCACTTCGATGTTCGGGCCGCGCGTACCGTCGCCGAACGACGGCCCCGTCCGACGCGCTTTCGGTCCCGCCCGGCGAAGCGTCGGGCCGTGCCGCACGGGACGTCGGGGCTCACCGTCCGCGAGCGACTCGTCGCCAGGGCGTGGCACTACGTCGCCTTCGGCGTGCTCTCGCTCGCCGTCTACGGGGGGATCGTCGTGCTGCTGGGACGGTTCCCGGGGTGGCTCCTGCTGGCGATCCTCGTCGGCTCCCTGCTGAAGGACGTGTACGACGAGTACCGGCTCCGGCGGGGACGCGACCCGCTCGGCTACGCCGGGATCGAACACGCCCCGTCGAACGCCGTGCTGATCGCGTTCCTCCTGCTGGACGTGATCGAGCCGGCGGGGACGGTGCTCGGGGTGTCAGTCGAGTCCCTCGCGCTGGGGATCGCGGTCGTGGATCTCGCGTTCGACCTCTCGCAGGACGCGCGGGCCTGACGCCCGCGGCGCTCGCCCGTGCGGCGGGCTCGCTCCGTTCCGTCGCGCGCCCTACTCCGCCCCGTCGGCGAACTTGCCGGGGGCGCGCGACCAGTCCCAGGAGCGGTACCGGACTCGCGGGTCCGCGTCGGCGGGGACCGTTCCGTACCGCTTCAGGAACGCGACCGGGTCGTCGAAGTCGCCGGCGTACCAGCGGATCACCCGCGGCACCCGGACGACGCCCGCCCCGGGGTCGTACTCGACGGTCGCGTCCAGATACGCCTCGGTCGCGAGGTCGAGCTGCTCGTCGATCCGGTCGCGCTCGTAGTACCGGATGGCCGGACAGCTCGCGGCGCCGCAGTTGAGCGCGAAGTGGACCCGCGGGTCCGGCTCGGACAGCCGGTAGCGGCGCTCGAAGGCCCCGACGCTCACGACGGGGAGCCGCGGGAGGTACCCCAGCCCGTACTTGGAGCGCGACCCCCGGAGGATCCCGTGTTCGATGTCGTCGAGGCTCAGCGGCGTCCCCGCGACGGCGACGCAGTCGGTCCCGAAGAACCGCACCAACCGGAGGGGACTCTCGTACCGTTCGGGGTGGCGGTCGAGCAGCACCTGCGTCCCGGCGTTGTAGAGGTTGCACCAGAACGCGAGCGCGGCGGCGCGGTCCTCGCGGACCGGCGCCAGTGCCGACTCGCGGAGGGAGGAAAGCGCCGCCAGCGCGTCGTCGACCCCCTCGCCGGAGCGGGTCGAATCGAGGAGCCGGCGCGCGCACGCGAGCGGGTCCGCCGGCGCGGCGGCGACGCCCGCGGCGTTCGCCTCCGCCCCGGAACCCCCGCCCGCGGAGCCGGGGGCGACGCCGTCCTCGGCTCGCGAGCCGTCCCGCGGGGAGTCGCTCATAGCCGGGCGAGGGTCGCCGACTGAAAAAGGGTTCCGCGGTCCGACCGTCCGGCGAACACACGCCACAGAACTATGACGGGGTGGGCCTACGCCGTCGTATGTCCACCGAGGGACCGGAGGAACTCGACACGACGACGAGCCTCTGTCCGACCTGTCTCGAACGCGTCCCCGGCCGCTACGAGGCCCGGGACGGGAGCGTCTACCTCACCCGCGAGTGCCCGGACCACGGCGTCGCCAGCCGGAAGGTGTGGGGGTCGGTCGACCACTGGGCGTGGGCGGGCGAGCTCGGTCCGGAGTTCGCCTCCGAGGTCGGCGTCGACGAGGGGGAGCTGACCGTCGACGCCGACCACGCCTGCCTCGCGGTCGTCGAGGTGACGACCGACTGCAACCTCTCGTGTTCCTTCTGCTTCGCCGGCTCCGGCCCCGGCGGCGATCACCTCCCCGAGTCCGAGGTGGTCGACCTCCTGGAAACCGTCAAGGCCGCGGGCGGCCCCCGGCCGATCCAGTTCTCCGGGGGCGAGCCGACCGTCCGCGACGACCTGCCGGAGCTGGTCGGGGCGGCCCGCGGGATGGGGTTCGAGCACGTCCAGGTGAACACGAACGGCCTCCGGCTGGCGAACGAGGCGGGGTACGCCGAACGGCTCGCCGACGCCGGCGTGACGGCGATCTACCTCCAGTTCGACGACGTCGACAGCCACGGCGACGGCGACGCCCACGAGTCGATCCGCGGCGCGGACCTGGCGGCGGCCAAGCGCGAGGCCGTCGAGGCGTGCCGGGAGGCGGACCTCTCGGTCGTGCTGGTGCCGACGGTCGTGCCCGGCGTGAACGCGGATCGGATGGGCGACATCGTCGAGTTCGGGCTCGACAACGTCGACGTCGTGGAGTCGATCAACTTCCAGCCGGTCGCGCACTTCGGCCGCTACGGGGAACACGACGGCCGGTTCGCGCTCGACGACGCCGCCCGGGCGCTCGCCGAGCAAGTAGACGCCGTCGACACGCGGGACATGCTGCCGATCCCCTGCTGTTCGTCGTACTGCCAGATGGCGACGGTGCTGAAGCCGAGCGAGGGGGACGGCGACCCGCTCGCGCTCACGGGGCTGCTCGACGACGACACCTTCGGCGCGCTCTCGGGGCTGGTCGACGAGGCCGACTGGATGGAGTTGCTGGCGAACACGAAGACCGCGGGCGAGCGGGCCTGCTCGACGGCCGGCTGCTGCGGGCTCGATCTCCCGGCGGGCGCCGACGAGATCCTCGACCGGGTGCTCCCGGTGTCGTTCACGGGGTTCATGGACGCCGACGCCGCCGACGTGGAGCGGCTGGACAACTGCTGCGTCTCCGTGCCGACGCCCGACGGCGACCTCGTCCCCTTCTGCGGCTACAACATGACGACCGAGGACGGCGAGTACGCCCTCCGCACCCGCAACGGCTGGGGCGGCGAGACCGCGCGGACGGGCGTCGACGCGGACCTGCCCGCGGCGCCCGACGCGGGCGACGACGGCGACGGGGCGATGACCGGGGACCCGGCGAGCGGCGTCGCCGACGACGACGACGCGGGCGGGGAGGGGACGGCCGCCGACGGGGCCGTCACCGACGGCGGGTGCGGGTGCGACTCGTGCGGGGCCGAGTAGGATGCGGGGACTCCTGACCGCGGCCCTGGAGAACCCCTGGGGGGCGCTCGGGACGGTGCTCGGCGGCCCGCTCCACCCGGGCGGGCGCGAGGCGACCGCGGACCTGCTCGACCGCGCGGGCGTCGGCGAAGGAACTCGCCTGCTCGACGTGGGCTGCGGCGCGGGGACGGCGCTGGCGCAGGCCCGCGACCGCGGCGCCACGGCGGCGGGGATCGACCGCTCGCCCGACCGCGTGCCCGGGACGGCGACCGTCCGGGGCGACCTCGCGGCGCTCCCGGTCGCCGACGGCGCCGTCGACGTGGCGCTGGCGGAGTGCGTGCTGTGTCTCGCGGACGACCTCGACGGCGCCCTCGCGGACGTCGCCCGCACCCTCGCGCCGGAGGGCCGCCTCGCGCTCTCGGACGTGGTGGTCGACGGCGACCTCCCCGCGCTCCCCGGCGTGATCGAGCGAACGCTGTGTCTCGACGGCGACCGCCGACGCGAGCGACTGGTCGACGCCGTCGAGGACGCGGGGCTGACGGTCGTCGACCGCCGCGACCACCCCGAGGACCTGCTGGAGATGCGCGACCGCGTCCGCGCGGCGGTCGACTACGAGACGCTGCTGGGTGCCATGGGCGAGCGCGGCGAGCGCCTCCTCGACGGCGTCCACGACCTGGAGGAGGCCGTCGAGGACCGTCGGGTGGGCTACCTCTCGCTCGTCGCCGAGGCGTAGGCGGCGGAACGCGGCCCGCCGACGCCCGGCCGGGTCGTTCACCCGTCCCGGTCGCGGTCGGCGCGCTCGGCGCGGACGATCAGGATCGACCCGCCGTTGAACGTCGACACGTCGACGCGGGCGAACCGCCCCTCCAAGGCCTCCCGGAGGTCGACCTCGGGGACCCAGTCGGTGAGCCGGCGCGCCAGCGGCACCGTGACGGCGTTGAGCGCCCGCAGCGGCCACCGCGGGAACGGCTGCGCGTCGAGGACGACGAACCGGCCGCCCGGCCGGAGCGCGTCGTGAACCGCCTCGACCGCGGCCGCCGGGTCCGGCACCGCCGACAGCGACATCGCCGCGTACGCCCCGTCGATCGACCCCTCGGGGACCGGGAGCCGTCTGGCGTCGCCCCGGACGACCTCGACGGCGTCGCGGTCGGCGGTCCGGTCGGCGGCGGCGCGGGTCATCCCGCGGCTGGCGTCGAGGCCGACCACGGCTCCCCCGGGGCCGACGCCGTCCGCTAACGCGTCGAGGGTTCGGCCGTCGCCGCACCCCACCTCCAGGACGCGCTCGCCGGCGTCGAGGTCGAGCGCCGCCAGCGAGCGGCGGCGGACCGTCCGGCCCCGGCCGAGGAACGCGACGGCGTACAGCAGGTCCATCGCACGGGGATGCCGGCTCCAGCGGTCGTACACGTCGCCGGGCGGTGGCTCCGACGGCGCGTCGCCGGGCGAGCCGCCGACGGCGACGCCGTCCGTGTCGGTCATGAGCGTCGATCGGGGGGTGCACACTTCACGGTTCTCCCGTCGCCTGCCGGCGGCCGTCCGTTCGCGCTCGACGACCGACACGTTATCTCCGTTACGTCCTCCAGTTTTCTCCTCGGACTACAGAAACATTTATTATAGTTTTTCGCTATCGCATCGGTACTCCATGTCAGAGGATACCGAGCACGGAGACGGCGGCCGCGTCAGCCGGCGGGGGTTCGTCGGCGGGATCGCGGGACTGTTGGCTGCGACGGCGTACTCGGCGGAGGTTCCGGGATCGGCGGCCGCGCAGGTCACGAGCGGCGACGACTCGGCCGTCCAGTCCGTCACCTCGCCGGACGGCTCGATCGAGGTGACGGTCGATCTACGTACCGGGGTGCCGACGTACGAGGTCGCCGCCGGCGGGACGACGTACGTCGACCCCTCGCCGATCGGCTTCGACTTCGCCGGCCAGGAGCCGTTCGGCACCGCCATCGACGGCAGCGGTCCCGAGATCGCGGTCACCGGCAGCGAGCGGGGGACGGCCACGGAGACGTGGACGCCCGTGTGGGGCGACTTCGACGCCGTCTCCGAGGACTACGGATACCTGACGCTCGGGGTGGAGGAGACGGCCGGCCCGGGTCGGTCCGCGAACCTCCAGGTGCGGGTGTTCGACGACGGCCTCGGCTTCCGGGTGGTGTTCGACGACGATTTCGGCGACTTCACGATCGTCTCCGAGAACACCGAGTTCCGGTTCGCCGCCGACTACACGAGCTGGTGGATCGAGAACGAGTTCACCAACCCCCGGTTCGAGCAGGAGTACCGCGAGACGCCCCTGAGCGACGTCCCGGCCGGCTCGCACACGACGGGACCGAACGACAACTCGGTCCGCCGGGGCGCGCACACGCCGCTGACGATGCGGGCGGGGGACGGGACGCACCTGAGCGTACACGAGTCCGACCTGGACGACTACGCGTCGCTGTCGCTGGCACCGGTCTCCGACGGCGGCGGGACGCGCTTCGCGGCGGAGCTGGCCCCGCTGCCCGACGGAACGAAGGTCGCCGCCTCGGCGCCGCACGCGACGCCGTGGCGGACGGTCCAGGTCGGCGCGACCGCGACCGACCTCGTCGAGTCGCAGCTGATCCCGCTGCTCGCGTCCCCGCTGGACGAGTCGGCGTTCCCGGGCGGCGACACCTCCTGGATCGGCGACGGCCGCAAGTACGTCGGCATCTGGTGGACGATGATCGCCGGCAGCGCCAACTGGGAGTACAAAACCGACGCGGAGGTCTCCGACGCCGGGGGCGACCCGGCGCGGTACGTCCACGGCGCCCGCACCGAGCGGATGAAGCGGTACATGACGTTCGCGAGCGAGCACGGCGTCGACAGCGTGCTCGCGGAGGGGTGGAACGAGGGGTGGGACACCTACCCCGGCGACGGCACGGGGTTCGAGATGGGAACCGACGACTCCTATCCGGACTTCGACGTGCCGGCGGTGACCGACTACGGCGCCGGGCTCCCGACGCCGGTGGAGATGACGATGCACAACGAGACCGCCGGCAACGTCGTCGTCTACGAGGACGAGATCCTGAACGCGGATATCTTCGGCGACTACGAAACCGCGGGGATCCGGTCGATCAAGAACGGCTACGTGAAGGACCCCGGCCTCGGCTTCGAGGGCGACGGCTCGGCCGCGAGCCACAACCAGCACTGTCAGACGGCGGTCAACCACCACCGACTGGTGATGCGGGAGGCGGCCGCGAGCAGGCAGATGCTCGAAGTTCACGAGGGGATCAAGCCGACCGGCGAGATCCGCACCTACCCCAACGTCGGCGCACGCGAGGTCGTGAAGGCCCAGGAGTACGACGGCTTCGACGCGCTGGCGTCGAACGTCGGGCGCGACCACCACGTCCTGCTCCCGTTCACCCGGCTGCTCGCCGGGCCGGCCAGCTACCAGCCGGGGATCTTCGACCTCACGTTCAACGACGACGAGGGCGACCGGATCCAGACGACCCTCGCCAAGCAGCTGGCGATGTACCCGACCTACCTCGGGGGCCTCCAGATGGCCGCCGACCGGCTAGAGGCGTACGTCGACCACACCTTCGAGGTCGGCGAGTTCGTCCAGGCGCAGTCCGGCAAGCTCGACGGGATGATCACCGCCGACGCGTGGCGCGACGCGTTCGGCGCCCACTACGTCCCGATCGATCCGAACCGCGAGCCGGACGGGGCGACCGTCCGGTTCACCGTGCGGAACGTCCCGAGCGCCGGGAGCTACGACCTCCACGTCCGGTACGCCGCCGACGAGGAGGACAACCGCCAGGCCGTCCGGGACAACGGCGGCCCCGAGGCGACGCTGGTGGTCAACGGCGCCGAGCAGCCGCTCGCGCCCCCCTTCACCGGCTACTGGGACGACTGGGCCGTCCACACGGTCTCGGTCGACCTGGAGGCGGGGGCCAACAGGGTCGGCATCGAGCTGGGTGCCGACGACGTGGGCGGGATGAACCTCAACACGGTCGGCGTCACCGAGTCGGGCGCCGGCGCGCCGTTCCCGGCGGCCTACACGGACTTCACGGACGCCCACGCGGCGAACGAGAACTACGACACGGTCCCGGCGTTCGAGTTCGTCGAGCGGGTGCCCACGAGCTGGGACGAGACGGTCGCCGTCGACGGCGCGGTCGGCGAGTACGTCGTGACGGCCAAGCGAAGCGGCGACGAGTGGTACGTCGGCGCGATGACCGACGGCACCGCCCGGGACGTGACGGTCCCGCTGTCGTTCCTCTCGACCCGCGACGGCGGCTGGACGGTCACCGAGTACGCCGACCCGCCGGAGACGAGCGTCGACACCAACCCCACCGGCGTCGTTGTCTCGGACTACGACGTCGCCGCGGGCGAGGAGGTGACGCTGTCGATGGGCGCCGGCGGCGGCGCCGCGCTGCGGATCGCTCCCTCGGACGGGAGCGATAGCGTCGACATCGAGTCGGGCGAGACGTACGTCCTCCGGAACGTCAACAGCGGAAAGGCGCTGGACGTCGAGAACGCTTCGACCGGCGACGGCGCGAACGTCCACCAGTGGGGGTACGTCGGCGACGACAACCAGAAGTGGGTGATCACCGACCTGGAGAACGGCTACTACAAGTTGGAGGCGGTCCACAGCGGGAAGGCGCTGGACGTCGAGAACGCCTCGACCGACGACGGCGCGAACGTCCACCAGTGGGAGTACGTCGGCGGCGACAACCAGCAGTGGGAGATCGCCGAGAACGCCGACGGCAGCTACCGCCTGCTCGCCCGCCACAGCGGGAAGGCACTCGACGTGGAGAACGCTTCGACCGGCGACGGGGCGAACGTTCACCAGTGGGGATACGTCGGCGGCGACAACCAGAAGTGGACGTTGGAACGGCTGTGACGCGAGAGTGGGCGGACATCCGGTGAGCGGGCGGAGAGACGGCCGTCGTCGGTCCAGCAAGTGGATCGCAACGAGCGCTCAGCCCTCCTGTTCGCGTGTCATTCGGGCGGGTGCTCGTATCCGAAGTGGCGACGGAACGCACGGTACGCCTCACGCGACCCCCGCGGCTGTGGGCTCACGACGATGCGTATTCCACCGGAGTTCAGCACCACCAATTTCACCACTCTCCAGCGCACTCTCAAGCCGGTTTAGGTCGCGCTCACTCAATTCTCCACGCCGATGAAGGCCGGCCAATCGATCGACCGGTTCGGCGTCGACATCGTCGAACCGGCTGATCACCGCCAGCGCATCGTCACCACCATCAGCCAGCACCCGCGCTCCATCGTCGCCTTCGCGGGCGACGAATCGGCCGACTGCCTGCTGGTCGACGTCAGACAATTCGCTCGTTCCAGATCAGTCCTTGTCGACACTCGCCACACTTTCGCCTTCGCGCCGACACTCCGAGCCCCACGCATCGTCCCCGCCCCGACCCGCACAGTCCCACGGACCAGTTTCGTCGCAACAACCGCCTCTGCAGCGTCCGTCCGCTGTTTCACCGACTTCACCGCCCGATACGTCGTCGACCGCCCGTCGAGCGCCTTGTCGAGTTTCTTCAGCTTCGTCGACTGTTTGACAGCCTTAGCCGCACCCGCGCCGAGAACGATCTGGGTTACCTTTCCGCCGGCGTACCCCTGATACCACGCGATCTTGTACGTCGTGTACAGTTCGGGATTCTCCGCCTCGTTGTACGGATTGTTCGTCTCCTGCTTCTCCTGCAACGGTCCCGCGAACGCCTTGACGAGCGTATCGAGGATCCCGTACTTCTCCATCACCCGGAGGATCTCTGTGACTCCATTCAGCACCGACAGCGGGTCGTCACGCAGCGTCCGGTACAGTGCCGGCACCTGCTCGGCGGACTGTTTCGCACCACGCACGGGCGCCCCGTAACTCGATGCGAACCCCGAAATCCGCGCGAGCTGGTCGGCCGCGGCGACCGTGTAGATGCTCGCGTGGTCCAGCTCCCCGGCGAGGTTGCCGTAGAAGTTCTGTCGTTCCAAAGCGACCGTGCGCGTCGCCGACCCGTGCGTATCGGTCGCCTTCACGTCGACCGTCGTTCCGGTGACCGCGTCGGCGCTCGATTCGAGGAAGCCCGTGGTGAAGTACACGCGACCGCCGAGGTTCTGCGCCCGACCGGTCGGGACGACCGCCTCGCGAACGTCGCCCTCTTTCACGAACTCCACCCGGTCGACACCGCTCGGATCCTCGGCCGAATAGAGGATCGCGTACTCTGCTTTGGAATCGCAGCCGTCCTCACCGCAGCCGGGCGACTCGAACTTCGCCGAATGGATCGTCACCTCCGGCGGTCGGTAATCGTGCAGCGTCGGGTCGGTGTTCCACTTCCGAACCTCCGCGCCGTCGTCGATCCCGTCGCCGTCGGTGTCACGAGCGCTCGGATTCGTGCTCAACATCACCTCGCGATCATCCGCGAGCCCGTCGAGGTCCGAATCCGACAGCATCGGGTCGGTCGACGCCTCGCGTCGGTCGATCAGTCCCGCTATCTCCTCGGCGGAGTCGGCGTTCAGCACCGTCCGCGACTGCTCGGCGGAGGTCGTCGCACGGTACGACTGTCGCTCGTACGTCTCTTCGTAATCGGAGAGGCCGTCCCCGTCGGAATCGACCTCGATCGGGTCGCTGTTCCTGAGGTAGTACGTCCGTCCCTGCGTCTCCGTCCGTCGACCGAGCTCCTGCCCGTCCGGGATTCCGTCCCCGTCCGTATCCGCCTCGTACGGATTCGTGTAGATCCGTTCGCCCGTCCCGACCCGGAAGCCGTTCGTCTCCTCGCTGTCGGTCAGCCCGTCGCCGTCGCTGTCGTAGCGGGCCTCGACCGACACCTCACGGACGGTCAGCGTCGCGCCGTCGCTCGCGCGAAACTCGACGGTTATCGTCGGCTAGTGAGATAACTCGATAGACTGCTGTCTGACGGAGCGTGTTGTCGCAAGCGTCTGCTACGACGAAATCGACTGTGGCCTCAGTTACAGAAAAGATCGAATCCTCGCAACTCCAATTTCGAAATATACTGGTCCGTCAAATTGGGTTGTTCTGGGAGAAAATGTCGGTTCTATTAAGCATCTTTTGTTTTGATTAACTCAATTAGAATCAGGGGAGGAGTGCACGGTATCTGCTACTCGTCATCATCGGCATATAACTGCTGCACGTCTCCGTCCAACCCCAACCGGTCGATCCACTCCTGAAGATGGTTTAGTTCACGTGTACGGAGGTCACGGTATCCCTGCTGATCGTGAGCTTCGAACGCACGCTTGACCAACGTTCGAACGGCAGACCGGAGTTCTGCATATCTGATTTCTGTATCTATTGGCCGCAACTCGAAGCGGACGGTATTCACGTCCGGGTCCGTGCCTGTAGAACGCATCGACAGCACTACCGGCCCGCCTGTTCCGAACGACATATCGCCACTCACCTGATTCTCAATTCGGTAGTACAGTTCGACTACATCGCGCAGTGAAGCGGATGTTTCGTGCCTCTCGTCGTCATGTGAGAGGGAGAGTTTGAGATTATCAGGGGTCTGTGCATGCTTCCATCCGGCCCAAATATCTAGTATTTCGAACTTGATCATGGCTCAGGCATTTCGTCTCTGCTTGGTATCGTTGGACGTTCACCGACATCAACTCTCGGGGTTATTGGATCGACATCGTTCGATTGGTATTGTTTTTCCATCCCTTGCCTCTTCATATACCATCTGACAAATTCTTCAGAATGCCCAGTTCCTCCAGCATACCCATTCAGCGTGGGAGCGAATGCTGTGGCTACTGACCCATCCTGTACAAACAGCACGATAGTAATAACTCGTCCATCGATATTAAACCGTTTTGCATACATCCACCGATCTTGATTTTGACTTTTGTAAACCTCTGCCGGAGATTTGAGGATTTCTTCAATACGACTCCGGACAGTCTCTCGCGAGTTCCCAACCTGATTGTGATCCCAGTCGTTTTTATTGATTATTTTATCAATTACATTTTCACCGATCTCGACATCTCTACCCTGCACGTCAGAGACAGTAGTAGTAGCGGCGACAAGCACCCCACTCGCTATTTCAAGAGTAATTCGGTCCCCTTCGTTCGTCTCACCGATGATCATCGATCGGTCACGTTGCCTGACGACAGAACTCGGCACCCGAAGAATTTCCCCGATATCGTCCTTCTCGCTAATTCCCGGGGTCCGCTTGATGTACTCCCATCCGAACCCACGGTCGACATTCTCACCAAACCCGGTCGGTGCGTCATACACCTTACCACGGGGGAGACGAATGGGGTGGTTCAGTTCGTCGCCGGTCTCTGCCGCTGGGAAAGTGAGGATGATCTCCTCGGTAGGAACGAGCGGATTTAGCCTTCCTCTGATCGCCTCGGACCGATAGCCTGCTGCGGGTTGATTGTAATCGGCGTACAGCGCACCGGTCCCGATAGCAGCACCGATACCAACGGCAGCCACAACGGGTGCCGCTCCGACACTTCCAACGCCACCCGCGGTCGCTGTTCCGCCACCGGTCGACCCGACTCCACTGATCGCGAGACCACCGAGTGCCACACTGGATGTCGCGTCGACCGTATCCGCGAACGTCGTCGTCTCGTTGGGATCGAGTCTGAGCGAGACCGTGTTCCCGTGTTCGTCGGTGACGTTCACGTAATAGTACTCGGGCGGTTCGTTCAACACACCGGCCTGCTTCAGCGGAACGGTGTACTCCTCAATCGATCGACCGGAGTCTGAGTCTTGTGCGATCAGCGTCGGCGTGGATTCGGCAAAGAACGTGTCGCCACCTTGCGTATCGTAGTACCCGAGCACCGAAATCGACCGGATCGCAGAGTCGTCGGACACCCGAACCGTGATGTTCTCGTTGTAGTCGGGGTAGTATTCGATCTCCCCCGTCTGTTGGTTCACGACCGGCTCCTCGCTCGTGATCCGAACCATCGGAGCCCGACTCTCGACCGTCGGATCCGGGTCGATGTCGTCGGCGTACCCGTCGTCGTCCGTGTCAGCGGACATCGCTTCGGTTTCCCACGCTCTCTCTTGGAAGTCGTCCAATCCGTCTCGATCCGTGTCGTACTTCGTGGGGTCGCTGTGGATGATGTAGTACGTCCCGAATTCGTTGCTCACCTTCCGTCCGATCTCTTCGCTGTCGAATAGCCCGTCCCCGTCGGTGTCGGCCGAATAGGGGTTCGTGTACACCCGCTCGCCCGTCCCGACCCGGAAGCCGTTCGTCTCCTCGGCATTGGTCAGCCCGTCGCCGTCGCTGTCGTAGCGGGCCTCGACCGAGACCTCCCGAACAGTCAGCGTCGCGCCGTCGCTCGCGCGGAACTCGACGGTCACCGTTCGCCCGGCGACCGCCTCGACCGTCACCTCGCGGGTGACGACCCCGCTGGTGCCGCCGTCGAGGTCGAGCACCGTCTCGTCGCCGTCGGGCGTGTGCACGACCGCGCTCGCCCGGGAGTCGGGGTCGGCGGTCGCGTCGCCGGAGACGCGGACGGTGACGACCACCTCGACCGCGTCGGGGTCGACCGCGATCGCCCGTTCCAGCGTCGTCGTCGTCCCGCCGCCGGACAGCGTCGACAGCACCCCCGACGTGTTCGCGGGGTCGGCGAGCCCGAGCCGAGAGACGTCCGCCGCGCGCTCCCCGACCCACGGACCGTCGGTACCCGACGGGGCGGCGTCGCCCCCGCGGGCAGGCATCGATACCTGGGTCATCGCTCCCCCCGGTTCTTCCGTCGTCACCGCCACCGCTCCCGCCGGAGTCGTCGGAGGTCGGCGCGTCCGAGCGGAGCGTCACGCTCGGCGCGGCGGTGGCCCTCCCGACGACGCTGTCCCGCGTCCCGACCGACTCAGAAGGGCGCGTCAGGTCCGGCCGCCGCCTCCCCGCCGGATCCGCTCGCCCCGCCCTCGGCGTTCAGCGTCTCGGCGAGGTCGCCGCGTTCCTCCAGCTCGGCGAGCACGTCGCTGCCGCCGACGAACTCGCCGTCGACGAACGTCTGCGGGATGGTCTCCCACCCGCTCTCGGCCTCCAGCGCCTCCCGGAAGGCGTCGAGGTTCTGCAGCGTGTCCACCGTCGCCACGTCGTCGCGGTACTGGCCGATCAGCCCGAGCGCGCGCTTCGAGTAGCCGCACTGGGGCATCCGGGCGGTCCCCTTCATGAACAGCACGACCTCGTGCTCGTCGATGGCGTCCGTGACGCGGCGGTGCGCCTCCTCGGCGTCGATTCCCTGGTCTGTGGGGTCGAAGGTCATGGTACGCCCTGTACCGGCCCGACCGGGTTAGGGGTTGCGGCGGCGGCGGTGTCGAGAGTGACGCCGACGGCGAGACGGTGAGACGGCGAGACGGCGAGACGGCGCGCCGAACGGCGAGTCCTCGTCGCCGATCAGTAGTCGCCGAGCACGCCGAGGCGACGCGCTCGCCGGGTCGCGTAGTGGAAGACGACGTAGCCGATCCCGAGGTAGCCGACCGCGACGCCGACCAACAGCGTCAGGTCGGCGAGCGGGAACTCCCACAGCCGGACGCCGTCGACCATCGCCCGCTGGAGCATCGCGCTCCCGTGGGCCAGCGGCAGCAGCCGCAGCCACGGCCGGTCCAGCACCGGCGCCGACACGAGGACGACGAAGCCGAACTGGAGGAGGTTCAGCCAGTTGCCGACCCGCTTGTACAGGACGGTGACGCCGCCGGCCGCGAAGCCGAGTCCCAGCACCGAGACGATCGCCAGTCCCGCGACGACGACGACCGTCACGGGCGCGATCGCCAGGCTCGCCCCGGTGAGCAGGAGCATCGCCGCCAGCACGACCGCGGAGGTGAGGAACGTCCGCACCAGCTTCGCGACCCCCTTGAGCAGGGCGACGGGGGCGAACCCGAACGGCGTCGTGACGTGCCGCTCCAGGGTTCCCCACTGCACCTCGCTCCCGATGTCGTTTGACACCGACGAGTACGCGCCGACTGCGAGCGTCCACAGGAAGTAGCCGACGACGATCCCCGAGAGCGAGTCGACCAGCGCCCGGCCGGCCAGCATCCGCCCGCCGACGAACAACAGTCCGAAGAACACCAGCGAGACGACGATCCCGCCGATCGCGTTCGCCGGATAGCGGACGAAGATCAGGAACTCCCGGTAGAGAACAGCGCGGGCGAGGTCGACGTACGTGGCCGGGCGCGGACCGCCGGCGGCGGCGCCGTCACCATCGCGGTCGTCCGTCCCTGCGGCGGTCACTGCGAACCCCCGTCGTCGCCGGGCGCGGTCGTCCGCCGGCGTCCCGCCCGAGGCGACACCTCGTCCGGACCGGACGCGTCCGACTCGTCCGGCGCCGCGCCGGTCAGTCGGACGAACACGTCCTCCAGGGAGCGCTCGACGGTGTCGACGCGGTCGAGCGTCACGCCGGCCGCGCGGAGCGCGTCGAAGAGGTCGTACACCGCGTCCCCGTCGGTGCGGACCGCCAGGACCGGCGGGTCGGCGCTCGCGTCCGCGTCCGCGACGTCGAACCGACCGCGCAGGTCGTCGACCGTCGCCGGCGAGAGGTCGTCGCTCGCGACGCGGACGCGGTAGTCGTCGACGGCGCCGAGGAGCCGCTCGACCGCCTCGTCCGCGACGACCGCGCCCGCCGACATGACGATCACGCGGTCACACACGTCCTCGATGACGCGCATGTCGTGGCTGCTCACCACGACGGTGAGCGCCTCTTCCTCGGCGAGACGGCGGAGCTCGCGCCGAAGCGTCCGCGACCCCTCGACGTCGAGCCCGAGCGTCGGCTCGTCGAGGAAGACGAGCTCCGCGCCGCCCGCCAGCACGCTCGCGAGCGACACCTTCTGTTTCATCCCCCGCGACAGCTCCCGGACCGGCGTGTCGGCCTTCCCGGTCAGCTCCAGCCGGTCGAGCAGGCGGTCGTGCCGGTCGGCGACCGAGTCGGGGTCGACGCCGCCGATCGTCGCGAAGTAGCGGAGGTTCTCCCGGACCGTCAGCCGCCAGTAGTCGTTGCGGGCGCCCTCCAGCATCGCGTCCACGTCGGCGTACACGGCCCGCCGCCCCTCGGTCGCGTCGCGGCCGAGCACGCGGACGGTCCCCTCGTCGGGGATGACCGTCCCGAGGATCGACTTGATCAGCGTCGTCTTCCCCGCGCCGTTGGGGCCCAGCAGGCCGACGACCGAGCCGCGCTCGACGGCGAAGGAGACGTCGTCGACCGCCCGGACGGCGTCGTCGCCGGAGCCGAAGCGCTTGGTGAGCCCTTCGACGGCGAGGGCGGCCGTACCGTCCGGCGGACCCTCGCCGCGCGTGGTCGATGGCATCGGGTACGCTAGCGCCGGAGCGGGAATAAGCGACGCGGCACTCCGGTCGCGACGGCCCGTCCGGACGCCACGACTGGGTAGGTGTCGAGCGCCCCAACTTATGCTCGCGGCGACCGTACGCCGGAGGGAATGGCGGACGTACCCACGAACGGGGCGGACGGCGAGCGGAACGTCCTCGGCGAGCCGCTGGCGGCGTGCAGTCGCGACCCCGAGACGGGGTTCCGCCGCGACGGGCACTGCCGCCACCTCGCACGGGACCCCGGCCGCCACGAGGTGTGTGCGGTCGTCACCGACGAGTTCCTCCGGTTCTCCCGCGACCGCGGCAACGACCTGGTCACGCCGCGGCCGGACCTGGGGTTCCCGGGCCTGTCAGACGGCGACCGCTGGTGTCTCTGTCTGCCGCGCTGGTCGGAGGCGCGGACGGCCGGCGTCGCGCCCCCGGTCGTCCTGGCGGCGACGAACGAGGCGGTGCTGGAGGAGGTGCCGCTGGAGACGCTGCGCGAACACGCCGTCATCGCCGACTGACGACGCCGAACACGCCGTCATCGCCGACTGACGACGCCGTCACCTCACGCGCGGCCGGTCGATACCGTCGGGTCCGTCCTCAGGTGCCGTCGAGCATCGTGTCGGCGAAGTACGCCGCGTCGGCGGCGCGGGCGTCGGCCCCGCGGTCGGCGACGAGCGCCGTGAAGTCGCCGCCCGCACAGCGGGCACACCGCGCCGGCACGTCGACGTCCGAGTGGACGAGCCCACACCGGTCACAGGAGACGTAGCGTAGTCCACGCACAGCCGTCGGGAGGCGCCGGCACCACAAAACGCCGCCGGCGGTCACGGCCGGCGCTCGCGTTCCTACCGCCACAGTCGACCCCCGTTGTCGGGATCGGGGCGCCCGAACGGGGTTCACCCTTCCCGGATGGCGAAGACGAACTCGGTGCCGCTCCCGAGGGGGTCGTCCGCGGTGACGGTCCGAGCGACCCGGAACCTCGCGTCCCGCAGCTGCCGGAGCGTCGCCTCCCGACCGGGCGTCGAGAAGAACATCTCCCCGCCCATCCAGCCCCGGCGGACCGTCTCGTAGCGTCCGCCCGGGAGCGTCATCAGCAGGCGGCCGCCGGGGCGGAGCACTCGGGCGAACTCGCGGTACACGGTCGGGTGGTCCTGCCGGGGGACGTGAAAGACGGTGTGGTAGGCGGAGATCCCGTCGACGCTCCCCGTCCGTATCGGCAGGCGGCTCATCTCGCCGTGGACCAGTCGACTCCCGGGGGCGCGCTCGCGCGCGAGCGCCAGCCCCGCGCGCGAAATGTCGAGCCCGACCGCGCCGTCGGGGAGGTTCGCGAGCGTGCGGGCGCCGTCGCCGCAGCCCACATCGAGCAGGACCGGCGACGGCGGCAGCGCCGCGAGCAGGTCGTCGATCAACGCCGCGTCGGAACCGTCGGGGTCTCGCCGCCGGGCGTACGTCGCGGCGATCTCGTCCCACGCGCGCATCACCGCCTCCGGGTCCATCCGCGACATACGTCGAGTACGGACCCGACGGAGAAAGGTGCGATGCCGACCGAGAGCCCTCGCGCGCCGGCCCGAACTCACCGCGCCGGCGCGACCCGTGCGACCACCATGTAGAACGCGAACGCGGCGACGAGCAGTCCCGCGAGTTGGGTCCCCGCGGTCGCGAGGAATCCGACCCCGGTGTACACCAGCGGCGCGGTCATGAACCAGATCCCGAAGACGACCGTGAGTACCGCCGGCGCGAGCGCGACCGCACGGTCCCGTCGAAACAGCCGGTAGTTCTGGACGGCGAACAGCGTCCCCAGTAGCCCGCTGGTCACGATGCTCCCCGTGAACGCCGGGGACGAGCCCGCGGCGATCGGCGTCGCCGTCGCCAGCAGACAGCCGACCGTCGCGGCCACCGCACAGGCCAGCAGGAACCGTTCGTCGCGCCGCTCCGCGCTCGTCGAGCGTGTCGACTCCGTCGCGTCCGTCACGGCCCGTGCGTACGTGCGGGACGGGCATGAAACTCCGTGACGGAACACCCGGTCGGACGACGGCGTGCGGCGAGAACCAGGGTGGCGGCGAGCGTCGGGAGGTTCGACGGGCCCGAACCGCGATCCGGCGGGGCAGCCACAGCCGACGAGGGAGCGGATCCCGGCTCGACCCCGAGCCCCGGAGTTAATTTTTGATATAAAATACTAAATACTACAGCGAACCACGAACCGTAATGACCGGTCAGACGGGCGATCGGCCGGGCGTGCCGGCGCCCGAGCCACCCGACTCCGCCGACGCGTGGTACGCCCCCGACGTGCGGGCGCAGTACGAATCGTACCCGGGGGTCGTCGCGACCGTGCGCGAGCGCGGCGACCCGACGGGCAGCCAGTTCCGCTACGAGACGAGAGAGCCGAGCCTCGGCCCCGGCGGCGAGCGGGCGTACGCGACCGTCGCGGACCGGTTCGACACGGGCACGCACCGCCGGCCGCTCACCCGCGCGGGGACGGTCGAGCGCGCGGACGCGGGGTTCGAGCCGAAGTACGAGCGGGCCGTCGAACGCCTCGTCGACGCGACCCCCGCGCTCCGCAGGCGGGTGGACTACCACGCCCTCCGGGAGTTCCGCCTGCTCGGAGCGGCGACGCCGCTGGCGCTGGACGACCGCGTCGAGGTCGCCGACGTGGACGGCGAGGACGGCCGCGTGGTCGTCCACACCAGCGCGTTCGCGCCCGCGGTGACCGACGTGCCCGTGGACGCCCGGTACGTCGACCGGGTCGCCAGCGAGCGCCTCCGGACATACGCGGTCCCGTTCGAGGGGTTCGCCGTCGACGTGGTGGTGTACCGCGACCGGCTGCTCGGCGAGGACCGCTTCGCCACGAAGTACGCGGTCCGCGAGCCCCCGCTGCTCCCCGGCGACGAGGACCTCATCGCCGAGTGCAAGGATCGCGTGTGGGAGGCGACGGCGACCGAGGTGATCGACGACCGCGCGGCGTTCGTCCGCGAGCGCGCCCGGCGGTTCCTCTCGCGGCGACTCACCGCGCGGGACGCCCGGACCTGGCTCGACGCGACGGCCTACCGGGTCCGGGCGGCCCTCGCGGAGTACGACCTGGCGGTGCCGCCGGTCGACTCCCGGTACGCGCCGGACCGCCTCGCCGATCTGGTGTACTACGTCCTCCGCGACTATGTGGGTCAGGGCGTCCTCACGGTTCCCCTACGCGACCCCCACCTGGAGGACGTGGAGGCGAACCGCGTCGGCGAGCGCGTGAAGGTGGTGCCCCGGGCGGGGCTGGGCGCCGACGGCCGCGTCCCGACGAACCTCTCGTTCGACTCCGAGGCGGCGTTCGTCAACGTCGTCACCCACCTCGCCGCGCTCGACGGGACGGAGCTGACGGCGTCGAACCCCTCCGCGAAGGTGAACGTCGACCTCGACGGCGTCCCGGACACGATCCGGTGTGCGGTCGCGCTGCCGGTCATCTCCGCGGGCGGCCCGCACCTCTCGGTGCGCAAGCAGTCTGCCGACCCGCACACGCCGGTCGACCTCGTCGAGTCGGGGACGCTCCCGACGGAGCTGGTGACGCTGCTGTGGCTGCTGTACGAACATCGCGGCGTCGTCCTGTTCTCCGGGCCGACCGGCGCCGGGAAGACGACGCTGCTCAACGCGCACACCCCGTTCATCCCGTTCGACGACCGCCCCGTCTCCATCGACGAGGGGAGCCGCGAGGTGCTCCTGCCACACGAGACGGGCATCTCGCTGACGACGCGCGACCACGAGAACGAGTTCAAGCGCGTCACGATGGCGGACCTGATGACCGAGACGAACTACCTGAACCCCGACGTGGAGGTGATCGCGGAGGTGAACACGCCGGCGTCGTTCCGGACCTTCGGCGAGAGCCTCAACACCGGCCACGGCGTGCTCGGCACCACCCACGCGGAGGACGTGGACACGCTCGTGAACCGGGTGATCGAGCAGGGCCTCCCGCCGTACCTCCTCGGCGAGATCGACCTGGTCGTCTTCCCGCACAACAACGACGGCGACCGCTACGTCGCCGAGGCGGTCGAACTCGCCGCCGGCGACGCGTTCGGCGACTGCGCCGGCGCCGGCAGCGTCGTCGAGAAGGACGGGACGGCGGTCCACTGGAACCGCGTGCTCGACCGCGACCCCGACGGCGACTTCTCACTGGCGTACGATCACCCGGAGCTCGGGGACGCCGTCCGCCGGCTCGACCACCGGCTGTTCCACCGGATCGCCGACCGGACGGACCGGACGGTCGAGGCCGTCGAGCGGGAGTTCCACCGGAAACACCGCTACGTCAGGTACCTCGTCGCCGAGGGCGTGACCGACGTCGAGGAGACGTTCGACTTCCTGGCGGCCCTGCGGACCGACGAGGCGGCGACCGTCGAGCGCGTGCGCCGGAAGCGGGAGGCCCGCGAGGCGAGGACAGTCCCCGGATCCGACGTGGACGAGGGGTCCGACGCGGACGACGCCCCCGACTCGGCCGCGGATCCCGACGCCGCCACGGACGGCGGTCGGACGGGCGACGACGGAGGGCAACAGTGAGCGAACTCCCCGCCGCCGAGCGGACGCGTGCGGAGCGCCACGATCCCGCTTCCGGCGCGTCCGACCCGGCGGGCGACGGCGTCGCCGACCGGTCCGTGTTCGACCGTGCGCTGTACGCGCTGTTCTCGCGGCACGCCGACGGGCGCCGGCACGCTGCCGACCGGAAACGCTACCGCGGCGCGGCGATGGAGACCAGCTTCGACCTGTATCTCGCCCGGGCGTACGGCCTCTCGTGGGCGGTCTGTCTGGCCGTGCTCGTGTGGACGCTCGTCGTCGTCAGCGCCGTCCCGGCGACCGTCGGCGAGGCCGTCGCGGACGTGCTCGCGGGCGTCGGCGTGCGCGTCCGACCGCCGTCGCCGCTGCACACGGCGGCCGTCGCCGCCGGCCTCGCGGGCACCGCCGCGAAGTACGCGACCGTCCGGCTCGCCGGCGCACGCCTCCGCTGGCGGACAAAAGCTAGGCGGGGCGGGATCGAACGGACGCTGCCGGGCGCCGCCCGCTTCCTCCACGCGCTCTCATCGGGGAGCGACGGCCCGCGGGCGATGCTCCGACGCGTCGCCGACACGGACGCCTACGGCGAGACGGCGGTGTCGGTCCGGACGGCGTTGACGACCGCGTCGCTCACCGGGAGCCTGCACGAGGGGATCGGCCGCGTCGCCCGCGACACGCCCTCGCGGGACATGCTCGCCCCGTTCCTGCTGAAGTTCCGCGAGCACGCCGCCCAGGGCGACGACGCGCTCGCAGGGTATCTCCGGATGGAGTCGCGGATGCTCGGCCACCGGGGCGAACAGCGCCGCGAGCGCAACGCCGACTTCATGGAGCTGGTCGCGGAGCTGTTCGTCGTCCTGCTGGTCCTGCCGGCGCTGTTCGTCATCGTCCTCACGGTGATGAGCGTGCTCTCGCCGGGGCTGTCGACGCCGGTGGCGACGCCGCTGGGGCCCGTGACCCGGCGCGCCGTCGCGGTGTACGGCGCCGCGGCGTTCGTCCTCGCGGTCGGCGCGACCGCCGGCGCGCTCGTCTCGGACCTGCGCCCGGCCGACCAGCGGGTCGCCCACGGGGTGCCGCGCGACGTCGCGGGGCTCCTCGGGTCGGCGCCGACGAACCCCGCGGCCGCGGCCGTCGTGCTCGTCCCGGTCGGCCTCCTCGCGCTCGGGGGACTGCTCGCCGCCGGCGTCGACGCGGTGAACGCGACCCTGCTCGGCTACGCGGCGTACGCGGTCCCGGTCGGGGCCGTCGGCCTGCGCCGGGGGCGCCTGGACGACGCGAAGGACCGGGAGATCTCCGACTTCGTCCACGCCGTCGCCGGCCACGTCGCGCTCGGGAAGCCGCTGTCGGCGGCCGTCGATCACGTCGCCCGCGACGTCGACCTGGGCCCGCTCTCGCCCGACGTGGCCGACCTCGCGTTCGCCCTCGGCGTCGCCGGCGGCCCCGGCGAGGACCTGCGGACCGCCGCGCTCCGGCGGTTCACCGAGCGCGTGGGGACGCCGCTGGCCGCCCAGAGCATCGGCCTCGTCTCCGGCGCGCTCGACGCCGGCAGCGACGCGGAGGCGGTGTTCGAGACGCTCCAGACCGAGGTCGGTCGGCTGTACCACGAGAAGCGCGCGCTCCGCGCGAACATGCTCGTCTACGTCGTCGTCGGGTGGACGACCGCGCTGCTGGTCGTCGGCATCGTCGTCGCGGTGAACCTCACCGTCCTCGACGGCTTCGCGGACCTCGCGTCGCTGTCGACCGGCGGCGGCGCGCTCGACCCGGACGCGGTCGACCTCGAGCGCGACCGCCGGCGGTTCTACGTCGTCGCGCAGGCGACCGTGGTCGCCTCGGGGGTGTTCGCCGGCGCCGCCGACCGCGGCCGGTACGCGATGCTGCTGCACTCGGGCGCGCTGGTGACCGTCTGTTTCCTGATCTTCGCGGTCGCGGGGTTGCTGTGATCCGGCCGTTCCTCCGCGGCGACGACGGTCGACGCGAGGACGGTCGGCCCCGCGGCCGGCGAGGCCGCCGCGACGACGACGGCGCCGACCGCCGCGCCCAGTCGCACGTCGTCGGCGTCGCGATCCTGCTGGGCGTCACCGCCGTCTCGATGGCCGCCCTCACCGCGACCGTCGGCACCGTGGTCGAGTCCAACGCCGCCGGCGTCGACGCCGGCCGGGTGTCCGCCGACCTCGACGCCGCGCTCGCCCCAGCGGCGGTGACCGGCCACCACCGCGGCACCGTCTCGTTCACCGACGGCCGTCTCCACACCGTCGAGCGGACGGTCAGGGTACTGAACGCGAGCGGCGAGGTCAGACGCCTCCACGTCGGCGGCGTCGTCTGGCGCTCCCACGACCACCGCGTCGCGTTCGTCGCCGGCGCCGTCGTCCGGGGGCCGCCGGGGAACGCGGTCATGGACGCGCCGCCGGCGCTGTCCGTCGCGGCCGGGACGCTCGCCGTCGGGGTCGCCGTCGTCGGCGACGAGCGGTTCGCGTACGCCGGCGGCGGGCGCGTCCCGCTGTCGACGCGAGTGAGCCACGACCGGGACGCGCTCGGCGAGGGGGACTGGCGGATCGCCGTCGAGACCGAGACGCCGCGGCCGTGGCGGGCGTTCTTCGAGTCGCGGGGCGCCGTCACGAGCGCCCGGGACTTCGACGGCGACGGCGTCGACAGCGTCGTCGCGGCGTTCCCGGGGACGCGCGAGCTCCACCTCGTCGAGCACCGACTGCGGCTGGAGGCGGGGCGATGAACGTCGCGAGGTCGACCGACAGCGGGGGGGAAGACCCCACCGGGGACCGGGCGGTCACCCCGGTCGTCTCGAAGTCGCTGGAGGTCGGACTGATGGTGCTGTTCGTCGCGGGGCTGTGGGCGGCGCTGTTCGGCGGCGTCGTCCCCGACTACCGCGACGCCGCCGGCGACCGGGTCGCCGAGCGAACGCTCGCCGGCGCCGCGACCGACGTCGAGCGGACGGTTCCCCCGCCGGCGGCAACGGTCCGCGTCGAGCGGCGCGTCCCGCTCCCGGCGACGATCCGGGGCGCGGGCTACCGGATCGTCGCCGACGGCGGGACCCTCCGGCTGGTACACCCGGACCCGGCGGTCGAGGCGTCGGTCCGGCTCGCGCTGCCGGACCGGGCGACCGCGGTGACCGGCACCTGGCGCAGCGGGGCGCGGACGGTCGTCGTGGTGACGGGCGGCGACGGAACGGTGACCGTCGAGTTGGTGAACCGATGACGGCCGGGGACGAGTCCGCGGCCGGCGACGGACCGCCGTGGACGGACGACAGGGGACAGGCGAACCTCGCGGCCCTGGTCGCCGCGCTGGTGGTCCTCACGGCCACCGTCGGCGTGACGCTCGCGCTCGCGGACGGAGCGCTTGCAGGCGCGGACAGGGACCCGACCGAACGCCGGGCCGCGGTCGCGACCGCCGACCGCCTGACCGCCGCGGACTCCCCGCTGACCCGTCGCGCGAACGTGGTGAACGAGAGCGCCGTCGCGGACCTGTCGACCGACCGGCTGGTCGCGCTGGTCCCGCCGCTGGCCGACGCCGCGTTCGGGGTCCGCCTCGACGGCGCGACGGTCGTCGAACGCGGCGACCCCGTCGACGGAACCTCGTTCCGCCGGATCGTCCTCGTGGCGGACGCCGATCCCCGTTCGCGTTCGGTGAACGCGAGCGTGGGTGTGACGCTCCCGCGGCGCACGGACCGCGTACGGTTCGACTTCTCGGCGGCCGGCGTGGAGACAGTCAGGGCCGACGGCCGGGTGGTGCTCCACCGTCCCGGCGGGCTGCGCGGCGTCGAGACGGTCGCGGTCCCCCGGACCGAGACCATCGCGCTCGCGTTCGACGCGAACGCGACCGGCACCGTCCGGGTGACGTACTACCCGGAACGGGCCCGGAAGGCGACGCTGGAGGTGACCGTCGATGCGTGAGCCGGGCGCGGGCCGGCGGGCCGGGGGGGACGACGACCGCGGGCAGCTCTCGCTTCCGGTCGTGGAGGCGGCCGTCGGCGTCGCGTTCCTGCTCGCGGTCGCGGCGTCGTTCGGGCTGGCGCTGCCGGCGCCGGCGACCGCGGAGGCGCAACTGGACGCGTACGCCGCGGACGCGCTCACGGTACTCGCCGAGGAGCCGCCGCGTCACGCCGGCGGAACCCGGATCGACGAGGTGAGCCGGTCGCCGGCGGCGTTCGACCGCGAGCGCGACGCGCTTCGCGAGCGGGTGTCCCGGATCCTCGGCGGCAACCTCCTGTTCCGCGTCGAGACGCCCCACGGCGCGGTGGGCTTCGAGCGCCCGAACGGCGTCCCGGTCGGGCGCGCGACGGCGGCGACGCCGGGCGGCGAGGTCGTCCTGTGGGTGTGGTACGTATGACCGGCGGTCGTCGCGGGCCGAGGGCGACCGGTCCCCGGGACGACGGCGACGGCGGGTCCGACCGCGCCCAGTTGGTCCTCCTCGCGGCCGCCGTCGCCGCCGCGGCGCTCGTCCCGATGGCGCTGGCGTACCTCACGCTGGGCGCACATCCCGACGTGGCCGCGGGCGCGGAGGCCGACCGGCCGGGCGAGGGGACGCTACGGGCGCTCGACCGCGCGGTCGCGAACGCCTCGGGGTCGCTCGGGCGCTACCCGTGGGCGGATCGCGAGGAGGCCGTCGCGGAGTTCGACGCCGTGCTCTCACCGGACGTTCGGGGGGTCGAGTCCGCCCGGCTGTCCGAGACGGTCGTCGTCGACGTCGAGCGAAACTCGACCGCGGCGACGGCGTGGGCTGCGGGGAACTGTCCGCGCGGGCCGAACCGCGCGTTCGGCGACTGCGGGACGGTCGACGGCGTCGTCGTGCAGGAGCGCGCGGGCGAGACGCACCTCCTCGCGGTCGGGTTCGACGTGACGGTCGCCGAGCCCGGGGGGTCGGCTGAGCTGACGGTCGTCCTGGCCGCGTACTGAGGCGTCGCCGGCGGGGGAACGGTCGCGGCCGTCGCCTCGGCCGGCGACCGGTCCCCGGCGACCCGACGCGCGTCACCCATCGGGGTCGCGGCCCGGACCGGCCCGCTGACCGTCGAGCGCGTCGTCGACCGCCCGCGGCGCGACGGTTCCCTCGCCGGGGTCGTCGGAGCCGTCCGTCGGCCCCGTGATCCGCCGGACCTGCCCGGGCAGGTCGAACAGCACCGCGAGGCCGACGGTCACGAGCGCCGCGACGGCCGCGGGGACGAGCAGCGTTCCCGCGAGCGCGCCGACGACGCCGACGACGAGCGCGAGCGTGCCGGCGACGGTGCCGAGCACCGACAGCGAGACGAGCAGCGCCTTCCGGTCGTTCGCCCGCTCGTTGGCGCGGATCCAGTCGGCGTACCCCTCGACGAGGCGCCGGCGGAAGGCGGACGCGTCGGCGTCGACGGCGGCGCGCAGGCCCGCGGGCGCGACGCCGACGCGGCGGCCGACGGCGACGTACGTGAGCCCCGCGGCGGCCGCCGAGAGCCCGAACAGGAGCGTCGCCGCGCCGACGACCGGCGTGAGCAGCCCCCCGACGTCGACGGCGCCGCTGGCGGCCGCGACCGACAGCGCCGACAGGAGCACGCCGACGAGCGCGACGTTCAGCCGGAACACCGACAGCGCCTTCGCGTCGACCTCGTCCATCGCCGACAGCTGCGCCTCCAGCGTGGCGCGGCCCTCCCCGCGGGCGACCGCGAGCGCGCCGTCCGCGGGGCCGGCGTGGGTTCCGGGGCCGTCGTTCCCACAGCCGCCGGAGCCGTCCCCCCCGTCGGTCCCTCCGGCGCCGCCGCCGTCCGTCCCCGACATGCGTGACCGAAGCGGCCGCGGCGTCAAGATTGTACCGGGCGTGGGATCGTTAACTGAACCCGAGGGTCGTACGAACGGTTAACTGAACGCCGTGCGAACGCGACACATGGAGATCCCCGACGCGGTCCGTGACGACATCGAATCGCGGGCGAACGTCGTCGGGACGTGCCGCGGCCCGAAGCGGGTCGGCGCCCGCCCGACCGACGAGGAGTGCCTGGTCGTGCTCGTCCGCCGGAAGGTCCCGAAGGCGCAGCTCGACCCGGGGGACGTGATCCCGGAAACCGTCGAGATCGACGGCGAGACCGTCCGGACGGACGTGCAGGAGGTCGGCGACCTCCGGTCGCAGGCGACGGCGACCCGACCGGCCGCCCCGGGGCGGAAGGAGCGGGTCCGCCCGGCGCCGGCGGGCGTGTCGCTGGGCCACCCCGAGATCACCGCCGGGACGCTCGGCAGCCCCCCGCTGGAGACCGAGGACGGTCGGACGGTCGTGCTCACGAACGCCCACGTCGCCGCGCCGATCGGCGAGGCCGAGACCGGCGACGACGTCCTTCAGCCGGGCCCCGCAGACGGCGGCGGCGACGGCGACGCGATCGGGACGCTCGCGGCGTACTCGGAGATCGACCCCGACGCGCCGAACACGACCGACAGCGCGCTCGTCGCGGTCGACCCCGACGACGTGACCGGGACGGTGCTGGGCGTGGGGCCGTTCGCGGGGTTCGCGGAGCCGACGACGGACGCCACCTACACGAAGAGCGGCCGGACCACCGGCGTGACGACCGGCGACCTCCGCGGCCGGGACGGCCGCGTCCGCGTCGGCGGCTACCACGAGGAGCCGACGGTCTTCGAGGGCGTCGACGTGTTCGGCCCGATGAGCGCCGGCGGCGACAGCGGGAGCCTCATCGGGATCGTCGAGGGCGGGGCGTTCCGGGCGACGGACCTGCTGTTCGCCGGGAGCGACCGTTCGACGATCGGGGCCCCGATCCCGGCCGTCGAGGCGGAACACGGGGAACTTACGCCGCTCTCGACCGGCGGGACCGGCGACGGTGGAGGCGGCGACGGCGGCGGAACTGGCGACGGCGGCGACGGTGGGGGCAGCGACGGCGACGCGGGGTTCGCGGCGGCCGTCGGACGGCGCCTCCGGGCGGCCTACGGCGAGGCCGCCGTCGAGGCGGGAACGGACGTCGCCTTCCGGGTCGAGGGGCCGGTCCGGGCGGCCGTCGCCGTCGCCGCCGCGGAGGGGGACCTCGCGCCGGCGGCCGGACGGGCGGTCGCCGCCGCCGGGCCCGGCGTCGCGCCGGCGCTCGCGTACCCGTCGGGCGTCGAGTCGGACGCGCTCGACCGGATCGGGGGCCGTGTCGCGCTCGTCCCGGTCGCCCGCGAGTGACCCGGCGAAGGCCGCCGGGCCGCCGTGCGACCGTCGGTCGGTCACCGAGGCTCCGGCCGGGCGAACATCATCGGGCGAACGCCCACCGCCCCGCGGGCCGAAGCGTCGGCCATGGCACGCGCCGAGGACGCCACCGACGGCGACGACGCACGGGTGCTGGACGTCCGGGAGACGGACGCGCCGCCCTTCGACCCGATCAGCGACGCGCTGGACGACCTAGACTCCGACGGGACGCTCGTGATCGTGAACAGCTTCGAGCCGGAGCCGCTGTACGACGTCCTCGACCGTCGGGGGTTCGCCCACCGCAGCGAGCAGGTCGGCCCCGACGAGTGGCGGGTCGCCGTCGAGCACGAGTGAGCCGCCACGTCGGACCGCCCGCCGGCCCGCCGCGGAAGGTGTTCGGGGCGAAGGCTACCCCGCCGGCGGCCCGACTGACGGACGCATGCCAGCGGAGACCATCGACGTCCGCGACCTCCCGCCCGCACAGCGCCACCCGGAGATCCACGACGCGTTCGACGCTCTGGACCCCGGCGAGACGCTGGAGCTGATCAACGACCACGACCCGCAGCCGCTGTTCTACGAGTTCGACGCGGAGGTCGAGGCGTTCGACGCCGACGGCTACGAGGTCGAACAGCGCGGGCCCGGGGAGTTCGTCGCGCGGCTGCCGAAGGAGTAGTCGGGGCTCGCCGACCCGGACCCGGCGGTCGGCCTCGACGCCGGCCGCTCAGGCCGGCCGCGCCGTGAACCGTTCGGCGACCTCCAGGTCGACCGTCGGGTCGGCCTCCAGCGCCGCCAGACACGCCGAACAGGCCGGGCGGTTCCGGAACGACCGCGGCGGCGACGCGTCGCTCGCGCGGACGACCGCCTCCGCGCCGGTGCAGGCTCGCCAGATCGCGCATTCGGGGCCCATATCGTGAGAAATGATAACATAGTACAAGAGTGTTCCGCACGGGGAGGGCGGCGGGACGGGGTCGAGGGCCGCGACGGAACCGGGGCACGGCGTCCCTCCCCGGCTCACCACGGGACGACGGTGATCCGGCCGGTCGCGACGGCGACGACCGAGAGGTAGAACACGGTGCCGAAGGCCGCGCTGGCGACGACGACGCGGTCGGGGTCGCGGTCCGGCAGGGCGTGCCGGGCCAGCGGGACCGACCGGAGCTCCGGCCGCGTGAGGACGTGGTTCGAGACGACGGCGAACGCGGCGACGGCGGCCGGCCCGACCGCGAGGCTGTTCACCGCCGTCGCGAGGGCGTCGACGGTCGCCGGCGCGAGTTCGAGGGTCGCGACCGGGCCGAGCACCGCGGCGGGATCCGGGCCGGCCGCCAGGAGGGCGCCGTACTTCGCGTACAGGAACACGGCCGGGCCCGCGGCGAGCGCGGCCGCCCGCACCCCCGCCCGTCGCCGCGGCGGGAGCGCGTGCGGGAGGAAGAACACGCCGACGAGGACGACGAGGTTGGCGCCGAGCCAGGGGCCGACGTCCCGGAGGGCGAACGGGAGCCCCGTCGCCAGGATCCCGACGCTCACCCAGTCGAGGCTGAGGTACGTGGTCTGGGGGCACGACCCCGAGAGGACCGCGCGGCGGTCGGCCGGGCGGACCAGGTGGACCGCGACGCGCGCGACCAGAAACGTCGGGACGAGCAGGACGTACGCGGCGAGCCGGACCTGCAGTCCCGCCGGCGATGCCACGGCGCCGACCGCGAGCGCGGTCGAGAAGTCGACCACGCCGTTGACGAACCAGAACACGAACAGCGACGGGGCGAACAGGCAGCCGCTCACCACGGTCGCGAGGTGTCCCGTCGACGGCGAGAACTCCTGGGAGAGCAGGTCCGCGAACGCGTGGCTGACGCCGCGTGCGGGCTCCCGTGACTCGCCGTCAGACGGAGTGGACACGACAGCGGCCGTACGGTCGGATCCGGCCTGGCGGTTTCGGGGTCTGGCGTCGGCGACACAGGAACGCCCCTAGTGTTTACAGGGAGTGGGCGAAACGTGCGCCAGTGAACACCCCGTCGGCGGGCGACCAACTCGCGCTGAAGCCGGGCGGGATCCTCGTCGCCGCCGTGGGGTTCGCGCTGACGCGGGTCGTCCTCGCGGACACGGTGTTCGGGAGCGGCATGCGGATGTCGATCACCGCCGCCGGGGAGGTCCTGCCGCTGGCGCTCGGGCTCGGGGCCGTCCTGTACGGCGTCAACCTGGCCGTCAGTACGCGCAGCAGACGGTACGCGCGCACCGTCGCCTCGTGGTTCCTCCTCGGCGCGGTCGGCCTCGCCGCGACGGTCGCGGTGGCGCTGTCGGCCGCGCCGGGCGGCGTCGGCGGTCCCGCCGGAGGGACGGTGGTCGCCAGCGTCGTCCTCGCGGGCGGGGCCGGCGGGGTGGTCGTCGGCGTCAGGTCCGCGGAAGCGACCCGGCACCGCGAGGCGGTCCGGCGACAGACCGAGCGGGCGACGGTGCTCAACCGGATGCTCCGCCACGAGATCCGGAACGGCCTGACCGCGGTCCGGGGCCACACGGAACTGCTCCTCGACGGCGAGGAGTCGGCCCCCGATCGGAGCCGCGCGGCCGTCGCCGCCGGCCTCGACCGGATCGAGCGGGCGGTCGCCGAGACGGCGTTCCTCGTCGACGACGGGAGCGCGACGGGCGCCGCCCTCGGGCCGGTCCGGCTCGACGAGGTCCTCGGGTCGTGTCTCGACCGGCGCTCGGCGGCGGGACCGCGACGCCCCGACGCCCTCCCGTCGGTCTCGGTCCGCGCCGACGACCACGCCGGGCGACTGTTCGGGGAACTGCTCGCGCTGCCGGAGCGGAGCGGCGACCCGTGCGAGGCGACCCTCGACGTGAGCGTGGCGGACCACACCGTCGCCGTGACCGTCGCGGCGCCGGGGTCGTGGCTCGCCGAGCGCGAGCGGACGGTGCTCGTCGAGGGCGTTCCCCGGTACGAGCACAACGACGTCGACCACGGGATCCCGGTCGTCCGGCTGCTCGCGACCGGCTACGGCGGCACGGTCGCCGTCGAGGAGGCGGACGACCGGACGGCGGTCCGGGTGGAGCTGCCGCGGACCGGACGGGGCGTCCCGCCGGGCGACAGCCCCGGCATCCCGGCCGGGACGCTGTGGGCGACCCTCGGAGCGGGCGTCGTCGCCGGCGTCGCCATGGGCGGGGTGCTGCAGGCGGCGACGGGGTCGCTGTCGGTCGTCGGCGCGCTCTACGGGACGGCCGCCTCCGGCCCGGGGTGGCTCGCGCACCTGTTCCACAGCGCCGTCTTCGCGACGCTGTTCGTCGTCGCCGTCTCGAAGTCCCCCCGCGTGGGGGTCGACGGCTCGGCGTCGCGGGCGGTCGCGCTCGGCGTCGCGTACGGCGTGCTGCTGTGGCTGCTCGCGGCGGGGGTGGTCATGAGCCTCTGGCTGAACGCGACGGGGATCGAGACGCCGCTGCCGAACCTGACGGCCGCCTCGCTCGTCGGCCACCTCGTGTGGGGCGTCGTCGTCGGCGCGTCGTACCCGTTCGTCGCCGACGTGCGGTCGGCGTCGCCGCTCGACCGGCTCCGCGCCGCCGTCGGCGACCGGTTCGCCTCCGGGTGACGGCGCGGTCGCGTCGGGACCGCCCGCACCCCCAACCGGTATTCGCCCCCGGTACGAGGCGGGTGGTATGGAGACCGAGGAGACGGAGATCAGGGAGGTGCTCCCGCGGGACGCGATCCCGAGCATCGACGACCCCGAGTTCGGGCCGTCGTACTTCGGCGAGGGGAGCGACGAGGTGATCGTCGTCGACGGCGATCCGGCCCGGGCGTACCCGGTGCGGGTGTTGAGCTACCACGAGGTCGTAAACGACGCCGTCGCGGAGGTGCCGATCGCGGTCACGTGGTGTCCGATCTGCTGGAGCGCGCTGGTGTACGACCGGCGCGTCGACGGCGAGGCGCTCACGTTCGGCGTCTCGGGCAACCTCGCGGACGACAGCCTCGTCCTGTACGACCGGGAGACGGGCTCGGAGTGGCAACAGACGAGCGGCCGCTGTCTGCGCGGGCCACACGAGGGCCGGACGCTCGCGCTCCGGCCGAGCGCGGTGGTCACGTACGACCGGTTCCGCGACGAGTACCCCGACGGGGTCGTCCTTCAACCGGTCCGCGGGCGCGGCCCGGGCGAGTCGCCCGCGGCGGCCTACGACATGGCGCCCTACGAGGGGTACCGCGAGCGGTCGGCGTTCGGCCTCCACGGCATGCGCGGCGAGGGCGAGCCCCGCGAGTGGGACCGCGCGGACCTCGACCCGAAGACGGTCGTCCTCGGCGTGGAACACGGCGGGGACGCGGTCGGGTATCCGGCGCCCGCCGTCGAGGCCGAGGGCGGCGTGCTCGCCGACCGCGTCGGCGACCTCGCCGTCGTGGTGTTCGGCGACGGCGACCGGCTCTACGCCTACGAGGACCCCGGCGTCGAGTTCGAGCGGCGCGACGGCGAGATCCGCGGCGACGGGACGACCTGGTCTGCCGCGACCGGCGAGAGCGCGGACGGCCGGCGGCTCGACCCGGTGACGACCCGGCGGCTGTTCGCGTTCGCGTGGCAGGACATCCACGGCCCCGAGGCCTTCTACACCGGGTGAGGGCAGTCGTAGGGGCGTTCCGTTCCCGCCGTCCGGCCGCGACGGGCCGCCCGGCGACGCGGGCGAGGAGTCAGATCCCAGCCGAGACGAGGCGCACGCCGACGACCGCGAGCAGGCCGAGGACGGCCCGCCGGCGCCACCGTTCGGGCAGCACGCCGCGGAGCCGCTTCCCGACCGCGACGCCGACGACCGCGGGGACGGCCGCCGCGGCCGACGCCGCGACGAGCGCGAGGTCGGGGTACAACCCGAGGGCGCCGGCCACGCCCACGCGGACGCCGTTGAGCCCGAGGAACACCATCGCGACGACGCCGACGAACGTGCCGTGGGCGAGGTCGCGGCTCCGAAGGTACGCGATCAGCTGGACCCCGACGTTGGTGCCGCCGAACAGCAGCCCGGAGACGCCGCCGACGGCGACCAGCGCGGGCGTGGTCTCGGCGGAGAACCGGTCGCCGACCGACGCGAACCCGGGGACGTCGACGGCCTCTTGGGCGCTGGCGACGAACCCGAGCGTCACGACGCCGAGCCCGAGGCGGAGCGGCCCGCCCGGGAGCCCGTCGAGGACGGCCATCCCGACGACCGTGCCCACGAGTGCCGCGGCCACGAGCGGGCCGAACCGCCGGCCGCAGCTCCGCAGTTCCGCCGCCGAGAGGTCGCGCACGAGCGAGAGGTTCACCGAGAGGATCGGGAGGATCATGAACACGACCGCCGTCGCGGGGTCGATCGCCGTCGCGAGCACCATCGTCCCGACGAGCGCGAAGCCGAACCCGGCGACGCCGTTCACCGTCCCCGCGAGGAGGATGACCCCGACGAGGAGCGCGACGAGCGACGGCGAGAGCGCGAGTACCATGATCCCGGGTTCGGTCGACGGGAGGTATAGCATTCCCGCACGTGTGGCCCGGCCGCACCAGCGACGCGGCGGCGGAGTCGGTGCGGGGGACGAGCACGGGCGGGCTCCGAAGGAGTGCGACGCGAGAGCACGACCGGCTCCCCGTTCTGTCCCGCGGGCGGGGGCCGATCCTGCACGGGCGCTCGTGCTGCGACGGGACGTTCTCCGGGGAGGACGAGTGCTCCCGGAGGTTCTGTCGACGGGGCTATCTCTCCGGGTGATCGAGTGGAGGACCGGGCACCGAAGTGTGGGGAAGCGTGCCCGGCCGGGGGAACGCACAGGAGCAACGCCGATCGGCCCGTGCACCCGCCGAAACGTCCCCGTCGGATAAAGCACTGGCCCGGTTTGGCAACTCGGTTGCCAACTCGCGGTCACGGACGCGTCGCGGAGCGGGCCGGCCGGTCGGTGCCGGACGGGTCCGCCTCCGATCCCGTCCGTTCGCGACGGCGGCTCACGCGAGCAGTTCGCTCGCGAGGACGATCACGCCCACGGTCGCGAACACCACCCCGAGCACCGGCTCCATGACCTCGCTCGGGACGTACTTGCCGACGCGGGTGCCGAGGGTGCCGCCGATCAGGACGCCCGGGACCGACCACGCGACGACGTACCAGACGGGCGTGGCGGCGAGGGCGTGGACCGCCGCGCCCGCGAGCGCCGCGATCGCGAGCACGAACACGCTCGTGGCGACCGCCACGCGGGGCGGGAGCCGACACCGGACGATCAGCTGCGTGGTCGTCACCTCGGGGAGGCCGGCGCTGATCAGCCCGGTAATGAAGCCGCCGGCGGTCGCCAGTCCGACGCCGGGCGGCCGCCAGCAGGTGTCGTAGGTGTACGTCTCCCCGTCGGCGGTCTCGATCGTGGTCTGGCCGCGCCCCGCGTTCTTCCGCTCCAGGTACGCTCCCTCGCGCTCGCCCGGCTCGCACTCCTCGGGCGGGTCGTAGTACACGAGGAACCCGCCGAGGATCAGCAGGCCGACGCCGAACCCCAGTTTCAACAGCGTCGTCGGGACGTAGTGGGCGGCGAGCGCGCCGGCGACGACTGCGGGTACGGCGCCCGCAAGCAGCCACTTGGCGGTCGCGTAGTCGACGACGCGCTGGCGGACGTAGTTCAGCAGGCCGTTGCCCATGCCGAACACCTCCGTCAGGAGGCCGGCGCCGATCGCCTGCGAGGGCTGGAGGCCGACGACGAGCATGAAGAACGGGCTGAAGAACAGCGCGCCCGAGACGCCGGAAGCGAGCGCGATCGACGAGAACGCGACCGACGCGGGGAACACCCACCAGTGCGCGAGGAACCGCTGGACGGGGAATCCCGAGGGCACCGGCAGCGACCGCAACGGCGCGAGCGCGACCCCGCCGTCGACCGCGGCGGACGGGTCGCCGGCGGCGGCGAGCGCCGCGAGCGCGAGCGTCCCGGTCAGCCCGCCGACGGCGGCGGAACGGCCGCCGCTCATCGCGGCGTCGGGCGGTCGGAGCGGACGGTCGTCTGCGGTTCGAGCGGGGAACGGGAGTCGCGGTCGGAGTCGAGGGAGTCTGTCGTCATGAGATCGGAGCGGACGGCGGTCTACAGCTGTCGGTCGGAGCGGCTGTTCGGCTCCGGGGCGGCGACCGTGGGTCGGCCGGTCCCGGGCCCCTCCGCCGACGGCACGGCTCGGTCGAGCGCACGGCCCGTCGTCAGCCGAGGATCCCGGCGCCGAGGAAGGCGCCGAGGACGAGCCCGTACACGACGTGGACCGTGGCGAACATCGTCATCATGCCCTTGTCGGGCTCCATGCCGATGACCATCCGCATCCAGCCCACCATCCCGACGACCATGAGCACGAGCCCGTAGACGACGCCCAGGACGACGGCGACCGCGATCGACCCGAGGCTCAGCCCGACCAGAGGGACGCCCACCGCGAACACCGCGCCGGCGACGATCCCGTACAGCAGGTGTAACACCATCCCCGGCATGGCGTACTCCTCGGGGTCGCCGCCCGCGAACGTCGCGACGAGCCGGGCCGTCGGCGGCGGCCCGCCGTCGCCCATCGCCATCATCACCGCCGTCATCACGATCGTCGCGACGAGTCCGCCGACCAGTCCTGCCGTAATGGATGCCATGGTTCCGTCCGGACCAAGACCGGATTCGTATGTAACGGCGCGGGGCTTGTGGATCGGAGACACACAGTGGAGGAACGTTAATACGGCCCCCGGGAACGGGCCGGGGCGACACCAACGGAGTCGAGCGGCGCGCACGTCCGAACGCGTCAGTCAGTACCGATCTCAGGGCGACGGCGGACCCGATGACCGACGGCTCCGACCCGATCCTCCGCCCGAACGCCGGGGACTCGACCGGGCGGAGGGACCGTCCCACCCACGGCTGCTCGCCGGGCGCGCGGCCGCGACGCCGGGCTGTTCCGGCGGGCAGTCGCGCGTCCTCGCCGCGGTGGACCGCTCGGATATCGGAACGGAGACGACCTACTGCATCGGCAACTCCGCCTGCGGGCACGAGCTGTGACCGTCGGGACCGACCCGGGACGGGCGGTGCGGTTTTGCGCCCGCCCGGCCAACGGTAAATCGTGCTCGAACTCACGCGCGAGGTCTACGACGACGTCGTCGCCGCCGGCCGCGACGGGGCCCCCGAGGAGGTCTGCGGCGTCCTCGCGGGCGAGTACGACGAGGAACACAGCGTCGCGGTCGCGGTTCACCACACGGCGAACGCGGCCGACGACCCCGAGACCCGGTACCGCATCGACCCGGAGGAGCAGCTCGCGACGTTCGAGGCGGTCGAGGACGCCGGACTGGACGTCGTCGGGTTCTACCACACCCACCCGGCCGGCCCCCCGGAGCCGAGCGGGACGGACGTCGCCAGCGCGGCGTGGCCCGGGTACTCGTACGCGATCTGCGCGCTGGACGGCCACCCCTACCTGGGCTCGTGGCGCTGGCACGGCGACGAGAGAGGGTTCGAACAGGAGGTCGTCCGGGTGACGGCGTAGGCCGCGGAGGGGCGGACTCGCCCCTCCGACGGTCACGGCGGTTCGACGGGGACGGCGGCGGTGGGGTCGAACGACCGTCGGCCCGCAGCGCTCACCGAACCAGTTCGACCCAGTCGTCGTCGCCGAAGGGGTACCGGTAGTCGATACCGAGCCGATCGTACACCGTCGCCGGGATCGTGAGGTCCGCGAGGAACAGCCGGCCCCCGACCGCGTCGAGGCCGGTCTTGGGGAGCGCGAGCGTGACGGTCCGGTCGGGGACGACCGCGGGGCCGGCCGCCTCGCCGGTCGTCGCGTCCAGCCCCGAGGGCACGTCGAGGGAGACGACCGGCCCGGGCGACGCGTTCGCGCGCTCGACGTACTCGCGCGCCGGCGACCGGAGCGCGCCCGAGAGGCCGTACCCGACGAGCGCGTCCGCGACGACGACCGCGTCGTCGGCCGCCGGGAGCGCGTCGACGCCGGCGGCGACGGGGACGCCCATCGCGTCGAGGATGCGGTGCTGGTGCTCGGCCACGCCGGTCAGGTCCGCGGTCGGCCGGTCTAGCACGACCCGGACCGGGACGCCCCGGTTCGCGAGCCGGCGGGCGCACACGAGTCCACCGCCGCCGTTGCCGCCGTCGCCCGCGAGGACGACCACCTCATCGTCGGCCCCGTCGGCGCGCCGGCTCCCGCGGGCGTCGCGGACGTGCCACGCGAACGCCCGGCCGGCGTGTTCCATCATCTGGAGCACCGCCAGGCCGACCTCCTCGACGGCGACGCGGTCGACCTCGCGCATCTCGTCGGCCGTCACCGCCGTCGCGACGCGGCCGTCGACCGTCCGGAAGGAGTCCCGTCCCATGTGTGTGCGACGGTATCGCGCGGCGGGTTGGTAAACGCCGGGCACAGCGGCGGGTGGTTATTACCGCCCGCCCGCCGACGGGGAACGCATGGAGGAAGTCGACTTCCTGGTCATCGGCTCGGGCTCGGGCCTGGACGTGGCGAACGCCGTCGCGAACCGGGGGAAGTCCGTCGCCGTCGTCGAGAAGGGACCGCTCGGGGGCACCTGTCTCAACCGCGGGTGCATCCCCTCGAAGCACCTGCTGTACCACGCGGACGTGCTGGAGACCGTCGAGCGCGCCGGCGAGTTCGACATCGACGCGGAGGTGACCGGCGTCGACTTCGCCGGGATCGTCCGGAAGGTCAACGAGGAGGTACGGGGCGACGCCGAGTCCATCCGGGAGGGTCTTCGCTCCTCCTCGCAACACGACCTCTACGAGGGCGAGGGGCGGTTCGTCGACGACCGGACGGTCGAGATCTCCGGCGGCGAGGACGACGGGACGCGGGTGCGCGCGGAGACGGTCCTCATCGCGGCGGGCACGCGCCCGTCGATCCCTCCGATCGACGGCATCGAGGACGTGGACTACCTGACCAGCACCGAGGCGTTGCAGCTGGAGGAGCCGCCCGAACACCTCGTGATCGTCGGCGGCGGCTACATCGCCGCCGAACTCGGCCACTTCTTCGGGACGTTCGGCAGCGACGTGACGATCGTCGGCCGGCGGCCGACCCTCCTCCCGGAGGCCGACGACGAGGTGGCGGCGGCGTTCACCGAGCGCTACGCCGAGCGGTTCACGGTCCACACCGGCCACGCCGCGACGGCGGTCTCGGAGTCCGGGGGCGAGGTGACCGTCGAGGCGCGGCCGTACGAGTACGGCGAGGACGGCGGCGTCGTCGACGACGCGGAGGCGGTGTCGGTCACGGGGGACGAGCTGCTCGTCGCGGCGGGTCGGCGCCCGAACACGGACACGCTGAACCTGGAGGCGACGGGCGTCGAGACCGACGAGGCGGGCTTCGTCGAGACCGACGAGTACCTCCGGACGGACGCCGAGGGCGTGTGGGCGCTGGGCGACATCGTCGGCGAGTACCTGCTGAAGCACAGCGCCAACCACGAGGCGGGGGCGGTCGTCCGGAACCTCCTCGGCGACGAGCCCGAGCCCGTGGACTACACCGCGATGCCGTTCGCGGTGTTCGCCTCCCCGGAGGTCGCCGGCGTCGGCGCGACCGAGGCGGACCTGCGCGCGGAGGGACGCGAGTACGCCACCCGGACGTACCGGTACGACCAGACGGCGCGGGGGAGCGCGATGAAGGCGGACGGCTTCCTGAAGGCGATCATCGACCTGGAGGGGGAGATCCTGGGCTGTCACATCGTCGGGCCGGAGGCGTCGAACCTGATCCAGGAGGTCGTCGTCGCCATGAAGGCCGGGTCCGGGACGGTCCGCGACATCCGCGAGTCGGTGCACATCCACCCCGCGCTCTCGGAGGTCGTCCAGCGCGGCTTCTCCGGGCAGTTCAGTCGCGGCGGGGGCGGTGGCGGCCACTCCCACTAAGTAGAGCGGGACGGTGGACGACTCCGAGCCGGCCGCTCGGGGCCGCTGCGACCCGGTCGGACGGGGTAGTATATAAGCTCACGGCACGAGCGTATCGGCTCCGCATACCCACGCATCCGTTAAGGATCCCAGTGCCGTATGCCGAATCGCAATGACGAAAGCAGCGGTCATCATCCTGGCGGGAACGGAGGGTCACGAGAACCTCGGTCGCCTCGCGAACGGGCTGGAGGCGGCCAAGGAGTTCGCCGAGAACGACGAGGACGAACTCGAACTCATCTTCGACGGCGCGGGGACGCAGTGGATCCCCGAACTCGAGGACGAGGACAGCGACTACCACGAACTGTATCAGACGGTCCGCGACGACACCGCCGTCTGTGACTACTGTTCGGGCGCCTTCGGCGTCGAGGACGCGGTGGCGGACGCCGGCCTCGTCACCCTGGACGACCACGACGGGCACCCGAGCATCCGGAGCCTCGTCGACGACGACTACGAGATCATCACGTTCTGAGGTCGACGCGGCCGCTCGGGACACGTAACGGCGGCACGTTCCGGCGACCGCTCGACGGAGACGCTCCCGATTTTTTGTATCGACTGCGACGCCCAAGGAGCAGCGGCGACCCGGATCGCGTTCGGCACTTCAGCAGGGCTCGCCCCGGGAACCGCTCCGACGGCGGGCCGGACGACTCCCGCCGGGGAGCACGGGTTCCGGCGCTCCGACGACGCCTACTTAATTCCGTCGCCGTCGTGTCGAACAGTGCGGTGTCCGACGCGTCGGTTTATGGGGTCGTATCGGACCGAAGACACGCATGTCGACACGAACGGACACGTCGCACGAAGCCGAATCGCCGCCGGGCAACTGGCGCGCAGGGACGCTCGCCGGGATCGCGGGCGGGATCGCGATGGGGGCGCTGGTGATCGCGATGAACGCCGCGACGATCGCCGTCGCGATCCCCTCGCTGTACACGCTCGCGCCGCCGGCGAACCCGGCCATCGGGATGGTCGTCCACGTCTCCCACGGCGCGGTGCTCGGGGTCGTCTTCGCCGGGATCGTCGGCGCGCTCGACCTCGACTCCGACGCGACGGTCGTCGGCGTCGGCGTCGGCTGGGGGGTCGCCACCTGGGCGGTCCTCGCGGCGCTGGTGATGCCGGTGTGGCTGAGCGCCGTCGGGTCGCCGGCGAGCCCGCCGCTGCCCAACTTCGCGCCGCCGTCGCTGCTGTGGCACGTCGTCTACGGTCTCGTCCTCGGCGGCGTCTACGTCGCGATCGACGACAAGCTCTGATCGAGTCCCGGGGGAACGGGGGAAGCCCCCTCCGATCCGGGTCGTCCCGACGCGCTCCCGGCGGTCACGGCTCCCTGAACACGGTCCACTCGGTCGCCGACTCCGCCTCGGCGATCCCCTCGACCTTCTCGCGGCTCAGGTCGTCGATGCGGTCGACGCCGGCGGCGGCCCACCGGAGGAACGTCTCGCGGAACCGCCGACGGACGGTCTCGGGGGACTCGGGCGTGTACACGTACACGTCGCCGCCGCGGTCGAGGAGCTGCCGGCGCTTCTCGACGACGCCCAGCTCCGCGAGGTGGTTGAGGTGGCGGGCGACGACGCTGCGGTCGTAGCCGACGCGCTCGGTCAGCTCCGCGACGGTGAGCGTCCCGTGTTCCATGACGCACAGGCAGACGTCCAGCTCCGCCGGCGACATCCCGAAGACGACCCGGAGCAGGTCGTCCAGGTCCGGCTCGGGCGGCCCCCCGACCTCGTCCGCGCGGTCGGGATCGCCCGCCGACTGCGGCTCGTCGGTCTCGTCGTCGACGGACCGGCCGGCGGGAGTCATCGCGGACCCGCAACACACGACCTCGTCCCCGCCGACGGCGAGGGCGCCGCAGTCGGTACACTCGACCAGCCGGTAGGCGTCGTCGGTCGTGCCCATGATCCACACCTCACGGAACGGAGGAAAGAATCGATCGCGGGTGGGCGAGCGCCGCGAGCAACCGGTTTCCGTCGGCGGGAAACCTCCGCCGCGTCCGGTCGTCGGCGACGGGCACCGCCGCCCCCGACGAGGGAGCTACTCGTCCCCGCCGTCGGCGACGATGCGGACGTCCTCGGCCTCCTCGTACTCGTCCTCGAACTCGCCGTCCGTCTCCGCCGGCTCGTCGGACTCCTCGGGCTCCTCCAGGAACTCGTACTCGCCCTCGGGCCTGTGGCTTCCGAAGTGGCACATCGGGTATCACCCGTGCTAACGATGGGCACGGAATCAGTTAACGGTTGTTCGTCCCGCCGTGTCGAACCGATCTCCCGAGGAGCCGTGGGTCTCCGCCCTCCGGGCGGCCGGGCTACCAGCCCTCGAACTTGTCGCGCCGGTACAGGTCGAGTTCGCTGACGGTATCGGTGCCCTCCTGGGAGAGACAGAACCGGATCCCGTCGGCGATGGCCCCCGGGTCGGTCACCTCGTCGGGGTCGAACCGCTCCTCGAACGACTCGCCCTGCTCGCCGGCGAACTCGGTGCGGACCTCGGTGGGGTTGACGACGCTGACGGCGACGCCGTCCGGCCCCACGTCGCCCTCCAGGCTGTGCGCGAAGCCCCGGACCCACCACTTCGTCGCGGCGTACACCGGGTTCCCCGGCCGGGGGTACTCGCCCGCGAAGCTGGCGACGAACACGAGGGTGCCGGCCGACTCGCGGAGGTGCGGGAGCGCCGCCCGCGCGGCGTAGAAGGCGCCGTCGACGTTCACGTCCATCATCGCGCGGTAGTCCTCCTCGGGCATCGTCTCCACGTCGCCCGAGAGCCCGATCCCCGCGTTCGCGACGAGGCCGTCGAGCCCGCCGAGCGCGTCGACCGCCGTCTCGACGAACGCGTCGACCCGCTCGGGCTCGGTCACGTCGACCGGGACCGCCTCGACGGCGACCCCGTGCGTCTCACGGAGGTCGGCCGCCAGGTCCCGGAGGCGCTCCTCGCGACGGGCCCCGAGTGCCAGGTCCACGCCCGCCTCGGCGAGCGTCCGCGCGGTCGCCGCGCCGATGCCCGAACTCGCGCCCGTGATCGCCACCGCGTCGCCGTCGATGTCGCGCATGGACGGGGACTGGCCCGGCCCGCCGAAAGCGGTTTCGGCGTCGGCGAGCCGGTCCGGTGCGGGGCGGGGCGCGACGGGACCGCCCGCGACGACCCGGCGCGCGACGGTCCGTCCCGCGACGATGAGGGGGGCGACAGTCGCCGGTCGGATCCCGGGGAGAGACGGCCGATCGATTCGGGCGACGATCCGTGAACGGAGCCCATACGTATATGTGGATAGCAGGACCGCATCCGGTGTGCTCCCGCCATCGACCGTCGTCTGGCTCCTCGTCGCCGGCGGGGTCGGATCCCTCGTCGTGTTGGGGTGGGTGCTCTACACCAGACGCCTCGACCTGTTGAGCCCGGAGCCGGCGGCGTTCGTCGTCCTCTCGCTGGGCGCGGCGGCGTGGACGTGGGGGTACGCCCTCCAGTTCGCCGCCGGGTCGCTGACGGCGAAAACCGCCTTCGACGGCCCCCTCTGGCTCGGGATCGCCGCAGTCGGGGCGGCGTGGCCGGTGTTCGGGCTGACCGTCGCCGGCGACGACGACCTGCTGACGCCGCGGCGGACCGCGGTGTTGGTCGGCGTGCCCGTCACGGCGGCGCTGATCGCGTGGACGAACCCCGTGCACGGGCTGATGTACGCCCAGGTCGGGCTCGCCGACCCCGCCGTCTGGCGGCCGCTGGTCGTGACGCCCGGCCCCGCGTTCGGCGCGTTCGTCCTCTACTCGTACGCCGTCAACGGGTTCGTCGCCTGGCGGCTGTGGTGCGGCACGCGGGACGCCCGCGGCGACGCGCGGATGCGCCGCGGACTCGTCCTCGCCGCCGGGGCGCTCCCGCTGGTCGTCGGCACCGTCGGCCTCCTCTCGGCGACCCCGTCCGCGACGGATCCGGCGGTGGACTACACGCCCGCCATGTTCGCGGTGACGACGATGCTCACCGGGGTCGCGGTCGGCCGGTACGGGCTGCTCGACCCCGCGGCCGTCGCCCGCGACCTCGTCGTCGCCGGGCTGTCCGACCCGGTCGTCGTGGTCGACGGGTCGGGGTACGTCCGGGCCGCCAACCGTGCGGGCGAGCGCCTCCTCGGCGGCCGGGCGGACACCGGCGTCCACGTCGACGAGGCGTTCGCCGACCACCCGGCGCTCGTGACGGCGCTGCGCGAGGGCGACGCCACGCGCGTCCAGACCAGCGTCCGGACGCTGTCCCCGGACGGGGGGTCGATCGAGACGGCCGAAGCCGCGGCCGGGGGTCCGCCCGACGCGTCCGGGTCGACCGGTACGTCCGGTCGGACCGACTCGACCGGGTCGACCGGCGGGCGGGCCGACGGCGACGCGACGCGCGGGCGGCGCGAGGAACGCGCCTACGACGTGTCGGTGACGCCCCTGGCCGACACGGACGGCGGCGCGGTGCTCGTCTTCCGGGACGTGACCGACCGCCTGCGCGCCGAGCGCAGGCTGACGGTACTCAACCGGATCCTCCGCCACGACCTCCGCAACGACGTGAACGTGATCGAGGGGTACCTCGACCTCCTCCGGACGGCGGTCAGCGAGGCCGGTCTGGCCGACGCCGAGCGCTACCTCGACGTGGCCGAGCGCCGCACCGCCGACCTCGTCACGCTGTCGGACCGCGCGCGGACCGTCGACGACATCGCGACCGGCGACGTGTCGTTCACGCGCGTCGACGTGGGCGCCGCCGCGGCGGACCGCTGCGAGCAGGTCCGTCGCGAACACGGAGAGGGGGGCGTCGAGGTCTCCTACGACCCGCCGGACGGGCCGGCGTTCGTCGAGGCGATGGCGGTGTTCCCGTCGGTGATAGACAACCTCATCGAGAACGCCGTCGAGCACAGCGACCGCGAGCGGCCCCGGGTCGAGGTGTCGGTGTCGGTCACGGACGACGCCGTGGAGTTCGTCGTCGCCGACGACGGTCCGGGCATCCCGGCGGCCGACCGCGCGGTGTTCGAGCGCGGCGACGAGGCGGCCCTGGAGGACGCGAGCGGCCTGGGGCTGTGGCTGGTGAACTGGGTCGTCACCGCCTCCGGCGGCCGGATCGCCGTCGCCGACCGCGAGCCGCGGGGATCCGTCGTGACCGTGACCCACCCGCGGGCGCCGCCTGACCCCCTGCTAACCGGGGAGTGATCCGGGGCGGTCGGGGCGCTACCGCTACCGTCGCGGCGTCACGCTCTCAGCGGACGGCCCCGCCTCGCACGGTCGGCGTGCGGGATCGCTCGGTCGCTCGCGTCGCTCGCTCCCTCACTCCTTCGCGTGTCGTGGGCGCAGCGGCACGGGACCGCTCCGCCGTCGGCCGAGGCACTCGGTCGCTCGCGTCGCTCGCTCCCTCACCCCTTCGCGTATCGTGGGCGGAGCGGCACAGGACCGCTCCGCCGTCGGCCGAGGCACTCGGTCGCTCGCGTCGCTCGCTCCCTCGTGCCTCGCGTCAATCGTCCGCGGGCACGCCCACGCCCCCAGCCGACTCGACGACCGCCGGCCGGCTCTCGTCCACCCGCACCGAGACCACGCCGGCGGCCCCGAGCGCGAGCACGGAGGCGGCGGCGAACGCGGCCGGGTACCCCGCGACGGTCGCGACGGCGCCGACGCCGAGCGGGCCGACGACGCCGCCGACGGAGCGGGCCGTCGAGGCCAGCCCCATCAGCTCCGACTCGCGGTTCTCGGGGGCAACGTCGCCGACGAACGCGACCGAGCCGGTCCACATCGCCGAGAACGCGACCGCGAGCGTCACGTAGCCGAGGGCGACCACGGCCGCCGCGGCGACGCCGCCCGGCACCAGCACCGCCGCCGCCGCGACGAGGCCGAAGGCGGCCGACCCGGCCATGCCCAGCGTGATCATCGGCTTGCGCCCGCGGTCGTCCACGACGCCCCCGAGGTAGTACATCAGCGCCGTCTGGGAGACGGGGTTGAACGCGAGCACCGCGCCCATCCACGACTCCGGCAGCGCCAGCGTCGTCACGATGTAGACCGGCATCAGCGCGCCGACGCCCGAGACGGTCGCCTGCCGGGCAGACAGGCCCAGATAGAGCCACCCGAGCCCGTTCGTGCGGAGGTGGTCGCGCTCGCCCGCCGCGGGGAACAGCCGCGACTTCACCTCGCTCGGGAGCGATCCGGCGTCGGGGTCCGGAGCCGAGTCGCCGGTGTCGACGAGCGCGACCGCGACCGTCGCGACCAGCGAGACGCCCGCGACGACGACGTACACGCCGTCGGGGACGAGCGCGCCCAGGAGGAGCCCGGCGACGAACTGTCCCGCTCCGGCCCCGGCGGCGGTGAAGGCGTTGTACGAGCCGACGGCCCGGCCGCGGCCGCCGGGGCCGCCGCGTTCGGAGGCGACCGTCAGCATCAGCGGGCCGAAGCCGGCGATGAAGACGGCGTACAGCCCCCGCACGAGCACCTGCACCCACACCGGGTCCACGGCCACGGGCAGGAGCGCCGAGGCCGCGTCCGCGACGGCCTCCGCCGCGAACAGCGGCGCGAGCGCCAGCGTCGCGCCGACGCCGGTCCCGACGAGGACGAGCCGCCGCCGTCCCGTCACGTCCGCGAGCGCGCCCCAAACCGGGGCGAACAGGATGATGCCGAGCGAGAATGCGGTGGCGAGCAGCGACACCTCGAGGGCCGACCCGGACCTGCCGACGTGGACCGCCAGCGACGTACCGAGCAGCGCCCCCGCGGCGACCCGCGTCACCGCGGCGAGTCCGACGAGCGCCGTCCCGCGGTCGACGCGGGCCCGGAGCGCGGAGGGATAGTTCATACGAATCGAAACATACGGGGCGTCCAAAGGCCACCGCTCGCGGCGGTCGTCGCCGGAAAGCGTGCGGCTCGACCACACGAGCCGTACGGTTCGGGGTCGCCGCAGCCGGGCGCGCGCAGCCCCCGACGGCGCGACGGACGCGAGCGGATCCGCGCCGGTCGCGGCCGGCCGCGACCGGCGTCGCCCACGCTGTCGGTTGCCGGACGGACGACCGTGACGGCCGTCCGGAGAACACACGAAACATTCTCAAACTACTCGATAAACTCTCTACCGCCCGCTCGAACCGTCGTAAACGGTCCGAAACGGATCCGGAGGCGGGCGCGAACGGTCGTGAACTCCCCGTGAAGGGAGCGAAGCGCCGCCAACGGTCTGCCCGATATAGGTGGCCCCGGTCACACGTATCGGGTACGCCCGACCCATGTCCACGACCGACCGAACGCCCTCCGTGCCCTCCCTCGGGACCGACGACGCCGAGTCCGCGGCCCCGCTCGCGCGGGCCGCCCACCGAACGGCCGCCTACACGGCCGAGACGCTCGACCGTACCGCCCGCGCCGCCGAGGCGGCCGCCTTCTGGCTCGCCGCCCTCCTCCCGCTGGCGTACCTCCCGACGCTGGCGACCGGCGCCGCGGCCGAGCACCCCCTCGCGTTCGTCGGGGTGCTGGTCGTCCACGCGGCCGCGCTCGTGCTCGGCCGCGGCCACGCCGCCGACGCCGGGAGCCGCTGACCCTCCGGCCCTCCGCACGCCCCCCGCGAGTCTGTCGGTTTCGGCCCGCCACGCGCCGCAGTTCCCCGCGGCCGTGGCCGTTCTCGCTCCGGTCCTCGTCGCCGGTCAGTATCCCGTTCCCGCCTCGATCCCGTTTCCCGGCCGTCTCCGTCGGGCGTTACCCCCGTCCGGCCCGTTCGAGCCGTCGCCGCTCCGTCCGCAGGATCCGCTCCCACACGCCGAACAGCGTCGAGTTCAGCCGGTAGCTCGCGTCCACGTCGCGGACCCACGCGTCGTCCGCGAACAGGTACCGCTGGAACCGGCGGACCCGGGGCGACAGCGCGTCCCGCCGGCCGGCGTAGTACGCCGCCGACTCCCGCACGGTCCGCTCGACCAGGTCCGGCGGCACCGCGACGCCGGCGGCGCGGACCACGTCAGCGAACCACTCCGTGTGGAGCACCGCGTCCGCCAGCAGGAACGACGCCTCGAACGCCTCGACCCCGCCCGCATCGCGCACCGACCGCACCGCCGCGGCGCCGACCGGAAGGTCCCCGGGGAGCGAGTACGCGGGGCCCGTCGGGCGCCCGCCGGCGGAACGGTCCGGGTCGCCCGGGCCGTCCGCTCCGGCGGCGGCCCGCTCGGCGAACGGGGCGGCGACCCGGCGGAGCCGCCGGCGCGCCAGCGCGACGGGGCCGGCGAGCGCGAGGCGGTACCACCGCGGCGTGTACGCGAGGAACGGGCGTCCGAACTCGGCGTCCCCGAGGAACGTCGCCGCGACCGTCCGCGCCGTCCCCGGGGGCAGGTCCGTCCGGCCCGCGCGCAGCGCCTCGACCGTCGGTCCGGGGGTCGCCAGCGGGTCCCGGCCGTCGCCGTCGACGCCCGCCCGGTCGAACCCCATCCCCTCGGCGACGCGGTGCGTGTACTCGGCGCCCGCGCGGAACCACTCGGCGAAGTCCGCCGCGTCGCGGGCGGCCAGCAGTCTGAGGAGGGTCACGGCGGGGCGAGGGGCCGCCCGACCGTAGCTGTCCCGGTCGTGGGCCCCGGCACGGCCCCGGCGTCGCCGGCGATCGCCCGGTCAGCGCTCCGATGACCGGTCCGGCGTCTCCGCGTCGGCCGCTCCCGAGCCGTCTCCGGCGGCCCGCTCGCCGCCCCCGGTCGACGGGTCGGCGCCGATGTCGGTCCCCCCCGCGTCGACCGGTTCCCCCGTGACGACGTGGGGGAACGCGTGCGCGGCCACCTGGACGACGACGACCGCGAGCAAGGGCCCCAGGAACAGGCCGTACCAGCCGAACAGCCCCGCCCCGAGGACGTACGCGAAGAGGATCAGCCCGCCGTGAAGCGTCCGCCCGGACAGCAGCGGTCGCACCACCGTCTGCGGGAGCACGTCGAGCAGGAGGAACGAGACCGCGAGGAACGCCAGCGGCGCGGCGAAGCCGGCGTCGGAGACGGCAGCCTCCCGGAGCAGGTAGGCGCCCGCCGGGACGTACACCAGTTTCCCGACGACGATCGGGACGAACGTCGCCAGCCCCGTGAGCAGCGCGAGCAGCGTCGGCACCGGCAGCGCGACCGCGGACGCGACGAGCACGTTGTACCCGTTGTAGACGACCGACGCCGCGACGGCCACGGCGAACACGGTGGCGACGTTGCCGACGTACACCCGTTCGAGGTCCGCGTCGACCGCCCGGGCCAGCGAGTGCGCCGAGGTCCCCTCGCCGGCGACGTTCTCCCGGACCCACGCGGCGACCCGCTCGTCGTCGCGCAGGAGGAAGAACGCGAGCGACAGCGACAGAGAGAGGTGCAGCACCGCCCCCGCGGCGGCGCCGGCGGTGCCGAGGGCGGCGAGCAGCCGCTCGCGCAGCGCCCCGAGCCGGTCGAGCCGTCGCAGGAACGCCCGGGGGTCGCGCAGCACCGCCGAGACCGAGCGGGGGTCCCCCGGAAGCCGGGCGAGGACCGCCTGCACCGCGTCCGGCCCGACGACGGCCGCGAACTCGCGGAAGGCGACGACCCCCGCGTATCCGACGAGCGCCAGCGCCGGGAGGACGATCGCCAGCATCGTCAGGGTCGCCGCAGCCGAGCGGTTCCCCACCCGCCGCTCGACCGTCCGTCGGATCGGGCGGGCGCCGTAGTAGACGAACAGCCCGAAGACGAGCGTCCCCACGAACGAGTAGACGAACACGCCCACCACCCCGACGGCGACGACGACGGCCCCGAGCCACAGCCGGCGTGACCGCTCGGCCGTCCGCAGGTCCATACCGTCGGTTTCGCCGCCGACCGACGTGTAGCCTGTGGCTCAGCCCCCGTCGAGTTGGTCGGTCAGTCCCCACTCGGCCGCGCGGGCCTCCGCCTCGGCGCGCGCCTCGGCCTTCACCGCCTCGACGCGCTCCTCGTCCGCGAGAAACGCCGCCAGCGCGTCGTGGTCGCCGCCGTCGCCCCGGCGCCCCTCTGGGGCGGCCGCCCGCGTCCGCGCGGCGAGCGCGTCGTCGTCCGCGAGGTCCCTCGCCGGCGCGTCCGGCGCGACCGCGAGCGGGTCGGCCGCGTCGCCGCGGTCGTGGAGCGTCGCGAGCGAATCGGCGGGGAGGCGGTAGCTCTCGACGCGAACCGGCGGCGCGCCCGCGAGCGCGGCCAGCGCGGCCGGGCCGTCGGCGTCGCGGCCGGCGTGGTGCGCGAGGACGGGCACGCCCGTCTCCAGCGTGATGACCGCGCGGTCGCCGTCGCGGCCGTCCTCGAGGATGGCCGCGCCGGACTCGATGCGGAGGTAGCCGGTGAGCTCTCGGTCTAACGCCGCCGACAGCGGCTCCGCGAACCCGGTCGCGACGCGGGCGCGGACCAGGTCGCCGCGGTCGGGGGCGCCCGCCGCCAGCGACGCGGGCGCGGCCGGCCCCTCGGTCATGGCCGCTCGGGGACGACCGCGCTGCGGAAGCGGTCGGCCACGTCGCCGGCCGCCTTCGGCTCGGGGTCGACGCCGGCGGCCGCCCCGCGGAACGCCCGCGCGGCGTCGCTGTCGGGCGCGTGCGCGAGCAGGGGCTCGCCGGCGTCGCGGGCGGACCGGGCGGCGTCGCTGTCGGGGACGGCCCCGAGCGTCGGCCCGCCGAAGTAGCGCTCGGCCTGGCCGCCGACCGAGCCGAGGTCGCCGCGGACCTTGTTGAAGAGCACGCCCGCGACGCCGGTGCCGTAGGAGGCGGCGTACTCCTGCACCTTCAGCGCGTCCGAGAGCGCGGGGATGGTCGGCTGGGTGACGACGACGACGCGGTCGGCGAGCACGACCGGGAGGACCGCCGACTTCGAGGCGAGCGTCGCCGGCGAGTCGAGCAGGAGCACGTCCGCGTCGGCGGCGAGTTCGGCGACCACCTCGCGCAGGCGGGCGGGGTCCGAGCGCTCGAACGCCGCGAGGCTGGTGCCGCAGGGGACCACCCGCATGCCGTGGCGGTCGTAGCAGGCGTCGGCCACGTCGACGGCGGACCCGTCCGGGTCGCGCCCGTCGGGGACGAGCAGGTCCTGCAGGGTGACGGGGGCGTCCGCGAGGCCGGCGTGGAACAGGAGGTTCGCCATGCCCGTGTCGGCGTCGACGACGGTCACGTCGTACCGCTCGGCGAGCGCCATCCCGAGCGCGAGCGTGGTGGTGGTCTTGCCGGTGCCACCCTTCCCGCTGGCCACCGCGAACGCCTCGACCATACGGGGGGTGTGGCGGCCCCGTACAAATATCTTCGCAGGCGAGCGCGTGAATATTGTCCCGCGGGCCCGCGGGCCGCGGGGCAGCGACGGCCGGGCGTCGTCAGCGGTAGCCGAGCGCCTCGAGGCGCCGCTCGATGGCGTCGGGCGCCTCGCCGGCGCCGCCCCGCGACCCGTCGGCGGCGGCGGCCCCGCCCGCGAGCAGGGCGAGGCGGTCGTCGGCCGCCGCCCGGAGGTCCGCGCGCGTCCCCTCGGGCACCGCTGCGGGGTCGAGCGGGTCGGTCTCGCCGGGATCCGCCTCCCGGTCGAAGACGCGGACGTCGCCGTCCGGGCCGCGGAGGTAGCTCCACCGGCGCGTGCGCGCGGCCACGAGCGGCGTCCCGTCGCCGAGGCGGCGGGGGATGGGCTGGCTCGTCACGGACTCGCCACGGACCGCCAGGGAGGTGACCGGCGCGCGCTCGGGGGGCTCGGCGTCGACGACCGTCGGGAGGAGGCTCTCGCCGGCGAACGCAGACGGCGGCTCGACGCCGAGGGCGTCACAGACCGTCGGCGGCACGTCGCGCAGGGGGACGGCGGCCCCCTCGCGGCGGGCGGGGGCGCCGGGGTGGTCGACGACGAACGGGACCCGCACGAGTTCGTCGTACAGTTTCGGGTAGTGCGCGAGGTGGCCGTGTTCGAGGAACTCCTCGCCGTGGTCGCCCGCGAGGATCACCGTCGTCTCCTCGCGCAGGCCGGCCGACTCCAGCTCCTCCAGCACCCGGCCCACGGACTCGTCGATCTGTCGGACGGCCGCGTCGTAGAGCGCGCGCAGCGTCCGGAGGGTGTCCTCGTCGACCACCCTGCCGAGTCCGGCGCGGAGGTGGCCGAGCAGGGCCTGGAGCGACCCCACCTCCCCGTCGGTGACCGCCCGGACGTGCCGCGGCGCGGGGACGTACGGTGTGTGGGCGTCCATGTAGTGGATCCACAGGAAGAACGGCCGGTCGTCGTCGTCCGCGGCGAACGACTCGACGCTGCCGAGCGCCTCGCGTTCGAGCGCGTGGAGGTGGGAGGTGTCGACGGCGTGGCGCCGCTCGCGGCCGCGGAGCCTCGCGGCGGCGCTGCCGAGCGGCCAGCCGAGGTACTGCACCCAGCCGTTGACCGTCGGGTGGGTCGTGAGGAAGCGCCCGACCGGCGTGCGCGCGCCGTCGAGGAACGACTCGAACTCGTCGAAGCCGCGGTCGTAGCCGTAGTGGGGCGTCAGGAAGCCGTTGCCCGCGTTGACGCCGGCGGTGCGCACGCCCGCGGCCGACAGCGCCTCCGCGAGCGTCGGGTCGGTCGCGGGGCCCGGCGTCGACGCGTCGGCGAACACCGGCCGCGCGCCAAGCAGGTCCGGGAACGAGAAGGGGGTCCAGTTGCCGCCGGCGATCGCCGTCTCGAAGGCGGTACCGCGACGCGCCAGCCCGCGAAGCGTCGGCGTGTGGGGACCGAGCGCGTCGGCTCGGAGGGAGTCGACGGTTATCAGCACGGCGCCGCGCGAGGGAGGGCCTCCGGCCGAAGTCACGCCGGAGAAGGCGGCCGAGCGAGCCTAAGCGTTACTGTCCCGGCGACGACGCGGCTCCCTCGTCGGTGACCCGCGGGTCAGTTCTCGCCGTTGAGCCGGAAGACGCGCCGCTCGATGGCGCCGCAGCGCGGGCAGACGTGCCGGTAGACCAGCCGACGCTCCCGGTAGGCCGTCTGCCACTCCCCGCCCTCGTCCGTGTAGCCGCACTCACCGCACCGCGGCGACTCGCGCAGCCGCTCCCGATACAGTTCGAGCGGGGTCGTGCCGCCCCTGCGCCTGGATGCCATGATATGACATACCACGCCGACGGACAAGAGCGTTGTTATCAGGTGTTCGAGAGGATATCGGGAGCGGTTCCCGGGGCCCCGTCCGGGACGGCGGGGACGGGCGGGTCCGGGCTCACCCCTCGCCGAACAGGTCGTCGACGGCGTCGCGGGCCGCGCGGGCGGCCTCCTCGGCCACGGCGTCGGCGTCCGCGTCGGCGTCGGCCGGCGGGTTGACGTACACGTCGACGTCGAGGACGCCCTCCTCGAACGTGACGGTCACGTCGAAGTCGCGGAGTTCCGACTGCTTGTACCGGTCGAGCACGACCCCTTCAGCGGCCTCGCTGGCGGCGCTGACGACCTCCTCGTCGGTCGGGTCGGGGCCGTCGTCGCTCACGGCTTACGCGCCGCCGGCGCCGCCGGGGCCCATGCCCGCCGGGCCGCCGCCCGCGCCGCCCTGCAGCATCTGCTGGAGCTCCTGCTGGAGCTCCTCGAACTGCTCCTGGACCTTCTCCTCCTGGGAGTCGAAGCGCTCGGCGCGCAGCTCCAGGGTGTCGACCTTCTCGTCGAGGTCGTCGTAGGCGGTCTCGTAGTCGGTCTCGACGAGGATCTCGCCGACCTCGCGGTACATGGTGGCGTCCTCGTCGATGTCCTCCATCGCCTCCAGCGCGGCCTTCGCCTCGGTCAGCGACGACTGCGTGGACTGCTTCTGCTCGGCGAGCTGCTGGGCCTGCTCCTGAAGGTCCTGCAGTTCCTCGATCTTCTCTTGTGCTTCCGGCGGCAGATTACCCTGCATACTCCGACGGTCGGGCTTCGGGGTGAAAAGCCCGGTCATTGGGAGCGCGGTCGAGGGAGGCGCAGCCGACCGAGGCCGCGGACGTTCGGCGGCGAGGTCCGAAGGGCCGAGCCGCCAACAAAAGCGGGACGCGAGCGAAGCGAGCGTCCCGGACAGCGGCGGCGCGCTCTCGGGCGCGCCGCCCACAGAGAGCGCGGTCGAGCGAGCGAGCGAAGCGAGCGAACGAGACCGCGGACGGCGGACGGGCCGGAGCGGTCCCCGCGCCCTACTCGGCAGTCGCCGCGACGGTTTCGGCCGTCTCGACGAGCCGCGTCCACGTGTTCACGCCCGCGCGGAGGGCGACGAGGTCGCGGGCGCGGACGGTCACCTCGACGGTCGCGCCCTCGCGGGTCGCCGTCGCGGTCGACCGGTCGTCGTCGATGTCGCCGGCCTCCACCCGCACCGCCTCGTGGACGGTCCGGGCGCGCCGCCGGTCGGGGTAGGGAAACGAGAGGACGGCGCGGTGGTCGTACGCGTCGGGCACGGCGCCCGCGTCAGTTGACGTCGACCGTCTTCACGTCGGGGGCGCGCTCCTTCAGGAGCACGCGGTGCCCGCAGTACGGGCAGCGCACGCCGCCGTACTCGTCGAGCTCGACGTCGCGCTTGCACCGGGAACACTTGTAGCTCATCTGTGTGAGAGAGGGGGCTCCAGCGGTATTTACTCGTCGACGCTCTCCTCGTCGAGCGCCTCGCGGATGCTGCGTCGCACGGAGCGGCCGCCCGGCGTCTCGGGCCGGTAGGCGCCGCCGGTGAACGTCTCGCCGGTCTCCTCGTTGACCCAGACCCCGGTGCCGAGCCGCTTGACGGAGTCGCCGTCGACGGTCGCGTTGTTCATCCCGTCCTCGATGTCGGAGACGCGCTTGCGGGCGACACGCCCGTATCGCGCGCCGAAGCGGCCGGCGCTGCCGACCTTCCGCGCCTTCTGCTGTTCAGCCATATGCGAGTCGCTTCGCCGTTCGGCGTCAAAAACCCCGCGAATCGCGTCCGCCGGCGCGGAGGGGTGCGGGCAGGTCACGTGGTGGCACAGGTTTATCCCCGTGGCTGGCCGGTAGTCGGTAGGAGACCGCCGGAATGCTCATCGCCGAATTCCACCTGTCGACGCCAGTCCTCCGCGACGCGCTCGCGGCCGCCCCCGAGGTCACCGCCGACCTCGAGCGGACCGTCGAGGGCGAGACGAGCCGCCTCGAGTTCTTCGCGCGCGGCGACGACCTGACCCGCTTCGAGGACGCCCTCGCCGACGACGGGTCGGTCGAGGACGTCCGCGTGCTCGGGGAGGGACCCGACTTCCGGTTCTACCGCGCGACGCTCGCGCCCGAGACGACCCGGCGGACCGTCTACCACGTGTTCGAGGACACCGGCGCCCGGCCGGTGTCGGCCAGCGGCGACCACACCGGCTGGAACGTCCGCGTGCAGTTCCCCGACCGCGAGGCGCTGGCGGCGTACCGCGACAGCTGCCGCGAGCGCGACGTCTCGTTCACCCTCCACGCCCTGTACGAGCGCGCCGACCCGCGCGCCGAGGCCGACGAGTACGGCCTCGCGGGCGACCAAGGCGCCGTCTGAGGGGTCGCCCCGCCGCCGACGACGCCGGCCGTCCCCAGCTCGCGCCCCCCTACCGCTCCCCGTCCTCGCCGAACCCGGCTTCCCCGAGCACCTCGTTCAGGTCGTCGCGCACCCGCTCGCCGGTCTCGCGGTCGCCGGCGGTGGTGACGACGCGGTTCTCCTGCACGCTCGACCCGTCCCGGAGCAGCAGCCGGACGTTCCCGTGCTCGTCCGCGCGCGTCACCTTCGCGCGCAGGCCGGTGCGCGAGCCCGAGCCGCCGGCGTCGATCGGACCCGGGATGACCTTCTTGACGTGCGGGTGCTCGGCGGCGGCGAGGATCGCCTTCATGCCCGCCCGCTCGCCGATGAGCGTCGAGTGCGACCCGCCGATCTTCTCCTCGGGCGCCGTCTCGACCACCGCCAGCCCCGGGTCGCCCCGGCGCGCCAGCACGGCGCCGACCGGGTCGTCGTCGGGAACGCGGTAGAACTCGTAGTGCAGTTGCGCGCGCGCCTCCCGCAGCGGCGCGCGCTCGCCGGCCGCGTACACCGTCTCGGGACGCTTGCGGCGCACCTCGTCGGCGACGCGCCCCGCGAAGTTCCGCAGTTGGACCGGCGCCGTCTGCTCGCCGTCGTCCGGGACCGTCGTGACGGTCGTCTCCCCGAGCACCAGCGACGCGGGGTCGAAGTCGTCGCCGGCGTGTTCGGGCTCGAAGTCGATCATCGTGAGGGTCGCGCGGTCCTCGTCGAAGTCGACCACGACGCTCTCGCAGTTGGCGGTGTCGCAGGCGAGACAGTAGTCCCCGGGCTTGCGGAGGGGCGAGCCGCACCGCCGACAGTTCATTGCCCGCCCTTGCGGGAGCGCGTGGATAAGCGCGTCCGTTCGGCGGTCCGAGGCGGGTCGGACGAGACGGTCGACCTGACGCCGCGCGCTCACTCGACGCCGTACTCCGCGACGACCTCGTCGGGGAGCTCGACGCCGAGGCCCGGCCCCGTCGGGACGCCGACCGTCCCGCCCGCGAGGTCGAGCCCGTCCGACAGCAGCGGCTCCAGCAGCGGGAAGCCGGTCACGTCGAGTTCGAGCCACCGCGCGGCCGGGGAGGTCGCCATCGCGTGCATCGTCGCCGCGAGCCCGACGCCCGTGGCGAAGCAGTGCGGGGTCGGCACCACGTCGAACGCCTCCGCGAGCGCGAGCACCTTCCGGGTCTCGGTGATCCCGCCGCACCGCATCGCGTCGGGCATCGCGTAGTCGACGGCGCCGGCCTCGAACAGCTCCCGGAACCCCCACTTCGTGAACCGGTTCTCGCCGGCCGCGATCGGCGTCGAGAGCGCCCGGCGGAGCTCCGCGAGCCCCTCGACGTCCCGCGGTTCGAGCGGCTCCTCGTACCAGTAGACGTCGTAGTCGGCGAGCATGTGGCCGACCCGCCGCGCCTCGGCGCGGTCGTAGCCGCAGTTCACGTCGACCATGAGGGCGGCGTCGCCGATCGCCTCGCGCATCGCCGCCACCCGGGCCTCGTCGGCGTCGCGGCCGCGCCCGAGGTGACACTTCACCGCGTCGAAGCCGCGGTCGACGTACCCCGCCGCCCGCTCTGCCATCGCGTCGGGGTCGTCCCAGAACAGGTCGCTCGCGTACGCCCGCAGACGGCCGTCGCCGGCGGCGGTGGCCCCGGCGTCGCCGCCGAGCAGTCGGTGGACCGGCGCGCCGTAGTGCTTGCCTGCCAGGTCCCACAGCGCGATGTCGATCCCGCTGGCGGCGGCGGTTCGCTCGCCGCGCGGGTGGTCGTACAGGTCCTCGGTGCACATCCGCGCCCAGTGCCGTTCGACGTCGAGCGGGTCATCGCCGACGAGCTTCGGGGCGAGTTCGGCGTCGATCAGCCGCCCGGTCGTCGCCGGCGCGGGGCCGACCGCCTCGCCGATTCCCCGGCTCCCGTCGGCGGTCTCGACGACGACGAGCGCGGCGGCGCGCCGGCCGATCGACCGGTCGCGCGACAGGCCCGCCGGCTCGTCCAGGTCGACGGCGAGCGGGACGGTCCGGATCTCGCGGATCTCCATGCGCCCGCCGAGGGCGCGGTCCGTGTTAACAGTTGGTCGGCGGCGGCCGCGGCCGATACCCTTTCTCCTCCCAGGCACGAACGTGGGCCGATGACCGACCGGGGCGCGACGGTGCGGATCGACCCGCACGTCCACTCGGAGGGCTCCTACGACGGCCACGACCCCGTCGAACTCGTCCTCGAACACGCGGCCGACATCGGGCTCGACGGCGTCGTCGTGACCGACCACGACGCCATCGAGGACTCCCTGCACGCGGCGGAGATCGCCGACGAGTACGGCCTCGTCGGGATCCCGGGCGTCGAGGTGTCGACCGCGGCCGGCCACCTGCTCGCGATCGGCGTCGAGGAGTGTCCCCCGCGTGGTCGTCCGTTCGACGAGACGGTCGAGCGGGTCCGCGAGGGCGGCGGCGTCGCGGTCGTCCCGCACCCGTTCCAGCGCAGTCGCCACGGCGTCCGCAAGCGGAATCTCGGGGACTGCGACGGGATCGAGGTGTACAACTCGATGGTGTTCACCGGCTACCGAAACCGCCGGGCGCGGACGTTCGCGGCCCGCCGGGACTACCCGATGCTCGGCGCCAGCGACGCCCACTCCATCCGGCACGTCGGTCGGGCCTACACCGAGGTCACCCTCCCGTCCGTCGACGCCGGGACGCCCCCAGAGGCGATCGACGCCTCGACGGTGGTCGAGGCGATCCGCGCCGGCGACACCGACCTCCGCGGGCGGCGGACCCCGGTCCACCGGAGCGCCCGGCAGTACGCCAGGGGGTCGCTCCGGAAGGCGACGTACCGCCTCACGGCCGCGCTCCCGTACGTGGCACCCCGGCCGGCGTCGCTCGGGGACGGGTAGGCCGCGGGATCCGCGGCCCGCTGTCCCTCCCGTCTCCCCGTTCCCGCCGCCCGGTCAGTTCGCGCCCCGGACGACGTGCGCGTACTTCAGGAGCGCGACGAACACCGCGCCGCCGACCGCGTTCCCGACCGTCGCCAGGGCGAGGAACACGAGGTAATCAAGCGGAGTGATCGCCGGGGAGACGAGCAGCCCGAACAGCACCTCCACGTTGCCCGCGATCGAGTGGGGCAGGTGGAGGATCCCGATCGTGCCGGCGACGATCCAGACGAGTATCAGCCGGCTGATCGTCTCCTGTGCCGCCGCGATCAGCCACGCCAGCAGCCCCATCAGCCAGCCCGCGAACACCCCCGCGACGAGCAGCCACCGGAGGTCGTGGTCGACGAGCTTGCGTGCGACGGTCTCGAACGCGGCCGGCGAGACGACGCCGAGACCCGGCAGCAGGAGCACCGCCAGCAGCGTGAAGACGACGCCGCCGGCGACGTTCCCGACGTACACCAGCCCCCACAGCCGGATCAGCTGTCGCGGGGTGGCGCTCCCGTCGATCACCGGGATCACCGCGAGCGTGGTGTGCTCGGTGAACAGCTCCGACCGCCCGAGGATGACGAGCATGAAGCCGACGGAGTAGACGCTCGCCAGCAACAGCTCCGTGGTGAGGTCGCCGAACCCCGCCTCCGACAGCGTGAGCACCACCCCCATCAGGAGCGGGCCGAAGCCGATGTCGAGCCCCGCCGACAGCCCCGACAGGAGCAGCCCCGACCACTCGCGGTTCATCTCGTGGACGCCGCTGTCTATCAGCGACCCGAGGACGCGCCGGGTCGGCTTCTGCGTCGCCGTGTCGGTCAGTTCGGGGCCGCTGTCGCCCACGGATACCACCCCGATCGGACCACTACGCCGGACAGCGTGCTAAAGCTTGGTCGGGGGGCGCCGGCCGACGCCCGCGACCGGGGCCGGCGCCGCCGGGGCCGCACGCCCCCGGCCGGGCCTCACAGCCGCTCGGGGTCGCACTTCAGATACTCCCGCAGCAGCGCCGTCGCGTACGACCCCGACGGCAGGGCGAACTCGAAGACGGGGTCGCCCTCGCGCTCGGCGACCGTCAGGTCCGTCGGGAGCAGGACCGCCCGCCGGGTGCCGCTCGACTCGAACTCCCCCGGGAGCGCGAAGTCGCCGGGGGTCACGTCGAGCTCGCGGAGCACTTCGCGTTCGATCGCGCCGGGCTCGCCGCCCGCGAGGTCCGTGTCGGTGCCGACCAGCGGCGCGGTGACGAACGCCCGGCCGCGCCCGCAGTGGCGCGCGAGCGTGTCGACCCTGCCCGCGGTCGCCCGCTGGAGGCGGTCCGTGTCGGGCTTCGGGAACGGCACGTCGCGCTCGACGAACGCGACCACGTCCCCCTCGACGGGACGGGTGAACGGCAGCCCGCGGCGCAGGCGCTCGCTGAGTATCAGGTTGAACACGTACGACTGCGCGGCGTTGACGAACAGCCGCTGGAGGTTCGAGGGGACCGCCTCCAGCGCCTCGCGCCAGCCGGCGCCGTCGGCGAGGCGGTGGAGTATCGACCGCTCGTAGCGCAGGCGGCCGGGCATGGCGTCGAGGGCGGCCTCCCAGTCGGGGCTGTCGCTCCCGGCCTCGTCCTCGACGACTTCGCGGGCACGCTGGGAGTCCTCGGGTTCGGCCTCGTTCGGGTTGCCGCAGTACGCGAGCACCGCGCCGCGCCAGTCGCCGCGGACCGCCGCGAGGCCGACCTCGTGGGTGACGGGCCGGCGGCTGCCGAAGCGCTGGTGGCCGAAGTAGTTCGGGACGGCGACCGCGACCGGACCCTCGTCCGGGAGCGACGCGGGGTCGGCGTCGCCCGCGGCGGCCGCGTCCACGTCCGCCTCCGCGTCGCCGGCGGCGGCGTCCTCCCCCGCGTCGTCGCCGGCGGCGAACGCCCGCAGGTCGGCGGTGATCGGGTCGGGGTCGCCGGCGGTCTCGCGCACGCGGATCTCGAACTCGTTGCCCGCGAGGTCGCCGAAGGTGAGCGCGCGGCCGACCCGGCCGAGCACCTCGACCTCGGCGCCGTCGACCTCGGGGATCTCCTCCGGGTCGGCGTCCCGCACGGTGAACAGCTGGGTCGTCACGGCGTGTTTGTCCTTGGTGCCGGCCCACGAGACCCGTTCGCGGCTGGCGCCCATCGCGTCCGAGAGCGCGCTCGCGAAGTCGTTCGTGTCCCAGCGGCGGAGGGTCGCCCGCAGGAGCAGGAACGGGTACGACCCCGCGGGCGCGTCGAGCGGCTCGGGGTCCATCCGCTCGCGCTCTCTGACGCGGAAGTCCTCGGGGGCGACGCGCAGGCGGCCGCCGATGCCGTCGGCGTCGCTGACGTAGTAGTCGACGCCGGTTGCGCGCTCGCGGGGGTGGGCCTCCCGCATCAGTACAGCGAGAGGTCGCCGGTCACCTTGTCCACGATCGACTCCTCGCCCGGGCCCACCGCGAGCGTCGTGACGGTCCCGGGATCGAGCTGCGTGTGGCCCGCGTCGCGGATCACCGCGTTCGGGAGCCCCTCGCGCTCGGCGCGGTCGGCCAGCTCGAAGATCTGCGACTCCCCGGCCGCCTTCAGCACGACCTTCTTTTGCCCCTCCCCCTTCCACGCCCGCCGCGTCTTCTCGTCGGTGTCCTCGTAGGCCGACAGCGACGCGTGCGCGACCTGCGCGGCCAGCTTCCCGGTCCCCATCCCCAGGTCCGTGCGGACGACGACCGCCTGCTT
>NZ_JBNTJX010000007.1:0-186249 GCF_051195075.1 Halobaculum sp. EA56
GACTTGCTCTGGAGGAAGCCGGCGGTGTTGATCAGGACGCCGGCGGCGATCGCCGCCACCAGCACCATCGCGATGAACACGATGAGCGTCCCGATGCCCACCTGCCCGCGCTCCTCCTCGTCCGTGATGAATTCGAACATTGGTGTTGCTCCCCCGCGCTCTCGCACGGCGGTTACCGTCGCGGACGGGACTCTCCTACAAATACCTCGGGCGCAAAAAATCAGACATGAATATCGGCGTGGGCCCGGGACGGCACCGACGCGGGGGCGGCGACCCGGGGGTCGCCCTCATCTGACAGTCGCGTCCGTGATCCGCGCGAGCCGGTCCGCGACGTCGTCGTCGAGTCCGGCGTGGGTGACCCGCCAGCGCCAGTTGCCGTCGGTCGTCCCCGGCGTGTTGAAGCGGGCGTGGCTGTCGAGGCCGAGGAGGTCCTGCACCGTCGTCACCGCGAGCGTCGACTCCGAGTTCCACACCGCCTCGATGAGGTCCCACTCGATGTCGGTCCCGTCGGTGCCGAGGTTGTAGTGGAGGCAGTCGCGCTGGCGGTCGTCGAGGTCCTCGTAGTAGCCGACCGCGGTGTCCGTGTCGTGCGTCGAGGTGTACGCGACGGTGTCCTCGGGATAGTGCATCGGCTGGTACAGGTGGCCCTGTTGACACCAGTCGGCGTACTGCGGCACCCGCATCCCGGGGAGGTCGAACTCCTCCCGGAGCGAGGCGCTCTCGGGGTCGAGGAAGCCGAGGTCCTCGGCGACGAACGGGAGGCGGCCGAACTCCGCGCGCACCGCCTCGAAGAAGTCGTGACCCGGCCCCTCGCGCCACTCGCCGTCGGCGGGGTCGTCGCTGTCGGCGGGGATCGCCCAGAACTCGTCGAAGCCCTTGAAGTGGTCGAGCCGGGCGTAGTCGACCAGCGAGAACAGCCGCCGGAGGCGGTCGAGCCACCACTCGTAGCCCGTCTCCGCGAGACGGTCCCAGTCGTACACCGGGTTGCCCCAGCGCTGGCCGTCGTCGCCCTGGCTGGGCGGGACGCCGGCGACGGCCGCGGGGCGGTTGTCCTCGGTCAGGTCGAACGCGTCGGGCGCGGCCCACACGTCGGCCGAGTCGAGCGCGACGTAGATCGGGAGGTCGCCCAGGAGCTCGATCCCGCGCTCGTCGGCGTACGCGCGCAGGTCGCGCCACTGTCGGTCGAACGTCCACTGGCAGAACGCGCGGAAGGCGACCTCGTCGGCGAGGGCCTCGCGGTACTCCGCCAGCGCCTCGGGCTCTCGCGTGCGGGCCGGCGCGGGCCACTCCGTCCAGAGCGCGCCGTCGAACTCGCGCTTCAGCGCGCGAAACAGCGCGTAGTCGGCGAGCCAGTCGGCCTCCCGCTCGCGGTAGTCGGCGAGGGCGGCCCGCTCCGACTCGCCCGCGTCCTCGCGGAAGCGGTCGAAGGCCCTCCGGAGGCGGTCGGTCTTGAACGCCTCGACGGCGTCGTAGTTCACCTCGTGGGGGGAGAAGTCGGCGGCCGGGTCGCAGTCGGGGTCGAGCTCGTCGTCGGTCAGGTAGCCGCGCCCGGCGAGGTCCCGGAGGTCCACGAGCAGGGGGTTGCCCGCGAACCCGGAGAAGGTCTGGTACGGCGAGTGGCCGTGGATCCCCGCGGTCGGCCCGAGCGGGCACACCTGCCACAGGGTCTGGTCGGCCCGGTCGAGGAAGTCGAGGAACGAGCGCGCGCCCGCGCCGAGGTCCCCGACGCCGTGTGGCCCCGGGAGCGCGGTGGGGTGGAGCAGGACGCCGCTTCGTCTGTCGAACCGCATCGTCGGGGCAACGGGGGCGGGGCGTATCAAGGGTCGGGTCCCGGGGCCCGCGACCGTCACGATCGATCCGCCGCACCGACGCCAAGCGACTAAGTACCACACCCGCGATTTCCGAAGCGATGTCGTACACGGTCCTGATGTTAGGGTGGGGGTTTCCGCCGAACGTGACCGGGGGACTGGACACGGCGGTGGGGGAACTGTTCGAGCGCCTCGAGGACCGCGACGGGGTCGAGATAGAGCTGGTGCTCCCGGCGGAGTACGCCCCCGAGGACCGTGACGGGATCCACGGCGTGCCGACGGGCGAGGGGGACATCATCACGCGGATCGGGCGGCTGTCGGGCGCGTTCGTCGAGCGGGCGGCCGACGCCGACATCGTCCACACGAACGACTGGTTCGGCTACAACCCCGGCTCGCGCGCGCAGGCCAGCCACGACGTCGAGTGGGTGACGACGTTCCACTCGCTGTCGTCGGACCGCAACGCGGACCCGCCGGAGCGCGAGAAGCGCACCGAACAGCGCGTGGTGAACCGCTCCGATCACCTGATCGCCGTCAGCGAGTTCACGGCCCGAAAGATCGCCCACGAGTACGGCGGCGAGGCGGAGGTCATCTACAACGGCTTCTCGTCGGTCGAGACGACCGGCCGCGACCTGAAGGCGGAGCTGGGCATCGACGGCGAGATGCTGTTCTTCGTCGGCCGCCACACCGACCAGAAGGGGCTGTCGTACCTGCTGTACGCGATGGAGAAGCTCCGCCGCGACGACGTGACGCTCGTCATCGGCGGCACGGGCCACCTCACGGACCAGTTGAAGCGCTTCGTCGAGCTGCTCGACATCGGGGACCGCGTGGAGTTCGTCGGCTACGTCCCCGAGGAGGAGCTGGGCGACTACTACGCGAGCGCGGACCTGTTCGTCTCGCCGTCGCTGTCGGAGCCGTTCGGGATCACCATCGTCGAGGCGCTGTCGGTCGGCACGCGCGTCGTCGCGGGCCCCAGCGGCGCCGCCGAGGTGCTGCCCGAGGACTGTCTCATCGAGGTGGAACCCGACTCCGACGCCATCGCCGACGGCATCGAGCACGCCCTCTCGCTGGAGTCCCCCATCGAGTACGAGGTGCGGACCTGGGAGGAGGTGGCAGACGAGCACGTCGCCTTCTACGACCGGATCCTGGGGGTCGGGGACGGCGACGCCGAGGACGAGCGCGAGGGCCGCGCGGGCGACGACGGCGGCGACGCGGGCCGCGGGGACGGCTGAGTCGCCCGCGCGGTCACCTGAGGAGCCGGAAGTCGGTCACCGGCTCCGGGTGGACGATCCGGAAGCCGTCGGCCGTCGGCTCCAGCCCGAGCGACTCGTCGGCGGGGCCGCCCCGCTGGTACGGGCTGTCCGAGTCGCCGGCGGTCTGGTACGGGCTGTCGCTGCGGCCCGGCGACTGGTACGGGCTGTCGGAGACGGACTGGTACGGGCTGTCGGAGACGGACTGGTACGGGCTGTCCGCCGGTCCCGGCCCGGTGCCGTAGGCGTCCTGCCGGGCGTCCTCGGAGGCCGGCGGGCGCTCGAAGTCCTCGGGCGGGAGGTAGATGCGCTCGCCGGAGGCCGACCGCACCACGACGGCCGCGTCGCGGTCGCCCGTCACGACGACGGTCGTCCGGCCGTCGGCGATGTCGAGTTCGACCGACACCGGCCGCTCCTCCGTCGGGCCGCCGTCGGTCGTTCGGTCCCCCTCCGCGTCCGTTCCGTCGACTCCGCCCTCGCGGGCGGACGGGCCGTCGCCGTTCCCCTCCATACGAGCACCAACCCGGGGCGGCCACTTAGCGGTTCCCCGGGTCGGGGGGAACGACGCCCGCGACGTGCCGACCGGTCGCTCCCCCGGGGACCGGCCCGCGGGCCCGACGGGCGAAAGAGCGAAACGGATGCCGCGCAAGCGGCCAGCCATGGAGCATCCGGGCCAACCGCGCGTCTGTGCCGTCGGGGAGGCGGTGGAACTCGCGCCGCGAGACCCCGATCCGAGCGTCGACTACGAGTGGAGCCTCCTCCGCGCGCCCGCGGGGTCGGCGGCGACCGTCGGCGGGGAGGCGGTCCAGTGGTTCGAGCCGGACCGCCCCGGCCGGTACCGCCTCCGGCTCACCGGCGGGGGGGCGACCCACGACCTCAGCGTCCACGCCTTCGCCGCCGAGACCGCCCCCGGCGTCGGCGAGCGGGAGGGGTACTCCGCGGACGAGACGGCCCGGACGGACGACCTCGCCGGCGACCCGGAGGAGGCGGGCGTCTCCGGCCCCGGGGGGTCGGGCCTGCGGACCCGCGGCGGCGACGACGACCCCGAGCGGCCGCGGATCCACCTCCGCAGCGACGTGGGCGAGGACGCCGTCCGGGTGGAGGCGGACGTGCGCCCTCGCGGTCGCGGCGGCGACGCCCCCCGCGTCGAGTTCATGCTGGACGACCGCGACGACCTGACGGAGTCGGACGTGACCGTCGAGGGGACGACGCTGTCGGTCCCGCTCGACCGCCTCCCGGACCGGGCGCGGGTGTACGCCGTCCCCGTCACCGAGGACGCCTACGGCGTGCAGGACGCGGTTGACGTGCGCCGGGACGGCGGCGACGTCGTCGTCGACCGCCCGTACGACCCGCCGGAGTGGGCGCTCGACTCGACCATCTACGAGGTGTACGTGCGGACGTTCGCGGAGGCCGACCACGAGGGGTCGGCGTTCGAGGCGATCCGCGGCCGCCTCGACGACCTGGCCGACCTCGGCGTCGACACGCTGTGGCTCACGCCCGTCCTCCAGCACGACGGCGCCCCGCACGGCTACAACATCACGGACTTCTTCTCGATCGCGTCGGATCTGGGTACCCGCGAGGAGTACGAGGCGCTGGTCGAGGCGGCCCACGACCGCGGGATGTCCGTGCTGTTCGACCTGGTGTGTAACCACTCGGCCCGGGATCACCCGTTCTTCGAGGACGCGTACGGGAACCCCGACAGCGAGTACTACTCGTGGTACGAGTGGCAGGAGGACGGGGAGCCCGGCACCTACTTCGAGTGGGAGTACATCGCCAACTTCGATTTCACCTCGCTCGACGTGCGCCGGCACCTCCTCGACGTCGTGGACGAGTGGGCGCCGCTGGTCGACGGCTTCCGCTGCGACATGGCGTGGGCGGTGCCGAACGGCTTCTGGCGGGAGGTCCACGACCGCGTGAAGGAGCGGGACGCGGAGTTCTTCCTGCTCGACGAGACCATCCCGTACATCCCCGACTTCCAGGCGGGGCTGTTCGACATGCACTTCGACTCGACGACGGCGTTCTGCCTGCGCGAGGTGGGCGACGGGAACCAGCGCGCCGAGGAGGTGCTCGACGCGGTCGAGGAGCGCCGCCGGATCGGCTTCCCGGAGCACGCCTCGTTCATGCTGTACCACGAGAACCACGACGAGTCGCGCTACCTGGCGTCCTACGGCGAGGCCGCCGCCTTCGCCTCCGCGGGCGCGCTCGCGACGCTGCCCGGCGCGCCGATGGTGTACGCCGGTCAGGAGTTCGGGCAGCTCGGCAAGCGCGACCAGTTGGACCACGGGAGCGCCCGCGAGGACCTCCGCGAGCACTACCGCCGCCTGCTCGCGCTCCGCGGCGAGCACCCGGCGCTGGCCCACAGGGCTGCGCTCTCGCGCGTCGACTACGAGGTCAGCGAGGGCGACGCCGACGCGGTCGTCGCGTACGCCCGCGAACCCGCCGACGAGGGGGCGGACGCCGAGTCGGTCGTCGTCGCGCTCAACTTCGCCGAGGGGACCGCCGCGGTGACCGTCGACGCCGACGTGGGCGGGACCGACCTCGTCGCCGGCGACGCCGTCGTCGACGGGGACGGCACGGTCGCGGTGGACGACGTGGTCGTGCTTCCGGTTCGGGAGTGAGGCGCGACGCGACCGGTCCCCGGGCTCCGACGGCGACCCGACCGGCCCGGCCGGCGCGGGTCGGGCCGCCGCCCGGCCGGGCTGAACGCCCCCGGACGTGTCGGCCGCCGGGACGGACGTGCGACGTGCTCACGTACCGCGGAGACTTTAACCACGGGCGTAGTTTCACGGGTGAATGCGGCTGCGAACGGCACTCAACGACTACAAACGCGACCGGGGCCACGGCGCGGCCGGCACGGCCAGCACCGCCCGCGGCGCGCTCTCCGGGCGGGGAGCGCGGCTGGTCCACGTCGACCCCGCCGGCGGGATCCGCGACTTCTCGTCGTCGCTGTCGGGCCTCTCCGGCGTGGACCGGTCCCGGTTCGGCATCGAGACCGGCGAGCGCACCTACTGGTTCGACGACCTGGAGACGGTCCGCCAGCACTACTACCGCGAGACGACGCTCGTGGAGACCGAGTACGACGCCGGCGACTTCACCGTCCACCAGTACGACCTGACGCTGGGTGAGGAGCACCTCACGCACGTGGAACTCAGGGGGTCGATCCCCTCGGAGGCGCACCTCGTCGCCTTCCTCACGCTGGCGCCCGAGGGGCAGGAGACGCGCGTCGGGCGGCTCATCCACGAGGGGGCCGGCCCGGGCGACGGCGACGCGGTGGAGGTGTTCCACCGGGAGGAACACGACTACGTCACCGCCTCCACCGGGCTCGACGACGTGCGCGCGCAGATCCCCGAGCGGTTCGAGGAGATCCTCGACGACGACCCCGTCGCCCTGCCTAGGGAGGGGGCGATCAACCGCTACGAGGACACCCACCTCAGCGGCGACGTGGTCGTCACCGCCCCGCTTGAGCGGGCGGGCCGGGGGCTCCGAACGACGCTCGTGACCCTCCTCCGGGACGAGGGCGACCGCGAGGCGGCGCTGGCCGACCTCCGCGAGTGCGCCCTCGACCACGCGGGCGCCGACGAGCTTCGGACGGTCGCGCGCCGGCGCACGGCCGTGGCGGTGCCCGAGGAGGGCCCGCGCCGCGAGACGGTCCGCTCGGACCGGCGCGCGCTCGACCTGCTGGAGGCCCCGAGCGGCGCCCGGATCGCCGGCCCCGAGTTCGACCCGTTCTTCCGGAACTCCGGCGGCTACGGCTACACGTGGTTCCGCGACGACGCACAGATCGCCCGGCACCTGCTGGAGTCGGACGGCCCGCTGACCCTCGAACTCGACACGGAGACGCTCGCGCGCAGCGCCCGCTTCTACTGCGACACCCAGGGGCCCGACGGTTCCTGGCCCCACCGCGTGTGGGCCGTCGACGGGTCGCTGGCGCCCGGGTGGGCGAACGCGCGCGTCGAGGGCCGCGAGGACTCCGCGGAGTTCCAGGCCGACCAGACGGCGACCGTCGTCTCGTTCCTCGCGACGCTCCTGCGCGAGCGGGGCGACGACCTCTCCCGGACCGACGAGCGGCGGGTCCGCGAGAGCGTCGCCGCGGGCGTCGACGCGCTCGACGACGCGCGCGCCGACGACGGCCTCCCCGAGCGCTGTCAGAACCTCTGGGAGGACATGTCCGGTCGCTTCACCCACACGGCGGCGACGTTCGTCGAGGCGTACGCCGCCGTCGCGCTCGCGCCCGTCAGCGACGACCTGCGGGCGCGCGGCCGGGACGGCGCCGCGGAGACGTTCGACGCGCTCGACGCCCTGTGGGACGACGCGAGCGGGACCTACGGCGCGCGGCTCGCCGGGGGCGACCTCGACGACCGCCTCGACGCGTCGACGCTCGCGCTCGCGGACGCGCTCGTGGCGGTCGAGGCCGTCGACGGGATCGACCCGAACGATTCCGACGTCGACCGGATCGTAGCGCACGTACGCGCGACGCTAGACGGGCTGTACCGGGAGTCGGACGACTCCCCGGTCGAGGGACTGATCCGCTACGAGGGCGACGAGTGGCGCACCGCGGGCCAGGACGACGAGAAGGTGTGGACGCTCGCGACCGCCATGGGCGCCCACGGGGCGGCGACGCTCGGCGCGTTCCTGGCCGACCGGGGACGCGAGGCGGCGGCCGACGAGCTGCTCGACAGCGCCTCCGAGCTGTACGCCCTCGTCGAGGACGGCGGCCCGCTGACGACGGAGACGGGCTACCTCCCCGAGCAGTGGTACGACGACGGCACGCCCGACAGCGCGACGCCGCTGGGGTACGCCCACGGCTACCGCCTGCGGACGACGGCGACGCTGGCCGAGCGGGACGCGCTGCCGAGCGCGGCGGCGCGGCCGTCGGCGCCGCCGGACCGCCCGCGGTGGACGACCGGCGAGAAGTACGGCGTCGGCACGGCCGCCGACCACGGCGACGAGGACTGCTCGCGCGTGTGGTTCACGCTGACGCAGGGGGCGCTGACGGAGGTGCGGTTCCCGCGCGTCGACCTCATGAACCTCCGGACCCTGGACTTCGTCGTCTCCGACGCCGAGAGCGACTACACCGTCCGGACCCACGTCGAGGGCGCCCGGACGTCCGACGACACCGTCGAGCGGCGGGTCCTTCCCGGGGAGGACGACGCGCTGCTGTTCGAGCACGTCGTCACCGAGACCGGGGACGGGCGGGGCCACGAGTGGGAACTGCGCGTGGAGTACGCGGTCGACCCGAACCACGACGCGCTCGTCGCCGACATCGACTTCCGCGCCGACGACGGCGGCGACTACGACCTGTTCGCGGTCGCGGACACCGCGCTGACGAACACCGGGACCCGCGACCGGGGCCTGCGGCTGGGCCAGCCGGGGAGCCACCACCTCGTCGCCCGCGACGCCGAGGCGTACACCGGCGAGCGCGGCGACGCCCTGCTGGTCGACGAGCACGAGAACGGCTACAACGTCGCCGTCGCGATGGCGACGGCCGACCGGTTCGACTGGGCGACCGTCTGTGCCGCCGGGAGCGACGACATCGCGTCCCTGCTGTCGACTGGGTCGGTCCCCGCGACCCGGTCGTCCGTCGACGACGACAACGTCGTCCTCGTGGGGCGGCTCGGCTCCGGCCGGCGGACGAGCGAGACGCTCGCGCTGGGCTTCGCCCGCCAGGCCGACGCCTCGGCGGCGCTCGGGGAGGCGGTGGGCGCGCTCGCGCGCGGCTACGAGAGCGTCCGCGCGGCCTACCGCGACACGTGGCGGGCGTTCCTCGCGGACAAGCCGCTGCCGGAGTCGGTCGCCGACGACGAGGCGCTGGCGAACCAGTACCGCACGGCCCTGATGACCCTGCGCGCCGTCGAGGACAAGACGTACCGCGGCGCGAGCGTCGCCTCCCCGTCGGTGCCGTGGGGGGAGGCCGTCCACGCGGGCGAGCAGAAGGGGTACGGCTACAACTTCGTGTGGGCGCGCGACCTGTACCAGGTGTTCACCGCGGCCGAGCTGACCGGCGACGTCGAGACGGCGATCGCCCAGCTGGAGTACATCTACGAGTACCAGCAGGACGAGGACGGCTTCATCCCGCAGAACACCTACCTCAACGGCATCACCCGCTGGGGCGGCGAGCAGATGGACAACATCTCGTTCCCGGCGGTGATGGCGTACCACCTCTGGGAGGACGGCGTCGAGTTCGCGGACACCGACTACGAGTTCGAGCACGTCCGCCGCTCGGCCGACTACGTCGCCCGTAACGGCCCGTTCACCGCCCAGGAACGGTGGGAGGAGGAGTCGGGCTACTCGCCCTCCTCCATCGCCGCCGAGATCGCCGGGCTGGCTTGCGCCGGCAAGCTCGCGATCGAATCCGACGACGAGGCGAACGCCCTCGTGTGGCTCGCGCTGGCGGACCGCTGGGCCGACGAGGTCGAGACGTGGACCGCCACGGAGACGGGGACGGCGCGCCACACGCACACGCCGTACTACGTTCGGGTCACGCGCGACGGCGACCCCGAGGCGGGCCACCTCCGGACGCTCGCGAACGACGGCCCCCGCCTCGACGAGCGCGACATCATCGACGCGGGCTTCCTCGAGCTCGTCCGCCTCGGCATCAAGCCGTGGGACGACACGACCGTCCGCAACTCCGTCCGCGAGGTCGACGACACGATCAGGGTCGACCTCCCCGCGGGGGTCGCGTTCTACCGCTACAACGGCGACGGCTACGGCGAGCGCGACGAGGGCGACGTCGGCGCGCCGTGGTCCGTCGACAACCACGGGAAGGGGCGGCTGTGGCCGCTGCTCACCGGCGAGCGTGGCGAGTACGAGCTGCTGGCCGACCCCGGGGAGACCGACCGCGAACCGGAGCTCGAGCCGACGGAGCTGCTGCGGACGATGCAGCGGTTCGCCAACTCCGGCCGGATGATCGCGGAGCAGGTCTGGGACCGCGACTACCGCACCGACTACGACTGGGAGTACGGCGAGGGGACCGGGAGCGCGACGCCGCTGGCGTGGTCGATGGCCCAGTACGTGCGCCTCGCACACGGCATCGACGCCGGCGAGCCGGCCGAGACGCCGTCGTTCGTCCGCGAGCGCTTCCTGGAGCGCGGGCTCCACGACAGCGACGAGAAGCCCGCCCTGCGCGTCGACACTCGCTTCCAGGGCAACACGGTCGTCGTCTCCGGGGAGACGACCGGCGAGCGCGTCGCGGTGATCACCCCGGTCGACTCGGCGTTCGTCGTCCCGGAGGACGGCACCTTCGAGGCGACGCTCGACATCGGCTACGGCGAGAACGACATCACCGTCGCCGCCGCCTCGGAGGCCGACCTGGAGCGGGCCGCGACCACCGTCTCCCGGTTCACCGTCTGACCGCCCCGGCTCCCCGGTTCGTCCCCCCGGCTCGCGGGGGCGCTCTCCGGCCCGCCGTCCGATCCGCAGGAGGGCGTCGGACACCCCGGATGTCCTAATATTCCTAGCCGTGTTGGATACGTGTCCAAACAACACCAGGGGCACCTTTACCACGCACAGTTCTGTATGCACGCGTATGCACGGGCCGGAGACGACGTACGTCGGGAAGGCGTGCGCCTACATCACCCGCAGGGGGTCGGAGCTGTTGGTGTTCGAGGGACCGGGCCACGAGGGGCTGCAGATCCCGAAGGGGACGATCGAACCCGGCGAGCGCCCCCGGTCGGCGGTGTTCCGCGAGGTGCGCGAGGAGAGCGGGCTGGCGACGCTCTCGGGCGTCGAGCGGCTCGCGACCGACGTGTGGCGCCGGCGCGAGTCGCCGCCGAAGGCGTACGTCCGGCACTTCTATCACGCCCGCGTCCACGAGCCGCGGGACCGCTGGACCCACGTCGTCCGCGACGGCGGCGACGAGCACGGCAGCGAGTTCGAGTTCTCCTGGATCGGCATCGAGGAGGCGCGCGAGCGCGGCTTCGCGCTCGACCTCGACGACTACGTCCACCACCTCTCCGGGCTGTCGGCCGCGCGGGCGACCCCGGAGCCGGCGGACTGACGGGCGGTCGCGACCCCGCCTCCGCCGTCGGCCGGTTTTATGTGTCGCTCGGCCGAAGGAACGGACGCATGTCTTCCATGGACCTCACCTGGCACGGCCACTCGACCTGGACGGTCGAGATCGAGGACACGACGTTCCTGATCGACCCGTTCTTCGACAACCCCCACACCGACACCGACCCCGAGGAGGTCCACCCGGACCACGTCCTGCTGACCCACGGACACGCCGACCACATCGGCGACGTGGACCGCTTCCGCGGGGCGCACGTCGTCGGCACGCCCGAGGTGACGGGGTACGTGACCGACGAGTACGGGGTCGAGGACACGACCGGGATGAACATCGGCGGCACCGTCGAACTCGGCGACGCGTTCGTGACGATGGTCCGCGCGGACCACACGAACGGCCTGGACACGGGCTACGGCGCCTCCGGCGGGATGCCCGCAGGCTACGTGATCTCGGAGACGAAGCCCACTCAGGAGGCCGACCCCGACAGCACGACGTTCTATCACGCCGGCGACACCGCGCTGATGTCGGAGATGAAGGACGTGATCGCGCCGTTCCTCGAACCCGACGCTGCGGCGGTGCCCGTCGGCGACCACTTCACGATGGGGCCGGCGCAGGCGGCCATCGCGGTCGACTGGCTCGACGTCGACTACGCGTTCCCGATGCACTACGACTCGTTCCCGCCGATCGAGATCGACACCGACGACTTCGTCCGCGAGGTGCGCGCGACCGGCAGCGACGCGGAGGTCGTCGTCCTCGGCGACGACGAGACGGTCACGATCGGCGAGTAGTCGTCCGCCCCGCGGCCCCCCGCCGGGTCTTCCCGTCGAGCGATCCGCGTGTGCGTCGGTCACACACCGCAGTAACAAGGTTTAGGCACCGACGCGCCGACCCATAGAACGCACATGTCCGACATCGAGACGTCCACGGTCAGCGAGGAAGGGTTCACGAGCACGAGTCAGGTCGGCGACTTCGAGCTCACGATCGACGCGCTCGGCGAGGACGGCCCGGACCCCAACTCCGTGCTCGTCGCGGACTACGCCTCCTGTTTCCTCCCCGCCTTCCGCGTCGGCGGCCAGCAGCGCGGGCACGAGGACCTCGGGAAGGTCCAGATCGACGCCGAGGCGGAGCTGGACGACGACGACGACCTCGAGTCGATCAGCTTCGAGATCCACGTCGAGGCGGACGTCGACGATGACACCCTCGCGGACATCGTCGAGCGCGCCGAGGGCATCTGTCACGTCCACTCGGCGCTGCGCGAGGGGCTGCACGCCGACATCACGGCTCACGCCGACGCCTTCTGAGTCCGGCGCGGCCGCTCGCGAAGGTTCCGTTCTTTCGGGAAACGAACGCTCCGAAGCGACCGCTCCGCGGCGTCGGGGGCGGTGGCGGACTCAGCGGCGGAGGTCGTCCTCGCCGCGGTAGCTTCGGTACGTCATCGCGCGGCCGTCGATGATGACCACTTCCTCGTCGGTGTGGTCGCTGGCACCCCCGACGGGGTCGGTCGGCTCGTCGCGGAAGACGTACGGTGAGTCGCGCTCTTCCATGGTAATCAGTAGCACATCACTGTATATAAACCTTTGTCAGACAGTACCACTCGTGATTCTCGCCGAAGCGGCGGCTCACGGCCTCGTGAGGGTGTTTCGGCTGTGGATCGGTGTGAGTGTGTGGCGGGAACGTCGGTCCGGCTCGTGGCGTCCGGGGCCTCGCTCCGTGGGCGGAGCGGCACGGGGACCGCCCCGCCGTTCTGCCGGGCCGGCTTCGCCGGCTCGCCCTAATCGTCCGCGGCGGCGGGCTCCGCCCCGTGGTCGATGTCGGTCCCCAGCACGTCGAGGAACGCCGCGAGCCACTCGGGGTGGTCGGGCCACGCCTGCCCGGTGACGAGGTTGCCGTCGGTCACGACGCCGTCGACCCACGCACAGCCCGCGGCCTCCACCTCCGGGCGGACCGCCGGGTACGACGTGATCTCGCGGCCGTCGAGCACGCCCGCCGCCGCGAGGATCTGCGGGCCGTGACACAGCGCCGCGACGGGCTTGTCCGCCTCGAAGAAGTGCCGGACCACGTCGAGCACGTCCGGGTTCGTGCGCAGGTACTCGGGCGCGCGCCCGCCGGGGACGACCAGCGCGTAGTAGTCGGCGGGGTCCACGTCCTCGACGGCGCCGTCGACGGCGAAGTCGTGCCCGCGCTCCTCGACGTACGTCTGGTCGCCGCGGAAGTCGTGGATCGCGGTCTTGACCGTCTCGCCCTCCGCCTTCTCGGGCGCGACGGCGTGGACCTCGTGGCCCACCGTCTCCAGCGTCTGGTACGGTACCATGACCTCGTAGTCTTCGACGAAGTCGCCCGCGAGTTCGAGGATGGCCTTGCCGCTCATGGTCGGATCCCGATCGATCCTTTCAACCGATCGATCAAAACTGTATCGACGGGTCACGTGCCGGTCGCTCGCGGGTCGCCTCCCCGTCGACTTCGGTCGCCTACCCGTCGGCTTCCGCGTCGAGCACCCGGTCCAGGTCGCCGAGGTCGTCGAGCACGTAGTCGGGGTCGTACGGCGACGCCGCGAGGTCCGCCCGGTCGGCGACCCCCGTGAGCACGAGCGCGGTCGTCATCCCCGCCTCCGCGCCGAGCGCGACGTCGGTGTCGAGGCGGTCCCCGACGACGAGGCACTCCTCGGGGGGGAGCCCGAGCGAGTCCAGCACCAGGTCCCGGGCGGTCGCCGAGGGCTTCCCGAGGACCGCGTCGGGGTCGTGGTCGAGGACGCCCCGGACGGCGTTGATCACCGCGCCCGACCCGGGGACGAACCCCCCGGCGGCCGGGATGACGCGGTCGGGGTCGGTCCCGACGTACGGCGTGCCGTCGCCCAGGGCCGACAGCGCCGCCGTCAGGTCGTCGTAGTCGAACGAGCGGTCGATGGAGACGACCCCCGCGTCGGCGTCGGCCGGACCAGGAGCGGCATCGGGAACCGCGCCGTCCGGGTCGCCACCACCGTCGCCGCCGGCCCCGAGGACGGTGAGCCCGGCCGCCTCCAACTGCTCGATCAGGCCGTCCTCGCCGAGGACGAACAGCGCGTCCTCGGGGTGGTGCTCGCGGAGGTACGCCGCCGTCGAGTCCGCGGCCGTCACCACCTCGCCCTCGGCGGCCTCGATGCCGGCGGCCGCGAGCCGCTCCACGTACGCCGGCGGTCCCTTCGTGGGGTTGTTCGAGCAGAAGCAGACGTCAAGGCCCGCCTCGCGCAGGCGACGCAGGGCCGCCGGCGCCCCGGGGATCGGATCGCGACCCCGAACGACCGTCCCGTCCACGTCGAGGACGACTCCGCGTATCACGTGCGGGCTTGGGGAGAGACGGTGTTGAAGCCGTCGGCGTCACGGATCCGAGAACGGTAACGCGTATGTGTCGTCGGTCCCCGAACCGAGGTACAGTGACCGCCGCGCAGCTGACGTTGGTGCAGATCGATAACTACGGGCCGTGGACAGTGACGCCGGAGCCGCGTCGGGAGATGGACCTCCAGACGCTCCAGTCGCGGCTGTTCGCGGACCTGGCACAGTACATCGGCAACCGTGGCGGGTACGTCTTCTTCACCCGCTTCGACAACATGGTCGCGGTGACGAACGGGCTCGACCGCCGGGACCACGAGCTGCTCCAGGAGTCGGTGGGCAACCGCTACCCCGTCACCGTGAGCCTCGGCGTCGGTGTCGACGAGGTGCCGATCGAGGCGCTGGAGACGGCGACCGAGCGGGTGCAGGCGGCCGGGTCCGCCCAGTCGTCGGACCGCAGCGAGGCGCTGGCCGGCGGGTTCCGCGACGCCGACGACGCGGCCGACGACGACGTGCACGTCGCGCACTTCGACGTGAACGACGCGACGGGCAAGTACACCGACCGGCTCAACGAGTTCGACTCGTTCATCAACATCGAACACGGCTACGCGAGCCTGATGCGCTACATGCGCGAGGAGCACGGCGCGCTCTCCTTCTTCGTCGGCGGCGACAACGTCATCGCGGCCTGCCCGGACCTCTCGCACGAGGACTACCGCGCCGCCGTCGACCACGTCGCCGCGGACGCCGACGTCCAGCTCAAGGTCGGCGTCGGGTCGGGGGAGACGCCCCACGAGGCGGGCTACGCGGCCAAGCACGCCCTCGAGGACTGCCGCTACGAGGGGACGCTCGTCGAGTTCGCGTGACCGACCGGCCCGGACGGCCGCCCCGGTACGTTTGTAGCCCCGCGGTCCGCACACGGGGCCGATGACGGACGCACCGAACCGGGACGCCCGCCGGGACCGCGCCCGCGGCTGCCTCCTCGCGCTCGCCGCCGGCGACGCCCTCGGACGGCCCGTGACCGGCGAGACGGCCGCGGCGGTCCGCGACCGCCACGGCCGGGTGACGGACCTCCTCGGCGGCGACCGCCCGGCGGGGACCACGACCGCGCCCACGGCGGCCGCCGTCGCGGCCGCCCGGCGGCTCGTCGGCGACATGGACGGAGCGATCGGTCGAGGTCAGGACCGCGACCGGACCGACCCGGACGACCCCGGCGCCCGTCTGGCGGCGGCCGCCCCCTTCGGGCTTCCGGAGGCCGACGCCGGGCGTCGCGCGGCGGTCGTCGCCGAGCGGGCGGCGACGACGCTCGACGGCGACGCCGACGCGGTGGTGTCGGAGACGTGCGCGGCGCTCGCGGTCCTCGTCGGCGGGCTCTGCGCCGGCGAGCCGATGGCCGACGCCCTCGACACGACGCGCCGCGTGGCCGTCGACCGCGGCGCGCCGGTCGGCCTCAGGGAGACGCTGTCGGTCGTCGGCGACCACGCGGCCGTGACGCTCGACACGCGCGGCGGCGTCGCGGCGACGTTCGAGACGGCGCTCCACGAGGCCGTCGTCGCCGACGGGCCCGAGGAGGCGGTCGTCTCGGCCGCGAGCCGCGGCGGCCGCGCGAGCGCGCTCGGGGCGGTCGCCGGCGCCGTCGCCGGCGCGCGTGCGGGCGAGGACGGGGTCCCGGCCCGCTGGCTGAACGACCTCGACGGCGTCGCCGACCTGCGCGCGCTCGCGGACGCGCTGGCGGACGCGACCCTCGACGGGACGAACGGGACCTTCGGGCCGTAGTCACGCCGTGACGCGACCGACGGACGGCCGCTCCGGTCGATCGCGGCACGTCAGCCGTGTGGGTCGGTGACGCGGTTCCCGAAGCTTCGAGAGGGGGCCGGTCCTCGGTCGCCGCGTGGACCACGACTACCACCTCCACTCGACGTACTCGGACGGGTACTTCATCGAGTCCATGGCGAACGCGGCGGCCGAGGCGGGGCTGTCCGGGGTCGGTATCGCCGACCACTGCGTCGTCTCCGACGACCCCGAGGAGGGCCGGTACCGCCGGGAGATGGGCTTCAACCTCGACCTCACCTACGAGCGCCGTCGGGAGGCGATCGAGTCGATACGCGAGCGCGTCGACGTCCGACTGTTCGACGCGGTGGAACTGGACTACGAGCCCGACGACGAGGCGGCCATCGCGTCGTTCCTCGACGAGGCCGACTTCGACTACGCCGTCGGCAGCGTCCACGACCTGGAGGGCGTGAACGTCCACGTCCGCGACTACTTCGCGGGAAAGTCCGAGTCCGAGCGCCGCGCGCTGGTGGACCGGTACTTCGAGAAGCTCGTCGCGCTCGCGGACTCGGAGCTGTTCGCGGTCGCCGCCCACCCCGACCTCGTGGAGCGCACCCCCGCGCTCCGCGGGCTGGCGACCGAGGACCACTACGAGCGCGCCGCCGCCGCGTTCGCGGACTCGCGGACGCACCCCGAACTGAACGCCGGGCGCGTCCTCGACGGCTACGGCGAGTTCCACCCCTCGCCGGGGTTCCTCGACGCGCTCGCCGACCGCGACGTCGCCGTCAGCGTGGGGACCGACAGCCACCGCCCGGACGCCATCTCGCCCCGCGTCGAGCGTATCGAGGCGAAGCTGGCCGAGCGGGGGCTGGAGCCGGCGCGCGTGATGCCGGACGCGTAGCTGGGGACGGTCGAACGACGGGGAGACGGGAGGGGAGAACGGCCGCGTTACTGGATGTGTCCTTCCTCGCGGAGCTGCTGGGCGTCGTCGGACTCGTAGCGCCAGACGACCTCCGCCTTCTCGTCCTGCCAGTCCCACGGCTCCGCGATGACGATGTCGCCCTCCTTCACCCACGTCCGGAAGCGCATCCGGCCGGGGATGCGCCCCATGCGCTCCTCCCCGTCCGCGCAGCGGAGCGTGACGCGTCGGCCGCCGAGCATGTCCGTCACGGTGGCGAACACCTGGTTGTCGTCGGGCATTCTGAGGGGCTTTCGCCCCGATGTGTCGTCGCTCATGCGGAATTGTTGGAGACGGAGTGGGATAAGTACGTGTATTCGGTCGGGGCCCGCGGCGGCGCGGCGCGGTCGTGCGGCGGTCGCCCGGCCCCGGACCCCGCGACGGGACACGCGACGGGGGGCACGTCGGCCCGTCGACGGCAAGTCCGCGCTCCGGCGCCGCCGGAGTTTAGCCCCGTCGCCGCACGTGATGCACGCATGGACGTCGCGTCGACGGTCCGGGCGATCCGCGACACGGGGTGGCTCACCGCCGTCGCGGCCATCTTCGTCTTCTTCGCGCAGCTGCCGCTCCTGCTCGCGGTCCTCGGGCGCGTCACGGCGGGCACGTTCGTCACCGGCGGCCGCGCCGCGTGGGCGTTCGCCGCCGCGACGTGGGGGGCGTACGCTGCCGTCCACCTGCTCGCGCCGCTGGCGGACATGCGGGAACAGCCGGACCGGCCCTCGTGGGGGCTGCTCGACGCGCTGACCGCGTACGCGTCCGGGTCGGTCCGACAGCCCGTGATCAGGGCGGGACTCGGCCTCCTCGGCGTGTCCCTCGCGGTCGTCGGCGGCGTCCTGTTCGCCGCGTCCGGGGCGCTGATCGCGCTCCCGGTCGTCGTCGGGGCGGCCGCCGTCACGGTACTGAGCGCCCCCCTCGGCGCGACGGACCCGACCGACGGGTCCGCGGACGGGTCGTGATCGGCCGGGGGTGTCGTATCCGATCCGCGGATCGACGCTCCACGGTACGTCCCCGACTTCCCGGGATACCGTTACGGAGCCGACGGACGGCGATCGCTCCCTCCGAGAGGATCCCGGGCGGTTATCGCCACTCGAGGTCCAGTTCCTCGCTGTGCCCGTGGAGTAACTCGACGACGGCCGCAACCCGGTCAAACTGCTCGCCCGGCACGACGCGATCCGAGTCCTCCCACCGGATGATCCCCCGGCTCTCGAGCTTCGGCAGGTGATTGTGACGGAGCTCCAGCCGTTTCGTTCCCGGATCGTCCGCCTCGCTGGCGATCTCGTCGATACGGATCCTGCCCTCCGAGACGAGTCTCGTCAGGAGCGATCGACGCGTCCGGTTCGCGAACGACTGAAACAGGTCGTCCGTGGACAGTTCCTTCGACGGGGCGGCGGGCGTCTCTCCCTGTTTGTGTTTCATGGTTCGTCTGGGCGTACCGGGCGCTCGATTCCACGCGGCCGATCCCGTGTGTCACGTTCTACCACGACCACCCCGGCAATAACGTCATCGGTGGGATACATTCAAAGACGGATGAATATTTGTATCGAGTACGAAGTCAATTCTCGTTGACGATTGGGGCGCGGTGGTCCGCGGACACGGGTCGTGCGACTCTCCTCCGGGGCGCGCTCGGCGTGGGCTTCGCTCCGTGTGGGGTGTGTCCGGCGGAGCGGCGGCGACGGGCGGCCGTGTGGGCGCAGCGGACGGCACCGAGACGGCGAACGCTGACGGCGGTTCGGATCGGAACCTCGCGAGTCCACACCGGTCCGGTTCAGCGCTCGCTTCGCCAGTATTCGAGTGCCTTCCGCGAGACCTCGCCGTGGTCTTTATGCCACCTCGGGACGTTAACGACCCGCCTGTACTCGAGCGCGTCGCTCTCGTGTGACCGGTCGAGAGTGCCGCCGCCGACTCGACAGTAATACACCGTCCCGACGCATCCGTGCGGGTTCGCTCGATCGGGATCCCGTACACGAAGGAGACCTGTCGGACGGGATCCACGTCAAGTCCGGTTTCCTCCTTCGTCTCTCTGACGGCGGTTTCCGCGGACGTTTCCCCGGGTTCCGTGTACCCCTCCCCCCTTGGATCCCCCACTCGTCAGTTCCGGTTCGCCTCATGACGAGCAGCTTGCCCTGTTCGTCGATACCGGCGGTTCGACCGCCGACGTTCGGCGTAGTGTGACCGAGTCGGTCCTCGAGCCGCTCCCGGATCTCGTCCGCCGAAACGTCGGTCAGTTCTCCGTACTGTTCGCTGACTAACTCGAATACGCGATCACATCGCTCCCGGTCGTACGGGCCCTCCGCGTATCGCGGGCCGTTCTGTGCGATGATTCGAAGCTCGTCGAGTAACCGGAGGAGGGGCTCGGACTTGTGTGGAGAGTACACAGGTCTCTGCGTGATTAATATTCTGCACCGACGGGACTCTCGAAACGGCGATAGGGGACTGTGAGGTCGGTACGCCTCCTCCCCTCGGCGTGGCCCGTTCGAGGCAGGTACCGACGTGCTGGCCGTCATCGACCGCGACGGCGACGGGATGGGGCTCCGCGCCGTCCGGAGGCGGTACGAGGTAACCGTAACAGCTCGCCGACTCGATGAGCGCGCCGCACGGTTCGGCGCGCTCTCAGTCCGTCGCATCGCTGACCGCAAGTGCGTGGGGTCCAGTGATTCAGCCGAGCACGTGGTCGTCGGCCGACGGCGACGAACGGCTTCTGCTCGCCGTGCGCCACATCCTGGGGGAGAACGTCCGATGGAGAAGCCACTACCGAGAGTTCCTGTCAGTTACAGGTTCGATGGAGTAAATGGGGTCGGAGGGATTTGAACCCCCGATCGACTGATATCTCCGGTCGGCACCTCGGTACTCCAGAGGGTCGTCGTCGCGTCCGATGATCAGTCGGACGCTCGGTATATCAGTCTGGAGTTCGTCACCGGGCGCGTCGCCTCTGGAGTCAGTCGCCATACCGGGCTTGGCCACGACCCCTCGCAGTCACTCATATCCCGGAGCGCCGTAAATGGATTTCGATCCCCCGCGTCCTCGCGCGCGGGACGGGGCACTCCCGCTCGCTTCGCGGTCACGGCCGCGTCCCCCGCACCCTCACTGCCGGTCCGTCTCACCCCACGAACAGTCCTGGCACTTGTAGGCGGTGACGAACTCCGTGACGCTCGGCATGTACCCGACCGAGAGGACGTCGCCGCCGCAGTCGGGGCAGTCGCGGTCGGCGTCCTCGATGTCCTCCGCGTCCATCACGGAGTCGCCCTCGACGATCTCGGCGAGCTTCTTCGGCGTGACCATGCGACCCTCGACGACGCGGTTGCTCATGCCACGGCGTCGGCACGCCCGGCGCTAAAACCTCGCGGTCCGGGCGGCTACAGCCAGGGCGCGCGCGATGGGTCGTCGCCCGCGTCGTCCCCGCCGTCGTCGCCGTCCCCGTCCGCCGAGTCGACGGGGTCGATGCCCGCGGCGGCGGCCGTCGGGGAGCTTCCGAACGCGGCGCCGGCGACGGCCCCGTCGTCGCCCTCCTCCCCGTCGACCTCGCCGCCGCCGTCGGTGGCCGCCGCGGCCGGCGGGGCCGGCGGGGCGTCCGCGTGCTCGCCGTCGGCGCTCGCGACGCCGTCCGGGTCGTCGCCGTCGGAGCCGAGGTCCGACTCCCCCGGCTCGCCGCCGGAACTCGGATCGTAGGCGAACAGCGCCGTGACACACAGGACGCCCAGCGCGACCGGCTTGTCCGTGGGGAGCAGCCCCAGCACCGACAGCGCGAGCATGCCGAGCGCGACCGCGGAGCCGAAGCGGAAGCGGTCGATGTCGACCCGGCCGCGCAGGTGGTCGCCGGCCAGCGCGATCGACAGCGCGAACGCGACACCGACGCCGGCGGCCGCGCCCGCCCTCGCCAGCAGCGCCGGGTCGGGCGTCACGACCAGTTCGGCGCCCCCCGGCTGGAACGACGCGAGCAGCCCCAGCCCGATGATCGCGCCCGGGCTCGGCAGGTACTCGCCGATCTCGGCGCTTGCGGTCTTGGCGGCGACCGCGATGATCACCAGGCCGGCGAAGCGGTGGAACACCGCGGTGTTCAGCAGACTCTGGATCGTCTCCGCCAGCGCCGCCTCCAGCATCGCCACCGGGATCAACGCGGCGCCCAGCAGGAGCACCGATACGGCCTTCTCCCGGGGCGTTCCCTCCATCTCGGCGAGGACGACCGCCATCGTGGCGGAGCCGCCGAAGATGAGCAGGCCGGTCTCGAGGATGCCGAACGGCACCGTCAGCGCCCCCGCGATGACGAGCGCGGGGAAGATGCCGTCGACGAGCGGCAGGGCCATGACCGTCGCCAGCAGGCGGGTCGCCCCGCCCACGCGTCGCTCCAGGCGGAGCGCGATGGGGTGTGCTGACGTGCTCACGGCTCAGCGATACGACCCGGCGTGACCCGATGCCGGACGGGGGTCTGGTGACGGAGCGGGGGCCACGGACGCCCGGGCGGCGGCGTCGAATACGCGTTCCCCGGCGAACCACCAGTCGAGCCCGCGTTTGAACGGAATAAATGTCGGGAGTGCAGCGTTGTCGCTCACCCGGCCGACGATACCCGTTGCGATGCGGGACTCGAGGTCCATGTCCCTACTCTATCGTAGCCCGGACTTAATCGTTGCGTGGGACGTGCCCACACGGTTCGTGCGATCTCTCGGCGTTATTTAAATAAGAGAGCTACGGTCCGTCGGCTTGACCGCGGTGCGACCGAAGCACCGTCGGTATCGAACCGGCGTGCGCGCAAGAATTGCCCCACGGAACCGCGGGACGGTCCGGAGGACCGACCGGAACGGCCCACTCGGTCGGGGCGTCCGGCCAGGCGACCCGGGGGAGCCGACGAGCGCTCCGGTTCCGTCCCGACGAACGGCCCTGCCTCGACGAGCGCTCCGGCCTCGACCGCCCGCGGGCCGCGACGGCGACGCCGGATCTGTGCACGGACGTGTGTGAATCACTGTCCAAGCGAGGGGATTCTCGCAACGTTTTTGCGGTATCCGCGAGCACCGTTGATATGGCGAACGACGGATCCGAGGGCGGCTCGTTCTCACAGAAACTGGAGGTACCGGAGGCGCTGACGTTCGACGACGTTCTGCTTCGACCCAAGGAGAGCCGGGTCGAACCCGACGAGGCCGACGTCTCGACGCGCGTGTCGACGAACGTGGAGCTGACCATCCCCGTGCTGTCGGCGGCGATGGACACCGTCACCGAGTCGGCGATGGCCATCGCGATGGCCCGCGAGGGCGGCCTGGGCGTGCTCCACCGCAACATGAGCGTCGAGGAGACCGCCGCGGAGGTCGAGCGGGTCAAGCGCGCCGACGAGCTCGTGATCCGCCGCGAGAACGTCGTCACCGCCTCGCCCGACCAGACCGTCCGCGAGGTCGACGCGATGATGGAACGCGAGGGCGTCTCCGGCGCCCCCGTCGTCGACGACGACGACCGCGTCCTCGGGATCATCTCCGGCACGGACATCCGCCCGTACCTGGAGGTCGGCGAGTCCGACGCGGTGTCGGAGGCGATGACCGACGAGGTCATCACCGCCCCCGAGGCGGTGACCGCCCGCGACGCGCTGGAGCTCATGTACGACCACAAGATCGAGCGCGTCCCGGTCGTCGACGACGACGACCGCCTCGTCGGGCTCGTGACGATGCAGGGCGTGCTCGCGCGCCGCGAGCACACCGACGCCGCCCGCGACGACGAGGGCTCGCTGCGCGTCGGCGTCGCCGTCGGCCCGTTCGAGGAGGAGCGCGCCGTCGCCGCCGACGAGGCCGGCGCGGACGTGCTGTTCATCGACTGCGCGCACGCGCACAACCTCAACGTCCTCGACTCCGCGGAGGCGATCAAGGGCGAGGTGCAGGCGGACGTGGTCGTCGGCAACATCGGCACCCGCGAGGCTGCCGAGGCCGCCGTCGGCTTCGCCGACGGGCTGAAGGTCGGCATCGGGCCGGGCTCCATCTGCACCACGCGCGTCGTGAGCGGCGCAGGGATGCCCCAGATCACCGCCGTCGCGCAGGTGGCCGACGTGGCCGCCCGCGAGGACGTGCCCGTCATCGCCGACGGGGGGATCCGATACTCCGGCGACGCGATCAAGGCCATCGCCGCCGGCGCGGACGCCGTGATGCTCGGGTCGTACTTCGCGGGCACCGACGAGGCGCCCGGCCGCGTCATCACGATGAACGGCAAGCGCTACAAGCAGTACCGCGGCATGGGCTCGGTCGGCGCGATGTCCGAAGGCGGCGGCGACCGCTACCTCAAGGACGCCGAGGAGGACGAGGAGTTCGTCCCGGAGGGGGTCGAGGCGGCGACGCCGTACAAGGGGCCGCTCTCCTCGGAGCTCCACCAGCTCGTCGGCGGGATGCGCTCGGGGATGGGCTACGTCGGCGCGGAGACGCTCCCCGGCTTCAAGGAGCGCGCGGAGTTCGTCCGCGTCTCGCAGGCCGGCCAGACGGAGGGCCACCCCCACGACGTGACCATCACCGACGAGGCGCCGAACTACAGCCCCGAGTGAGGGACCGCCCGCGGCCCGAGCCGCGACACCCACGAGGAGCCGTATCCGTCCGAGCGGGAGGGTCCCGCGTCGGGGGGATCCGCGGCCGATAGGCTTTCCGAGGAGTCTCCCGTACGACTGTTCGGTGGCTGGTGGCCGCCGCGGAGGGTGGGGCACCACGGCGGGCGTGACGGAGAACGTCGCCCGACCCACACCCGTTTTCCGGCCGGACCCTCGATCATCGCATACGGTTAAGTACCCGGCGGTGACAAGAGAGACCAATGGCCGGACGGCGTCGGTACGCTCGGACACCCTCCCTCCGAGCCGTACCTGAACCGACATACGGCAAAGGGTATCTTGATATGGACCCGTCCGCCAAGGACGAACGAACCGACGGAGCGCCCCAGAATGAGTGAGGACACGGACCCGGTCGACGAGACGCCCGACGACGACCAGCCGGTCGTCCTCGTGGTCGAGGACGAGCCCGACCTCGCGGACCTGTACGCGGCGTGGCTCGGCACCGAGTACGACGTGCGCACCGCCTACGGCGGCCACGAGGCGCTGGAGGACCTCTCGGACGACGTGGACGTGATCCTCCTCGACCGCCGGATGCCGGGGCTCTCCGGCGACGAGGTGCTCAACGAGATCCGCGACCGCGGCGTCGACGCGCGCGTCGCGATGGTCACCGCGGTCGAGCCCGACTTCGACATCGTCGCGATGGGGTTCGACGACTACCTCGTCAAGCCCGTCACCCGGGAGTCGCTGCTGGAGACCGTCGAGGGGCTGTACGGCCGCTCGCGGTACGACAGCAGGATGCAGGAGTTCTTCGCGGTCACCTCGAAGAAGGCCGTCCTGGAGGCCGAGAAGGGCCGCGCCGCCCTCGAGGAGTCCGAGGAGTACCGGGAACTGGAGCGGCGCGCGGCGGAGCTGCGCGAGGAACTCGACCAGGACGTCGCCGGCTTCGGCGACGACGACTTCGAGAGCGCGTTCCGGGACCTCGACGACGGCGCCGACGACGACGGGGACGACGATCTCTTCGACGACGCCGACTTCGAGGATCTCTGACCCGGCCGGGGGAACGACGCGGGGCCCCGGCCGACGCGACGGGCCGACGACGACTACGAGAGGAACCGCTCGAGCCGCCGCATCGCCTCCTTGATCTCCTCCAGGCCGGTCGCGTAGGAGATGCGGATGTGGCCCTCGCCGCCGGACCCGAAGGCGGTGCCGGGCACCGCCGCGACGCCCTCCGCCTCCAGCAACTCCGTCGCGAACGCGCGGGCGTCGCCGTCGGGGGCGACGTCCGCGACGCGCGGGAACGCGTAGAAGGCGCCCCCCGGCACGGACACGTCGAGCCCGAGGTCCCGGAGGCGCGAGACGAGGTAGCGCCGCCGGCGGTCGTACTCGCGGCGCATCCGGACCACGTCGTCGTCGCACCGCTGCAGCGCCGCCACCGCCGCGTGCTGGGCGGTCGTCGGCGCCGACAGCATCGCGTACTGGTGGACCTTCGTCATCGCGTCGATCGCCGTCTCGGGGCCCATCGCGTACCCCAGCCGGAGGCCGGTCATCGCGTACGCCTTCGAGAAGCCGTTGATCACCACCGTCCGCTCGCGCATCCCTGGCCGGGTCGCGACCGACTGGTGGTCCCCCTCGTAGGTGAGCGCGGCGTAGATCTCGTCGGCGATCACGAGCAGGTCGTGCTCGCGGCAGAAGTCGGCGACCGCGTCCATCTCGTCGGCGTCCATCGTCGCGCCCGTGGGGTTGTTCGGGTAACACAGCACGAGCACGTCGGCGTCGTCGGCGCCGGCCTCCCGGAGCCCCTCGGGCGTGAGCGCCCAGTCGTCCTCGTGACGGGTGTGGACCGGGAGCGGCTCCCCGCCCGCGAAGCGGACGCCCGGCTCGTAGGAGACGTACGTGGGCGTCGGGAGCGCGACGACGTCGCCGGGGTTCACGAACGCGCGGAACGCCAGGTCGACCGCCTCGGAGGCGCCGGTGGTGACGAGGATCTCCGATTTCGGGTCGTAGGACTGGCCGTAGCGCGTGACGCGGTCGGCGATCGCCCGGCGAAGCTCCTCGGTGCCGCGGTTGGCCGTGTAGCTGGTCCGCCCGCGCTCCAGCGAGTCGACGGCCGCCGAGCGCGCCGGCCACGGCGCGGTGAAGTCGGGCTCGCCGACGCCCAGCGAGATCACGTCCTCGCGCTTCTCGGCCACCTCGAAGAACTCGCGGATCCCCGAGGGCGGCACCGCCGCGACGCGGTCGGCCGGGGTGAAGCGCGAGACCCCCTCCCGCTCCGGGTCGGCCCCGCGGGCGGCGCCGCCGTCGGGCGCGTGACGGTCGCGGCCGTCCCGTCCGCCCCCCGCGGATCGGTCGTCGCCCCCGCGGTCCCCGTCGTCGCCGCCGGTCATGGCGTCACGGAGAGCCGGTCGTCCTCGTCGCGGTCGTCGAAGCGGACGCCCCGCTCCTTGTACGTCTCCATCACGTAGTGAGTGACCGTCTTCGTCACCGCCGGGAGGGGGGCGACCTCCTCGGAGACGAACCGCGAGACATCGCCCATCGAGGAGCCGGAGACGTGGACGGCGAAGTCGTAATCGCCCGACATCAGGCGGAGCGAGTCGACGGCCGGCGACTCGCCGATCCGGCGGGCCACGTCGTCGTAGTCGGTCTCGCGGTCGAGTTCGACGTTCACCTCGACGATGGCGCTGACGTGTTCCTCGTCGACCGCCTCCCAGTCGACGATAGCGGTGTACCCGCGCAGCGCACCCGCCGCCTCCAGCTCCGAGAGCTTCTCCTCCACGGCCGCCTCGTCCAGCCCCGTCTGGCGGGCCAGGTCCTCGGTGGACTCGCGGGCGTCGGCGACGAGCGCGTCGATCAGGCTGCGGGTTGCCTCGTCCATACGCCCGATGGCGGACGCCCGGGCAAAGCGGTTTCGCCCGGTGCGATATCCGCGAACACACCACACGACCCGTCGTCCGGTCCCGATCCGAACTCCTCATACCGCTCAGCCTCCCACGGCCGGGCATGAACTACCTCGTGTGGTCGGTGCTGGCGATGGCGGCCTACTCGCTGGTCGCCCCCCTGATGCGGCTGGCGACCGCCGGTAACGGGGCGATCCCGAGCACGGTCGCGGCGTTCGTCTCGAACACGGTGCTCGTCGTCGCGACGCTGGCCGTCATCGCGACCACCGGCGACGGCGTCCTCGAGCACCTCGCCGACCCCCGGATGGGGTACGTGCTCGCGGCGGGCGTGTGCCTCGCCGTCGGGATCATCGCGTACTACCACGCGCTGTCGCTCGGCCGGGTGTCGATCGTCGCGCCGATCTTCGCCATGTTCTTCGTCGCCTCCTCGGCGGTCGGCGTCGTCGCCCTCGACGAACCCGTCACCGCCCGCAAGCTGCTGGGCGTCGCGTTCGCCGTCGTCGCCGTGGTCCTCGTCGCAGGGGAGTGACGCGCGCGCCGGGCGGCCGTGCGGCGCCCCGACGGAACGCACGTTCCAGCCACGTTGCAACGAAACGAACGTTTATATTAGATACGGGAGCATGCACTATAGATGTCGAACTCCGACGCGGGGCGGTCCGGCGGGCGGTCCCCGGCGGCCGGGTCCGGGGGGCGTGACCTCCGGACCCGGGTCGATCCGGGCGGGAGCCGAGCCCGCGAGACGGACGACCGCCCGCCGAGCGCGACGCCGGCCGGGTGGAGCGTCCCGCTCGTCGTCGCCGTCGCGGTCGCGGCGGCGATAGCGGCGCAGTCGGTGGCCGTCGGCGTCGACGCGGCGGTCGGCGCGCTCGATCCGTCCACGCTCCGGGCGCTGAGGCTGGCCGGGGCGCTCGACGGCGCCGTCGCCGCGAGCGACCAGGCGGCGCGGGCGAGCGTCGCGACGGCGGGTGCGGGCGCAGCGTACGCGCTCGCCCGGGCGCTGACGTGGCTGTACTACCGGACTGCGTGACTCGCCGCGTCGGCCCGTCGGCGCCTTTCAGCGACCTTTTGTACGGTCGCGCCGAACTCCGGTTCATGAGCGAATTCGAGAAGGAGGACAGCGTCGTGCTGCACGACGAGCACAGCGAGTTCGACGGCGAGACCGGCACCGTGACACAGGTGATGGAGACGATGTTCGGCGACGCCACCTACACGATCAGCTTCGAGGAGGGGCAAGAGCAGGGCGTCCCCGCCGACGCGCTGGAGGCCGCAGACGGCGACGCGGACGACGACGAGGAGTAGCCCGACGCCGTTCTCTGCGGGGCCGTCCCGCCCGCACGGCGCTCCCGTACCCGGCGAGTCGAGTCGCTCGGACCGAGCCGCGACGCGGACGCCCGACCTCGTCGCGGGAGTCCAACGCTTTTCACCCCGACCCGCCTATCCCGGGTAATGAGTTCCGTTCCCTTCCACTACGTCGATCTGCGGGCCTTCTGCTACGCCACCGAGGACGAGAGGCGCGTCGAGGACGCCCTCCGGACGTTCCTCCCCGAGGAGGCCGACCTGGAGCGCGTCGTCAACAGGGGTCACCACGGCGACCGGATCGTCGTCCTCTCGGCGCGCGTCGAGCGCGCCGACGACGTGCGCCACGTCCTCTCGAAGCTGTCCGATCTGGCCGAGTGGGACCGCGTGCTCGCCGAACTGGACGAGCGCGTCGACGACAACAACTCCCTGTTCCTCCGGCTCGACAAGCAGGCGGCGTTCAAGGGGCGGGCGGAACTCGGCCCGGGGATCACCCTGCGCGCGAAGGTGGAGGCGTACCCCGCGAAGCGCGAGAAGGCGGTGAGGAACGCCCGCGAGACGTTCGAGGAGCTGGCGGAGGCGGCCGACTCCGGCGAGGAGGCGGCCTGAGCGGTCGGCCCGGGTGAACGCGCCCGCCCGGCGTCCGCCCGCTCACGGCCACTTGATCGAACAGCCGCGGCTCGGACCGGGGTCGAGCGTCACGTCCTCGTCCGCCAGCACCGCGTCGATCGCGTCCTCGATGTAGAACTCGGTCGCCTCCTCGTCGGGGTCGAGCGCGTCGTCGAGGCGGCCGTGATACGCGAGGGAGAACTCGCCGTCGCCCTCGGCGCGCAGCAGGAAGGGATCGGGCGTGCAGACCGCGCCGTAGGCGCGCGCCGTCTCGGCGGTCTCGTCGCGGAGGTACGCGTCGTACGCCACCTCGCCCGACTCGACGTACTCGACCATCTTCTCGAAGGAGTCCTCGGGGTAGTCGCCGGCGTCGTTGGGGTTGATCCCGACGACCGCGCAGTCGTCGTACTCGTCGGCGATGCGGTTCAACAGCGGGAACTTCGCCTGCGCGTACGGGCAGTGGTTGCAGGTGAACACCAGGAGGACCGCGTCGTGGTCGGCGAAGTCGGCGAGCGCGTGGGTGTCCCCGTCGACGCCCGGGAGTTCGAAGCCGGGCGCGGCGTCGCCGCGCGCGAGGTCGGAGTCGGAGTCGGTCCGGACCATGGCTGATCGGTGGTGGGGTCGCGCGGGAGAAAACGGTTCGGTCGGCGGCGGGTCGTGACCGGCCGGCTTCGGCTACCAGGTCCGTCCGCCGACATCGAGTACCGACCCGCAGATCGCGCATTCGGTCACCCGGATCGGGTCGGAGTCCGCGCTCGTCACCACGACATCGTCCGGGCCGACCGGGGAGCCACACCGCCTGCACGTCGACCGACGGCCGGGAATCACGGGATCACGCCGGACGATGGGCGCGTGAGGGTATAAGTAGCGACCGCGGTCCGGGTGGTAGGACGTGCGATCGGACCGGTCACGACGTCGTCGCCCGCTACCGGCCCCGACGGAAAACGTGTGTTCAGTCCGCCGCCGACGGCGCCGTGTGGAACGGCTGGGCGGCGATCGACTCCCGCAGGCGCGGCAACGCGTCGCGGCCGTGCTCGTGGGCCGCCGTCACGACGGCGAACACCTCCTCGCGGCTCACCTTCACGCCCTCGCCCGTGACCGCGCGCTCGGGGTGCTCGGACAGCTCCCGGAGCGTCCCCACCGCCAGCAGGTACGGGATGGTCCACGCGGCGAGGGTGTTCCCCTCGACCAGCGGGACGCGTTCGAGGTACGTCTGTGCGCCGTCGAGGAAGCCCTGGGCGTAGCCGGCGGTGCGGGCGACGACGCTGGCGGTCGCCTCACGGTGGGGCGGGGCGACGACCTCCTCCTGGGGGACGCCCTCCTCCTCGAGCCACTCGGCGGGGAGGTAGACGTTGTTCTCCTCGGTGTAGTCGTCGTGGACGTCCTTCGCCACGTTGACCAACTGGAGCAGGAGCCCGAACTCCTCGGCCACCTCGTACAGCCGCTCGGTGCGCTCGTCGTCGACGTTGCCCAGCGTCGTGACGAGGTTCGTGATGAGGGTGCCGACCGTGCCCGCGACGTAGTAGCAGTACTCCTCCAGTTCCCCGCGCGTCTCGATGCGGAGGCCGCCGTCGTCGGCGTAGCGCTCGACGAACTCGGCCATGCCGGTGGCCATCTCCCGCGCCGGGGGGACGACCGCCGAGCGCACCTCCGGCGGGAGGCCCTCGAAGGTGGCGAACACGCGCTCCACCTCGGCGACGACCTCCCAGTCGGCCGAGCGCTCCTCCTCGGGCGGCAGGTGCGGGTCCACCGACGCGCGGAAGTCGCCCGCGTCGGCGTCGGCCTCCGGGTCGAGGGCGGCGTCGAACTCCCGGAGGAGCGCGGCCTGCTCGTCGGGGTCGATGTGGTCCGCGTCCTCGACGGTGTCGGCGATCCGGCAGACGAGATAGCCGAGGCAGATGTACGACGACATCGGTTCGTCGAGGGTGTCGACCGTCAGGGCGAAGGTCCGGGAGACTCCCTGCACGGCCTCGTGACACCACGCGAGGTCGGCGTCGGGGTGCGTCGCGGCTGGGCGATCGGCGTCGGGCATTCAGTTGCACCTGCTTATGGCAGGAGGGTTAAAAAGTAATGTGGGGCACGGACGCGGAACGTCCCCGTCCGACGGCCGTTCCTCCGGTCCGCGCACCCGCCGGATCCGACCCGGCGGCACCGGAGGAGCGACGGCGTCGGACCCGATCGAGGTCGCCCCGACGCTCGCGGACACACCGGAACAATTGAGGCCGCCCGACCCACACGGACGACCATGGACTTCGCGCTGACGACGGAGCAGAAACAGATCCGCGACATGGTCGCGGAGTTCGTCGACGAGGAGATCGCGCCCCGCGCCGGCGAGATCGACGAGACCGACGAGTTCCCCCGCGACCTGATCGACGAGATGGCGGAGCTGGGGCTGATGGGCATGCCCTTCCCCGAGGAGTACGGCGGCGCGGGCCTCGACTACCACAGCTACGCGCTCGGGCTCTCGGAGATCGCGCGCGGCTCGGGCGGCCTCGGGACCGTCGTCGCCGCCCACATCTCGCTGGCGGGCAACATGCTGTACGCCTTCGGGAACGAGGAGCAGAAGCGGGAGTACCTCGTCCCGCTCGCGGAGGGCGAGGACGTCGGCGCGTTCGCGCTCTCGGAGGCGGGCGCCGGCTCGGACGTGCCGGCGATGGAGACCACGGCGGAGAAGGACGGAGACGGCTACGTGGTCAACGGCGGGAAGCTGTGGATCTCGAACGGCTCGGTCGCCGACACGGTGACGCTGTTCGCGAAGACGGACCCCGACGCCGGCAACGAGGGAATCTCCTCGTTCGTCGTCCGCCCGGAGGAGGACGACGGCTTCGTCGTCGAGGGGACCGAGCACAAGCTCGGCGACAAGGGCTGTCCGACCGCCGAACTGCGCTTCGACGACATGTACCTCCCGGAGGACCGCCTGCTCGGCGAGGAGGGCGACGGCTTCGTGCAGGCGCTGAAGACGCTCAACGGCGGCCGGATCACCATCGCCGCCCGCGGCGTCGGCATCGCCCGCGCGTCGCTGGAGGCGGCCGCGGAGTACGCCACAGAGCGCGAGCAGTTCGGCGGCCCCATCTCGCAGTTCCAGGCGATCCAGCACAAGATCGCGGACATGGACACGAAGCTCCAAGCCGCGGAGCTGTTGATGCACAAGGCCGCGGACCTGAAGATCCGGGGCGAGCCGTTCATCAAGGAGGCCGCGCAGGCGAAACTGTACGCCAGCGAGGTGAGCCGCGAGGTCGCCAACGAGGCGATCCAGATCCACGGCGGCTACGGCTACACGACGGACTTTCCGGTCGAGCGCTACTACCGCGACGCGAAGCTCAACGAGATCTACGAGGGCACGAGCGAGATCCTGCGCAACACGATCGCACGGCAGGTCCTCGACGAGTAGGACCGGGACGGGAAAGCGGGAGGAACGCCTCGGAGCCGGACTCCGGTTCCCTCCGTTCAGTCGTCGCCCAGCGCCGCCTCGGCGGGCGTGTTCAGCTCCACGCCGCCGGAGAGGTCCCGCTGCGGGAACGGGATCTCGATGCCCTCCTCGTCGAAGCGCTGTTTCACGTTCGTCACGTACTCGCCGCGGATCTTCACGAAGTCCGCCCGCGAGGGGTTGTCTATCCAGACGCGGCTCTTGAGGCCGACGTAGCTGTCGGCGAGTTCGGTGAGCCGGACCGACGGCGCCGGGTCCGCGAGGATCTCGGGGTGGCGCTCGGCCTCCTCGACGATGATCTCGGTGGCGTGCTCGATGTCGTCGCCGTAGCCGATGCCGAAGAGGAACTGGAGCCGGAGGGTGTCCTTCGCGACGGGGTTCTTGATCACGCCGTCGGTGAGCTGGGAGTTCGGCACCGTCAGCAGTTCGTTGTCGAAGGTGCGCACCCGCGTGACGCGGAACGAGATGTCCTCGACGATGCCCGAGTGGCCGTCCCACTCGATCCAGTCGCCGATGCGGAACGGGCGGTCGGTGAAGATGAAGACCCCCGCGACGAAGTTCTTGATCACGTCCTGCATCGCGAAGCCGATGGCGAGCGTCGCCGCCGCCGCGATTGTCGCCAGCGACTGGAGGAAGTCGCCGTAGCCCGCGAAGCCGAAGGCGACCGCGATGCCGACGAAGACGACGATCACGGTCGTCAGCTTCTTCAGCGGCCGCTTCGCGTGCGATTCGAGCCCCTGTGCGTCGAGGACGCGGCTCACCAGCGGGACGACGAGCGCGCGCCCGGCCACCACGAACGCCGCCAGCACGACGAGGAACGTGATCGCCGCGCCCGCGGGGTCCGCGAACGTCGCGGGCACGCCGAACCCCTCCAGGAGGTCGGCGACGAACGTGGCGGGGTTCCCCTCTCCCACGCCGGTCGTCTGGAGGGGGACGGGGCCGGGGGCGCGAGCGAGAACGGACCCGTGGACCGCTCCGCCCGTCATCGGTGCAGCACGGCGGTGTGTCCGCGCGTCTCCACGAGGTCGGCCGACACGCGGTCGGCCAGGTCGGCGGCGAGGTCGTCCACGTCGGTGCCGGCCTGCGCCGAGCGGTGGAACTTCACCTTCACCAGGTCGCGGTCGTCCAGCTGGTCGTCCAGTTCGTCGACGACGGCGCCGACGCCCTTCTTGCCGACCCAGACGGTCACGTCGAGGTCGTGGGCTCGCTTCCTGAGCTCCTGGTCGGTCATGGAGCCCGGTATCCGCGGAAGCGGTTTGAAGGTTCCCGTTCGGCGGCTCGCCCCGGATCCGGGCTCGTCCTCCCCGGACTCAGTCCCGGTACGGGTAGCGCGCGGTCGCGCCGCAGTCGCACCGGACCACGACGTGGCTGCCCTCCCGCAGCCTGACCCGCGCGTTGCGGCCGGGGATCAGGTAGGCGTCGCAGGCGTCGCAGGTGAACCGCTCGAAGCGACGGGGGACGCCGCAGCGATGCCGCTGGGCGATGCGGCGGGCCAGCCGGACCGCCTCCCGGGCGCGCTCGTGGTCGCCGGCGCGGGCCATCCCGCGGGCGAACGCGTCCAGGCGGTCGATCCGTTCCTCGGCGATGGCGGCGTCGTCCATTCGGCCGTCCCCCGATGGTGGGGGGCTGTGTCGGATAGCGGTTTCGGGTGCGATCCGCGCGGTCGCCGGGGGAGCGCGACCCCGCCCGCGACCCCGACCCGGACAGCGACCGCGACTCCGCGCGCCCCCGCCGCCGTCCACCCCCGCGCTTTACCGCGCCGGCGACGAACCACGGACCGCATGATCACCTCCGAGCGGATGGCGATGGTCGACCGCAACGCCGCGGCGCTCGGCGTCCCCCGCAAGCAGCTGATGGAGTCGTCGGGCAACGCCGTCGCCCGCGCGGTCCGCGAACACGCCGCGCCCGGCGACCGGGTGCTGCTCGTGTGCGGCCGCGGGAACAACGGCGGCGACGCGATGGTCGCCGCGCGCTTCCTCGACGGATTCGAGGCCGAGACCGTCCTGCTTGGCCGCCCCGACACGATCCGGACCGACATCGCCCGGGAGAACTGGGACGCGCTCGTCGAGAGCGACCTGCCGACGGGGACGGTAACCGACTCCCGCGACTTCGACCTCGGGGCGCCCGCGCCGGACCTCGTGGTCGACGCGATGCTCGGCACCGGCGTGACCGGCGCGCTCCGCGAGCCGGAGGCGACGGTCGCCCGCGCGCTCAACGACGCCGACGTACCCGTCGTCTCCGTCGACGTGCCCTCCGGCGTCGACGCCGACACCGGCGAGGCCGCGGGGGCGGCCGTGGAGGCCGACGCGGTCGTCACCTTCCACGACGCCAAGCCGGGACTGGCCGACCTCGCGGCCGAGGTGACCGTCGCGGACATCGGCATCCCCCCGGGCGCGGAGACGTTCGTCGGCCCGGGCGACCTGCTGGCGCTCGACCGCGACCCCGACTCCCACAAGGGCGACAACGGCGAGGTGCTCGTCGTGGGGGGCGGTCCATACACCGGCGCGCCCGCGCTGGCGGCCGAGGCCGCCCTGCGCGCGGGCGCCGACCTCGTCCGGGTCGCCTGCCCGGAGGCGGTCGCCCGCGAGATACAGGGGTACGGTCCGGACCTCATCGTCCGCCCGTTCCCGGGCGACCACCTCGCGCCCCCGCACGTCGAGCGCCTGCTCGACCTCGCGACGGACCAGGACGCCGTCGTGTTCGGCCCGGGCCTCGGGAGCGCCGACGCGACCCTCGACGCGGTCCGGGAGTTCCTCGCGGGCTACGACGGCCGTGCCGTGGTCGACGCCGACGCGCTCCAGGTCGTCCCCGGGGTCGACACCGACGCCGACCTCATCTGTACGCCCCACCAGGGGGAGCTCCGACGGATGGGCGGCGAGACGGCCGACGACTGGCGCGAGCGGGCCGCCCTCGTCCGCGAGTTCGCGGGCGACCTGGGGCACACGCTGCTGGTGAAGGGTCGCTACGACGTGATCAGCGACGGCGAGGAGGTCCGCGTCGGCCGCACCGGCAACCCGGGCATGACCGTCGGCGGCACCGGCGACGTGCTGGCGGGCGTGACGGGGGCGCTGGCCGGGCAGGTCGCGTCGCCGCTCCGGGCGGCCGCGCTCGGGGCGTACGCCAACGGCCGCGCCGGCGACGCCGCCGCCGACGAGTTCGGCGACGGCCTCGCGGCCTCGGACCTCCCGGACCGGATCCCACAAGCCCTCCGCGACGAAGGGGAGTGATATGAGCGACGACGACCTCACCCACACGGACGACGCCGGCGACGTGCAGATGGTGGACGTGGGCGACAAGCCCGACTCCTCGCGTCGGGCGGTCGCGCGGGGGACTATCCACCTCACGGAGTCGACGATCGAGGCGGTCCGCGAGAACGAGGTCGCGAAGGGCGACGTGCTCGCGACCGCCCGCGTCGGCGCGGTACAGGCGGTGAAACACACCTGGGAGACGATCCCGATGTGCCACCAGATCCCGATCACGAACGTCGACACCGACTTCGCGGTGCGCGAGGACCGCATCGACCTGGAGGTGGCCGTCGAGACGACCGGGAAGACCGGCTGCGAGATGGAGGCGCTGGAGGGCGTCACGACGGGGCTGAACGTCGTCTGGGACATGGTGAAGGCCGCCGAGAAGGACGTGACGGGCGGCTACCCCGACACCCGGATCACGGACGTTGAGGTCGTGACGAAGGACAAGACGACGTTGCAGTAGCCCGGGTTGTCCGAGGAGGAGAAGACCTATTCTGCGGCGGTCCGGACGGCGAACCGAATGCCCTCCGATCGCCACCAGACCGCGCCGACGAGCAGACGTCGCTACCTCGCGCTCGCGGGTGCCGCGGCGACAGCCACGGCGACGTTGACGGCTGGGTGTACGGGTGTCGCCCGGCGCCTCCGCGCCCCGTCGGTAGACTGGCGGACCAGGCTCGACGCAGGGTACGTCGCCGGCCCGCTCGCCGTCGCCGACGGGCGGGTGGTGGCGATGGCCGAGCGGACGCCGCTCGCTCTCGACGCGGGGAGCGGCGAGCGTCTGTGGAGCGACGAGGAGGCGTTCGACCGCGCCTTCGCCGGTCCGGTCGTCGTCGACGGAGTCGCGGTCGTCGGCGACGACCGCCGCGCAGGCTACCGTCTCGACGGCGAGCGGGCGTGGACCCGCGACGACGGTCGGTTCCGGCCGCACGCGGCCGTCGGGGGGCTGGTCGTCGGAGCCAGCGACCGCGAGAAGGCGGGAATTGCCGCGGTCGACCCCGCCGACGGCGCCCTCGTCTGGGGAGCGGCCCCCGGCGACTGGGCGAACGACGGCGCCGACGCGGCCCACGACGCGGTCGCGGCCGGCCCGGGCGTCGTCGCGACCTCCTTCGAGTCGCGCCTCGCGGGGGTCGACGCGGACGGGGCCGTCAGGTGGACGCGGGGGCCCGAGTGGGATACGCACGGCCCGGGGCGACCCTCGCTTGCCACCGACGGGTCGACCGTCGTCGCCGCCTCGGGGGCGGTCGTCGGGGTCGACCCGACCACGGGCGCGCGTCGCTGGCGGACGGTGCTGCCGGACTTCGCGGCCGACGTGGCCCTCGCCGACGGGACCGCCTACGTCGGCGTCGAGGGCGACACTCCGAAGGTGGACTCCTGGGGCGAACCCGGCGGAGTGGTCGCGTTCGACGTCGGGACCGGAACCGAGCGGTGGCGGACCGCGCTCGCCGCCCCCGCGCGGACCGTCGGCGCGGGCGCCGGCCGGGTCGTCGCCGGGACCGCGTCCGGGGACCTCGTCGGCCTCGACGCCGAGGGCGGCGCGCTCCGGTGGCGGCGGTCCGTCGGCGACGACGTGTTCACCCCGCCGCTGCTCGCTTCGGACGGGGTCTACGTCGCCGCCGGCCGCAACCGCGCCTCGGCGGTACTCCGACTCGACCGGTAGCCGTCGCCGGGACGCCGGCCCCGCACGCCGGATACCTTTTAATCACGGCCGCGGAACCACCACCCATGATATCACTCGACGAAGCCGTCACCGCCCGGCTGGAGTCCCACGGCACGCGCTTCGAGGTGCTGATCGACCCGGACGCGGCGCTGGCGATCAAGCGCGGCGAGTTCGAGGGCGACCTCGAGGACGTGATCGCGGCGGAGGACGTCTTCGAGAACGCCTCACGGGGCGACCGACCGCCCGAGGAGGACGTCGAGGAGGTGTTCGGCACGACCGACCCGATGGAGATCATCCCCGATGTGGTCAAACGCGGGGAGATCCAGATCACCGCCGAGCAGCGCAAGGAGATGCTGGAGCAGAAGCGCAAACAGCTGATCAACCGGATCACGCGCAACGCGGTGAACCCGCAGATGGACGACGCGCCCCACCCGCCCGAGCGGATCGAGCGCGCGCTGGAGGAGGCGGGCTTCACCGTCGACCCCATGGAGCCGGTGGAGAACCAGATCGACGACGCGCTCGACGCGCTGCGGCCGGTGATCCCGATCCGGTTCGACGAGGTGACCATCGCGGTTCAGCTCCCGGCGGACTACGCAGGGTCGGGGCAGGCGAAGGTCCGCGAGTTCGGCGAACTGGAGCGCGAGGAGTGGCAAAGCGACGGCTCGTGGGTGGGCGTCGTCACGTTCCCCGCGGGGCTGCAGAACGACTTCTACGACCTGGTGAACGAGGTCTCAAGCGGCGAGGCGGAGACGCGCGTCGTGAAGGAGGAGGACGAGATCAGCCGTCGGTGAGGCGACCCCGCGTCGCGGCCGGCGTTCGGTCGCCCCGCACCGCCGGGCCTTGCGGGCGGACTATCCCCGCTTGAACCCGAGGAAGAAGCCGCCGGTGAAGCCGGCGGACACCGACAGCGTCGAGAGGATCGTCTCGACCCACGTGGGCGGCGCCTCCGCGGTGGCGGCGTCGCTGGCGGACATGAACGTCGCGCCGAGCTTGTCCCAGTTGACCGTCAGGATATCCCGCGACTCGAGGAACTTGAACAGCGCGAGCTCGAGTCCGACGATCACCGCGATGAGCTTCGCGACCTTCTTGGCGGCGAAGCCGATGATCCCCCCGATGACGGCGCCCGTGCCGAGTTCGAGGCCGAGCTTCTGGGGGTCGATCCCCAACTGCGCGATGACGTCCGGGCCTGGCATACTCCGGAATGGGCCATCCCCGGTTAAGTCGTTTGTGGGCCGGGTCGCGTCCGACTGTCGTCACGATGGATCCCGCGCCCCGGCTCGACCCGTCACGGTCCGTCGCCGCCCGGCCACGCGGGTCGCCGGCGGCGCGGAATTGAAGTCGGCTCGCCGCGTAGGCGCGAGCATGAAGCCGCGACCGAACCACGGGGTGGAGCACACCCATCCCTGACCGTGGAACCGGGGAGGCCACGACCGCCGTCGTCGCCAAGCGCGTCGACCGCGGTCGCGCCGACCTCTCGGAGATCACGGACCTCGCCCGCGCCGCCGGCTACGAGGTGGCGGCCTCGCTCTCGCAGACCCGCGACCAGGACCCCGCCTACCACTTCGGCGAGGGGAAGGTGGACGAGCTCGCGCGGCTGGTCGAGCGCGAGGACGCCGACGTCGTCATCGTCGACAACGAGGTCGGCCCCTACCAGACGTTCAACATCGGCTCGAAGCTCCCGGAGGGCGTCGAGGTCGTCGACCGCTTCACGCTCATCCTCGACATCTTCGGCCAGCGCGCACAGACCCGGAAGGCACAGCTCCAGGTGGAACTCGCGGAGCTCCGGTACGAGCTCCCGCGCGCGGAGGTGAAGGCGAGCCTCGCCAAGCGCGACGAGCGCCCTGGCTTCATGGGGCTGGGGGAGTACGACGAGTCGCGCGAGCGCGACATCAAGGCCCAGATCAGCCGGATCAAGGACGAACTGGACGCCATCGCCGAGACCGAGGAGAAGCGGCGCGAGCAGCGCCGCGAGTCCGGCTTCGACCTGGTGGCGCTGGCGGGCTACACCAACGCCGGGAAGTCGACGCTGCTGCGTCGTCTCGCCGACGACCTCGACGTGGACGAGAACGCCGAGACGCACCCCGACATCGACCCGACCGCCGAGTCCGAGAACCGGCTGTTCACGACGCTGGGGACGACGACCCGCCGGGCCGACACGGGCAAGCGGGACGTGCTGCTCACGGACACGGTCGGGTTCATCTCCGACCTGCCCCACTGGCTCGTGGAGTCGTTCAAGTCGACGCTCGACTCGGTGTACCACGCCGACCTCGTCCTGCTGGTCGTCGACGCCAGCGAACCGGTCGAGGAGATGCGCGAGAAGCTCGTCACCTCCCACGACACGCTCTACGAGCGCAACGAGGCCCCCATCGTCACCGTGTTCAACAAGGTCGACCGGGTCGACGACGACGAACTCCGCCGGAAGCGGGAGGCGCTGTCGGCGCTCGCGCCGAACCCCGTGTGCGTCTCGGGGCTGACCGGCGAGGGGATCGACGGCCTGCGCGAGCGCGTGGAGGCCGAACTGCCCGACTGGAAGCGCGAGCGCCTGCTGCTCCCGCTGTCGGACGAGGCGATGAGCCTCGTGTCGTGGGTCCACGACAACGGCCACGTCGAGCGCGAGGAGTACGACGGCGAGCAGGTGGACCTGGAGTTCGAGGCGCCCCCCGCGGTGGTCGAGCGCGCGCGCTCGCGCGCCGCCGAGGTCGAGTCCGACCCGCAGCGGGAGTCGGTCGAGTCGGCGTGACGCGCGGCCGGTCCGCCCGGGACCGGCCGAGCCCGCCGGAGGGCGTCCGCGGACCGATCGTGGTTAGTAGCAGACGGCCGACCGACCGGTGTGAGCGAGGATACCGCGGACGCGCCCGTCGACGACCGCCTCGAGACCGCCGTCGCCGCCGCCGAGCTGGGCGGCCGGGTCGCCCTCGACTCCTTCCGGTCCGACCTCGCCGTCGAGGCGAAGGCGGGCGGCCCGATGGACGCGGTGACGGCCGTCGACCGGGCCGTCCAGGAGCGCGTCTTCGAGCACGTCGACGGCGAGTACCCGGACGACGCCGTCGTCGGCGAGGAGGACGACGCCCTGAAGTCGGTCCCCGACCGGGGCGTCGCCTGGGTCGTGGACCCGATCGACGGCACGAACAACTACGTCGCCGGCAACCGCGTCTGGATGACCAGCGTCGCGGTGTGCCGCGACGGGGAGCCCGTGGCCGCCGCGAACTACGCGCCCGCGACCGGCGACCTGTACGTCGCCGGCGGCGGGCGGACCCGCCGCAACGACGACCCGGCCGCCGTCAGCGAGGAGACCGACCCCGAGTCGTTCCTCGTCAACCCTATCTTCGGGGTGTCTCGGGCCCACCGCCGGGAACTCTCGGCCGTCGTGGACACGGTCCTCGCGACGTTCGGCGACCTCCGGCGGTTCGGCTGCGCGCAGGCGGCGCTGTCGGGCGTGGCGACCGGGGAACTGGAGGCGACCGTCTCGACGGTCGAACTCAACGACTGGGACACCGCGGCCGGCGTCCACCTCCTCCGGCGGGCGGGCGGCACGGCGACGGACGTCCACGGCGACCGCTGGCGTCCGGGCTCGGAAGGGCTGATCGCCTCGAACGGCGAGGCGCACGACGCGCTGGTCGGGGCGTTCGAGCCCGTCGGGTGAGGATGGGGCCCTCGACGGGTCGGGTGCTCGCGGCTCGGGGGAAGTCGACTACCGGAGCGACTCGATCACGCGCAGGATGTCCTCCTTCTCCTGGACGCCGACCAGCCGTTCGGCCTCCTCGCCGTCGGCGAAGAACTGGAGCGCGGGAATGCCACGGACGCCGGCCTCGCCGGCGAGCCCCTGGAACTCGTCGACGTCGACCTTGAGGACGGTGAGGTCCTCGACTTCCGCGGCGACCTCCTCGACCGTCGGCTCGAGCATCTTGCACGGGCCGCACCAGTCGGCGTGGTAGTCGACGAGGACGATGCCCTCGCTGGTCAGGTCCGCGAACTGGTCCTCGCTCTCGATGTGGACGGGTTCCCCGGCGGGAGTCTGGCTGCTCATACCCCCTCGTAGGCGGGAACGCGTGTTAACCGTTCCACTCGAATGTCGGCGCGGCGCACGACCGCGACGGCGACAGGGTCGGCCACGGCGACGGCGGTGGCGAACAGGCGACTCTCGGCGGCGTCCGTCGGCGAGTCGCGCACCCGCGGCCCGACGGACGGCGGCTGTCAGCGCACGTGTGGGGCGGGGTGGTCCCGTCCTCCTATTTCAACTCACGTACGAGAGGAGTACGCCGTCGTCGACGCGCTCCACGTCCGTCAGCTCCAGGTCGGGGAACCCCTCGACGAAGCCCTCGCCGTCGGCGAGCGTCGGCGCCTCACGGCCGCCGATCACGAGCGAGCCGACGTAGACGGTCAGCTCGTCGACGAGGCCGGCGTCGAACAGCGAGAAGATCACCTCGCCGCCGCCCTCGACCATGACGCGCTCGATCCCCTCGGCCTCGAGGGCGTCGAACGCGGTCGGCAGGTCCACGCGGCCGTCCGCGCCGCCGGCCGCGACGACCTCGGCGCCGGCCTCCCGGAGGGCGTCGAGCCGCTCGGGCTCGGCCGCGTCGCCCACGAGGAGGTAGGTGGTCGCCTCGTCGTCGAGGACCCGGGCGTCCGTGGGGGTGCGGGCGCGGGAGTCGGCGACGACGCGAGCGGGGTTGCCGGATCGCCCGCTACGGAGACGCTGGACCCGGCGGTCCTCCTCGTCGAGCGTGAGGTGCGGGTCGTCCGCGAGGACTGTCCCGACGCCGACGAGCACGGCGTCGGCGGCCGCGCGGATCCGGTCGACGCGGTCGAAGTCCTCGGTGCCGCTGATCTCCACCTGTTCGCGGCGGCGCGAGGAGAGCTTCCCGTCGACGGAGACGGCGGCGTTGACGTGGACGTGCACGGGTTCGTGATGTCGGTGGGGGTCGGGCGGCGACCGCTCGGGTCAGTTCTGTCGGTAGCCGAGCGGCTTCTTCTGCTCGACCTCGATCTCGACGTGGACGGAGTCGGGGAAGTCCATGTGGCCGACCTCGCGGGCGATGTGGTCGTTGCCGTGGATCTCCAGGCGACGGGCGAACACCTCGAAGGACCACTCCGCGAGCTCGTCGCCCGAGGAGAGTCCCTCGTACAGCGGGACGTGGATGCGCTCCGCCGGCTCGGTGTGGGGGCCCTTGCACTCGGCGCCCTTGCGTTCGAGCATCTCCCGGATGCCGTTCACCGTGTCGTCCAGCGCGGCCCGGTCGCCGCTCTGGAACCGGAGCTTGGTTACGAAGGTCATGAGCTGGGGGTCTACACGTCCCCTTTCGCCCGAGCGGGAAAAACGCATCTACCCGGGCGGCGCCACGCGCCGGCCTCCCACGGGTGGTCGCCCGATCGGTCGAGGAGGGATTCCGGGGACGCTCGTCGCCGTTCGGCCGCCGTCCGCGCCTGAGACGTGGTTTCCGCTCCGACATACTCTTGAACCGGGGTGGCTTACCTGTCGCCAATGCCGGTCGAAGCGACTAGCGCCGGAGCCATCCTCTTCCGCGACACCCGCGGCAAACGGGAGTACCTGCTCCTGAAGAGCCGACCCGGGGACTGGGAGTTCCCCAAGGGCGGGGTCGAGGGGGAAGAGGAACTCCAGCAGACGGCGATCAGGGAGGTGACCGAGGAGGCGGGGGTGGAGGACTTCCGCCTCATCGACGGCTTCCGCGAGGAGTACGACTACGTGTTCGAGGCGGGCGGGGACACCATCCACAAGACGGTGCACCTGTTCATCGCGCACTCGTTCGAGGCGAGCGCGGAGCTGTCCACCGAACACCGCGACCTGCAGTGGCGCGACTACGAGCAGGCGCTCAACACCATCACGCAGGACGGGCCCCGCGAGATCCTCGAGGAGGCCCACGAGTACCTGGACCGCCTCGAGGCCAGCGAGGCCGAGGGGTACATGCTGAACCCCGAGAACTGACGCGCCCTGAGGCGGGGCGTTCGGGCCCCCCGGACCGCGGGGGACGGCGAGCGACGCCCACCGAAACCGGTTTGTGAGCCTCGCCCCGACCCGGGCACGTGTATCGTGGCGCCGGCGACAGCGAGTTCTCCTTCGAGCTGCTCGTGTGCCGGTGGGCCGAGCTGGCCTGGCACCCCTCGGCGGGACGCCGGCCGGCGGTCGTCGCCCGGCAGCTGGGCACGCGCGAGCGCCGGTGGGACACGGTCGTGCTGGAGGTCGACCCCGAGGCGTTCGCGACCCGCCGTCGATTCGGCGACCGCGGGCTCGACTCGGACCTCCTGCGCGTCGTCCGCGGCGCCCCCCGCGAGTACGAGTGGTACCGCGACGCGCTCGACGACCCGGGTTTCCCGTGGCGCTACGTCCGCGAGGCCGTCCACCGCGCGGCCGCCCGCGACCTGGTCGAGGAGCGCCGGGGCGCGAACGGCCGGATCGAGTTCCGTCGCGTCCGTGAGTATCCCGACTGGGTCGAGCGCGTGATCGCCGTCGAGAACAAGCCGGACCTGGACGCCAGCGCCGCCGCCGCGCTGTCGGACCAGCTCCGACACGACGTGGAGTCGGGGCTCGCCGACGAGGTGTGGGTCGCCACCTCCGCGACCGGGGACCGGGTGTCGCCGGCGCTGTTGGAGGACATCCCCGTCGAGGTGGGCGTGCTGGAGGTCGACTTCGCCGACGGCGTCCGCGCCGACGCGGCCGAGGTGGTGTGGCACCCGACCGCCCTCGACGCCGACGGCGACCCGCGCCGGCGACTGCTCCTGACGGAACGGGCGTACGGGACGGGCTGGCGGTCGTTCAGCGAGACGATGCGGCCCGACTGCCGACACTTCGAGCTTCGCAGGGAGGGACGCGCGCTGGTGCCGTACTGCGCCGCGAAGGGGCGCCACCAGACGGCCGCCGAGTGCAAGGGCGGCTGTCCGGAGTTCTCGCCGGAGCCGCCGCAGTGGCGGACGAACGGGTGGCCGATCGAGGGCGGCCCGGGGAAGGGGATCCGGGCGCTGCTGGAGCGGCGGCGGGAGCGCGAACGCGAGCGAGCGGAGGTCGAGTGAGGGGGACGGGCCGGGGACCGACCGCCCCGTCGCCGCCTCAGGCCTGCTCGTCGACGACGACCTCCACGTCCTCGCGCGGCACCGCCAGTTTGAACGTCGGCACCGTGCGGTAGACGACCTCGACGACGTTCTTCCGGCGGAGGCTCTGGAGCGCGCGGCGCACGTCGCCGGCCTCGGGGTCGACGTCGAACGCCTCGCGGAGCTTGTTCAGCACGGAGACGACCGACTCCGAGCGCTCGTCGTGGTCGGCGACGACCCGGAACACCCGCGCGTGGAGCTCCGGAACCGTGATCCGCTCGGGGACCGCGTTCGGGTCGTCCCCGTCGTCGACGACGCCCGGCTCGACGCCCGTGAGGTCGGCCGCCTCCGCGGTCGCCCGGATGAGGCTGTCGTCGTCGCGGTAGTAGTAGTCCTTCAGGTGGTTCTCGAGGTAGCCGTGCACGTCGCTCCCGCTGTCCATCCCCCACCGGTCGCCGAGTTCGCTGTTCTTCGTCGGCTGGAGGCGCACCACGTCGGCGAGGCGCTCCAGTTCCTCGTCGGTGAGGTCGCTCATTGCCGGGGATTGACCCGCGCGGGTATTTGGGCATCCCGGTTCGGCCGGCCGACGGCCCCGATCGACGACGCTCCCCGGCCTATATGTTTCTAAAGCAATACAATTATCGTTCGTGAAGGATAATCGGGAGTGGCCGCCCGGCGGTCGGGCGGCGAGACCGATGACAGAGGACACCAACAGTCCGGCGGACGCGCCGTCGCCGGGCGCGAGTCAGGTACAGAGCGGCATCGAGAACGACTACTACACCCGGGAGGTGCACGGACCGTACGACCACTTCGAGATGGACGCGTTCGAGCTGGAGAACGGCCGAACGTTGCGGAACTGCCGGATCGCGTACGCCACCTTCGGCGATCTGAACGACGCGAAGGACAACGCCGTCCTGTTCCCACACATGTACTCGGGGACGAGCAAGGACATGGAGATGTACGTGGGGGAGGACTCCGCGATCGACCCGACCGAGTACTTCGTGATCCTCCCCAACCAGATCGGCAACGGTCTCTCCACGTCGCCGCACAACACGCCGCCGCCGAACGGACAGGCGGACTTCCCGAACGTCCGGATCAGCGACGACGTGCGGGCGCAACACCGCCTCGTCACCGAGGAGTTCGGGATCGACGAGCTCCAGCTCGTGCTCGGATGGTCGATGGGTGCCCAGCAGACGTACGAGTGGGCGGTGCGGTACCCCGGGATGGTGAAGCGGGCGGCGCCGATCGGCGGGACCGCGAGGAACCCCGTCCTCAGCGGTCTGCTGGTGGACGCACTGACGGCCTGTATCCGGTCGGATTCCGGCTGGGAGGACGGCTACTACGACGATCAGCGGGCGGTCCGCGGCGGGCTCAAGCGCCACGCGCGGACGTGGCTGCTGATGGGGACCAGCTCGACGCTGTTCCGCGAGGAGGCGTGGCGCGAGGCCGGCTTTACGTCGCTGGAGGACTCCGTCTACGGCGCGTGGGAGGAGTGGTTCCTCCCGATGGACCCGAACGACCTGCTGACGATGGCGTGGAAGTGGAAGCACGCGGACGTGAGCCGGATCACCGACGGCGATCTCGAGGCCGCACTCGACCGCATCGAGGCGCGCACCTACGTGATGCCGTTCGCGGAGGACTACGTGTTCACCCTAGAGGACTGCCGCGAGGAGGAGGCGATGATCCCCGACAGCGAGCTCCGACCGATCGAGACGCCCTGGGGGCACTTCGGGATGTTCGGCTTCGACCCCGCCGACAAGGAGTTCATCGACGAGACCGTCCGGGAACTGCTCGCCGAGGAGGTGTGAACGTCGGCGCGACCCGGCCCGGGTGGTCGCCGACGAGACGCGGTCGGCCGACGACGGTACCGGCGTCGGTTCCGCGGTCTCCGCCGACAACCGGCGTGGCCTGTCGCATGGGGAAGGGTTACGGTGTGTGACGGAGACCCACCGCGCGTGCCCGACTCGGACACCGTCCGCCTCGACCTCACGGACGAGGTGGCCACGATCACCGTCGACCGACCCGAGAAGCTGAACTCGCTGAACGTGGAGACGCTGGAGGCGCTCCAGACGGCCGTCGGGGAGGCCGAGGACGCCGACGCCCGCGCGCTCGTGCTCACCGGCGCGGGCGAGGAGGCGTTCATCGCCGGCGCGGACATCTCCTACATGAAGGACCTCGACACGACGGAGGCGCAGGCGTACGCCGAACTCGGCCACGACGTCGCCCGGTCGCTGGAGACGTTCCCCGCGCCGTCGATCGCGGCGGTGAACGGCTACGCCTTCGGGGGGGGCTGCGAGCTCGCGCTCGCGTGCGACCTCCGCGTCGCCGCCGAGAACGCCGTCTTCGGCCAGACCGAGATCGACCTGGGGATCGTGCCCGGCTGGGGCGGCACCCAGCGGCTCCCCCGCCTCGTCGACGACGAGGTCGCCCGGCGGCTGATCCTCTTCGGCGAGCGCATCGACGCCCTCGACGCCGACGAGTACGGCCTCGTCGGCGAGGTGGTCGCCCAGGAACAGCTGGAGTCGCGGATCGAGGAGCTGACCGCGGATCTCGCCGCGCAGCCGCGGTTCGCGCTCGCGGCGGCGAAAGAGGCGATCAACGCCTCTTACGGCATGAGCCTGGAGGACGGGCTGACCTACGAGAAGCGCGTCTTCTCCGGGCTGTTCGGGACGCCCGACCAGCGGGAGGGGATGGACGCGTTCGTGAACAAGCGGGACCCAGAGTTCGAGTAGGTCGGACCGGCCGGGAGCGGTCCCCGTCGCGGTCGGCCGCGGACGCACCCGGACGCCGACCGGCACGGAACGGACGCCACGGTGATATGCCGGGGAGACGTATCACCGCACGAAACCATGACCACAGTCAAGCTCTCGCGGATCGAGTCGCTGTTCGAGGGGCTGGAGTACCCCGTCGACCGCGCGGACGCGGCCGAGGAGTACGCCGACGTCACCGTCGAGTTCGCCGACGGCGAGGGGAACCTGGGCGAGTACGTCGCCGCGTGCCCGAGCGAGACGTTCCACAGCGCCGACGACCTCTACACCGACATCCAGACGGCGCTGCCGGTCGAGGCGGTCGGCGAACCGGGCCAGTCCGAGGGCGACGCCTGAGCGGGCCGTTCCGGCCGGTCGGGCCCGTCCCGGCGGACCCCGGAGTTTAAGTACGGGCACGGCCGACCGAGGCGGTATGAACTTCTGCGACGAGTGCGGCTCGATGATGAAGGCGGACGACGACACGTGGGTCTGCGGCTCGTGCGGCCACGAGGAGCTGCGCGACGAGGCGACGGAGGCGGCGATGACGACGACGCAGGGACAGGAGGGCTCGACCGTGGTCGACATGTCCGACGTCGACGAGGCGGAGGTCGGCCCGACGGTCGAGCAGAAGTGCCCCGAGTGCGACGAGGTGCGGACGGTTCGCTACGAGATGAAGCAGATCCGGTCGGCCGACGAGTCCGAGACCCGCTTCTTCACCTGCACCGAGTGCGGGCAGAAGTGGCGCGAGGACGACCACTAGACGGGGGAGGCGCCGCCGGGCCGCCCGCGGGCCGCCCGGCCCCGACCGGGACGGGGACTCCTCCTTCTCCGCGCGGTCGTCAGGTCTACCTCCGCGGCGCGAGAACGGTGCCGCCGGGATGATCATCCGAATCTGGCACGGACGGACGACGCCCGAGAACGCCGAGGAGTACGAACGGCTCGCCGCCGAGGAGAACTTCGAGGCCATCGCGGAGCGTGCCGGGGACGGGTACCGCGGCTTCGACCTGGCCCGCCGCGAGCTCGACGACGGCACCTACGAGTACGTCTCCGTCACGCGCTTCGACTCGTGGGAGGCCGTCGAGGCGTTCGGCGGCGACGACCCGGAGGCGGCGTACGTGCCGCCGGAGGCGCGGGAACTGCTCACCGAGTACGACGAGCGGGTGCAGCACTACGAGGTCCGGGAGGCGGAACGCGTCTGAGGGCCGGCGACGTTGACGCGCCCGTCGCCGGCTATCGCTCCCGCAGTTCCGTCCCGTCGCGCGGGCAGAAGTTCGCCTCCGGCGACCGCGTCGTGAAGCCGCACTCCGGGCAGGTCCGCTCCGGCGGCCGGTCCCCGTCGCCGCCGGTCAGCCCGCGGAACAGGAGCGGCACGAAGGGAACCACCAGGAAGACGAGCAGCGTGTCGAAGTAGACCCAGGCGGCGACGCTCACCGCGAGGGAGGCGACCACTCCGACGAGCGCCGTGAGCGTCCGCGAGCCGACCATCCTACCCCCCGTCGCCCCCGGCGTCGTCGCCCTCGTCGTCGCCGTCGCCGTCGGCCCCCGGGTCGGCGTCCGCCCGCCCCGCCTCGATCACCCGCTTCCCGGTCTCCTGGGGGATGACCCGGCGGTCGGCGTCCTCCCACTCGCGCTCCAGTTCAGCCCCCTCGAACAGCCGGTCCAGAAAGACGGCGAGGCCGGCCACCTCCGAGTGGGGCTGGTTCGTCACGCCGACGTTGTAGTCGGCCTCCTCGTAGAAGTCGAACGGCACCTTCTCGCCGCCGACGACGACGAGCAGGTCGGTGTCGCTCGCGACCGAGTCGGCGCGGACATCGGCCTCGACGTCCTGCACGCGCTCGCCGTACATCGTGAGGTGGACGACCGTCCCCGTCCAGTTCCGCGTGAACGCGCGCTGGTCGTCCCGGAGTTCGACGGCGAAGGGGCCGCCGAAGCGGTCGGTGATGTCGCGGATCGTCTCGGCGGACTGGCCGGCGTTGTCCGGGAGGACCACCCGGTCGGCGCCGAGCGCCCGCGCGGTCAGGCCCACGTGGGTCGTCATCCGGTCGTCCCGCCCGGGCCGGTGGCCGTACCGGAGGACGACGACTTCCGCTGTCATACCCGATCCTCGACCCGGCGGCGTAAGGGCGGTTCGCTTCGCACGCGAGGGCGAGCGAACGCAGTGAGCGAATCCTCGGCCGACGGCGTTCACAAATCGCTCCGCGATTTGTGTGCTCACGAGACCGGAGGTCTCGTGAACGGCGAGCTTCCGGGCGAACCGCCCAGCAGTTCGGGAGGGAGAGCGGAGGGAGATCCCGAGCGCGATCGACGTCCGCCGCCGCCCGGGGTCAACGGCCCTATTGTCGTCCGGCCCCTGTGGTGCTTCATGCGAGAGCACCCCGAGGACATCGCCGGCGTCGGCGACGAACGCCTCGTCGGGCGGACGGCGCTCGTGACCGGGTCGACCAGCGGTATCGGGAGGGAGACGGCGCTCACGCTGGGACGCCTCGGCGCCCACGTGATCGTCCACGGCCGCGACGCCGACGCGGGCGGGGAGGTCGTCGACGCCGTCGAGGACGGCGTCAACGAGGGGACCGCCGAGTTCGTCCGCGCGGACTTCGCGGACCCCGAGGAGGTGTCCCGTCTCGCCGACCGAACCCGGACGGCTGCCGGCGACGGCGGCCTCGACCTCCTGATCAACAACGCCGGCGGCTACTTCCGCGAGGGGCGGCTCACCGACCTCGGCGTAGAGTACACCTTCCACGTGAACCACCTCGCGCCGTACCAGCTCACCGCGGCGCTGCTGGACGACCTCGCGGAGGACGCCCGGGTCGTGACCACCGCCTCGGAGGCCCACCGCGGCGACCAGGTCGACCTGGAGGCGGTCCGCTCGGTCGACGGCTACTCCTCCTGGAGGGCCTACCAGCGCTCGAAGCTCGCGAACGTCCAGTTCGCCGCCGAACTCGGGCGCCGGCTGGACGAGCGCGACGACCGGTCGGTCACCTCGAACAGCTTCCACCCCGGCGCGATCCCGGGATCGGGGTTCCTGCGCGACCTCCCCGGGCCGCTCTCGCGGGTCGCCGGCGCGCTCGACCGCCTCCCGTTCGTGACGTCGCCCCCCGAGGGCGCCGCGACGGCCGTGTACCTCGCGGTCGCTCCCGAGGTCGCCGACGTCACCGGCAGGTACTACGCGGACCTGCGCCCGAAGCAGCCGTCGACGGCCGCGCGCGACCGGCACGCACAGCGCCGGCTGTGGGAGACGAGCGCGGAGCTTCTGGGGATCGACGAGCCGCTGGCCGGGGACGGCAGCGGGACGGAGGAGGGGAGGCCCGAGGCCGGCGGCGTCGCCGACGCGGACGCGACGGCTGTCGGGGACGAGCCGGCGGAGTAGGTCGAGGTCGACGAGGGGAGGGTCCGGGGACGACCGCAAGACACTTTCCGCGCTCGCGCGCCGGGACACGCATGGACCTGACCGGAGCGGCCGCCCTCGTGACGGGCGGCGGCGGCCTCATCGGCTCGCACCTCGCGGGACACCTCCAGTCGGCGTTCGGCGCCGACGTGCGCGTCGCCGACGACTTCTCGAAGGGCGAGCGCGGCCGGATCCCCGACGGCGTCGACGTGATCGAGGCGGACCTCACCGACGGGGCGGCGGCCGCGGAGGCGGTGACCGCGGACCTCGACGTCGTGTTCCACCTGGCGGCGTACACGGACACGAACTTCGACGACGACCGGCGGCTGTTCGAGGAGAACACCGAGATGACCTACAACGTTCTGGAGGCGATGGACGACGCCGGCGTGACGAACCTCGCGTTCACCTCCTCCTCGACGGTGTACGGCGAGGCGCCCCGCCCGACCCCGGAGGACTACGCCCCGCTGGAACCGATCAGCATCTACGGCTCCAGCAAGCTCGCCGACGAGGCCTTGATCTCCACGTACGCCAAGAGCTACGGCTTCACCGCGTGGGTGTACCGCTTCGCCAACATCGTCGGCCCGTACCAGCGCGGCAACGTCGTCCCCGACTTCATTCAGAAGCTCCAGGCCGACCCCGGGGAACTGGAGATCCTCGGCGACGGCCGCCAGGAGAAGTCGTACCTCCACGTCACCGACTGCGTGGACGCGATGTGCCACGTCGTCGAGCACGCCGACCGCGACCTCAACACGTACAACCTCGGCTCGCGGACCACGACCTCTGTCACCCGGATCGCCGACATCGTGAGCGAGGAGATGGACCTGGACCCCGAGTACAGCTACACCGGCGGCGACCGCGGGTGGACGGGCGACGTTCCCAAGATGCGCCTCTCGGTGGAGAAGCTGGCCGCCCTCGGGTGGGAGCCCCCCGCCTCCAGCGACGAGGCCGTCCGCCGCGCGACCCGGGACCTGCTCGCGGAGCTGACCTGACTGCGAGGGATCACGGTCTGTCACTATTTACTCACTAGTGAAAAACTATTTCTTGTCTGGAGTCGTAGTGGTAGGTATGAGCCAGTACCGCCAAGCGACCTACGGGGAAGTAGCCGACTCGATCCACCGGATCACCGACCGCCCGGTCTCGCTGGGTCGACCCGCCGGCGACGACTGAGCGACCGTTCTTCCGTCCCCGGACCGCCGTGACAGATCCGCCCTCAGCGACCCGCCAGCACCGCCGTGAGCGACACGACCGCGTCGAACGCCCGGTCGTGCGCGGTGGGGTCGGCGGCGTGCTCGTTGCCCAGCGACAGCCCACGGGCGCCCAGCCGCCGGATCACCGGCCCCGGCTCCACGTACCCGAACGGCCGGCCCGCGACGACACGGCCGACCCCGCCGTCACTCCCCGTCATCCGGCACGACCACCGTCATCGACGCCTCGGCGTCCGCGTCCGTCGCCGCCAGCGACCCCGTGACCTCGTACTCGCCCGGCGGCGGCGACGGCCACTCGGCGCCGTACTCGGCGGCGTCGCCGGGCGCGAGCGTCTCGCTTCCGAGGGCCGTCGTGAACAGCCGTCCCTCGCTCCAGCGCCACACCTCGCGGCCGTCGGCGTCGACCGCGACGAACTCCGCGCGCTGGCCGTCCGCGAACGAGAGGTCCGCGGTCCCGGTTCCCGCGTTCTCGACCGTCAGCGTGAGGGCCAATCCGTCGTCCGTCGGCGCGACCGTCAGCGTGGCGTCGAGCGCGTCGGCCATACCTTCGTATCTCGGTCGCTCGAAAAGAAGCTACGGGTCCCCGGTCCGATCGGGGCTCAGTTGTCGCTCGAATCGTAGCCGAGCGCGGCCGCGGTGTCGAGCAGGCCGCTGCCCTGCTCGCTGTCGCCGAGCCCGATGTCCTCGGCGGTGCTCTTCAGCCGCGAGCGGGCCTCGGTGTTGGTGTAGCCGTTCGCCATCAGCTGTGCCCCCGCCCCAGAGACGTGCGGGCAGGCCATCGACGTGCCCGAGAAGGTGTCGTACCCCCCGATGACCGTCGAGTAGATGTCGCTCCCGGGCGCGATCAGTTCGACCTCCGGCCCGGTCGAGGAGAAGTCCGAGAGCGTGTCGCCGCTCGCGGACGAGGCGACGGCGATGCACTCGCTGTAGGCGGCAGGATACCCCACGCAGTCCGTGCAGGGCCCGTCGTTGCCCGCGGCGGCGACGAGCAGCACGCCCTTGTCGTAGGCGTACGTGCAGGCGTCCTTCACCGTCTGGGAGCCCGAGGAGGCGCCGAGGCTGAGCGATCCCACGTCCCACCCCTGGTCGGCGGTGTACTCGATGCCGGCGGCGACGTCCGAGAACGACCCCGACCCGCGCTTGTCGAGCACCTTCACCGCGTGCAGGGTCGCCTCCGTGGAGACGCCGACCACGCCCTCCGTGTTGTCGTCGGCGTCGGCGATGCCCGCGCAGTGGGTGCCGTGGTCGTTGTCGTCGTCCCAGTCCTCCGCGTACGGCCCCTTTGCGGAGACGAACGCCTTGCCCGCGCCGAGGTTCGCCTCCAGGTCCGGGTGGTCGGAGTCGATGCCGGTGTCGATGATCGCCACGTCCGCGCCCGCGCCGGTGTCGCCGTTCGCGTGGGCCACCTCCGAGTCAGTCCGGTCGATCCCCCAGGGGAGTTGCTGGGCGAGGGCGTGCATCGTCCCGTTCTCCTCGACGTAGCGCACGTCGGGACGCTTCCGGAGCCCGTCGAGGGCGTTCTCGTTCGCCCGGATCGTGAGCGCGTCGAAGTCGAACTCGCGGACGACCTCGTCGGCCTCCGCCCTCGCCGCGCGCCGGCCGCTCTCGTCGGCGTAGCCGACGTTCGCCTCGACGGTGCCGGGCGCCCCCGCGGCAACGCCCGCCAGCCCGGTCGTCGCGACCGCCGCGCCGGTCGCCTTCAGTACGTCACGTCGCGTCTTCCCGTCACGGTGTACCATGACGTACGCCGTCGTGTACCACACAGTTAAAATTCTATCGAATTTTCTCTAAAATTACTCCTCCAGATTTCGGTTGAACGTGATACGAGTCGTAGTTAGCCACGCGGGTCGACGGCGACGCCGTCCGCCCCGGCGACCTCGGCCCGAGAGGACACCGCTTTATTCGCGGGGCGGCTACGAGTCCGCGTGCAGGTCGTGGGGTACGAGACGCCGGCCGGCGCGCTGTTCGTGAGCGACGGCGCGCCGGATCCGGACGCCCCGCCCGGAACCGCGACCGGGGAGGTCGACCGGGTCGCGCTCGACCCCGGGACGGAGCTGTCGTGGCGCCTCGGCGACCGACGCTGTGCGGGCGTGGTCCACGAGGACGGCCACGTCGCCTGCGGGAACGAGGCGGCCCCCTACTGCGAGGACCACCGCTCGACGTGGGTCTGTGCGCGCTGTACCGGGACGTGCCTGAAGGACGAGATGGACTGCCTCGACGACCACGCGGTGTACGTCGCGGCGTTCGCGCCGGACACGTTCAAGGTGGGCGTGACCAGGGAGTACCGCCTCGACACCCGCCTGCGCGAGCAGGGGGCCGACCGCGCGGTCCACCTCCGGACCGTCGAGAACGGCCGGATCGCCCGGGAGAGAGAGGCCGCCATCGCGGCCCACGGGCTGGACCGCGTCGCCGGGAACGGAACGGGCGACGCGGCGGACGACGGCGCCGACCCCGGCGGCCGCGCCGGCGGGCCCGGCGGCGAGGGTCGCGCGCCCGACGACGGGGGCCTCACCGACCGGGTCCGCGTCCCCACGAAGGTCGCCGGCCTCGCCGAGTCGGTCGACGAGGACGCCTGGGAGCGGCTCCTCGCCGGCGTCGACTACGAGGCGTCGTTCGCGTTCGACTACGGCCTCGACCTCGCGGAGCGGCCGGTGGCCGAGACGCTCGCCTCCGGCACCGTCGTCGGGACGAAGGGACGGGTCCTCGTGCTGGAGAACGGCGGGACGACGTACGCCGTCGACATGCGCGACCTGGTCGGCTACGAGCTCCGGGAGGGCGAGGTCGACCGCGACCTCCAGTCGAGCCTCGGCGCCTTCGGGTGAGCCGCCCCGGGATCGCCGGACCGCCCCGAGATTCAGTATCGATATTTCGCGACCAGCCTTCATACGTCTGTACGCCTTGCGGCTGTGTGAGATGGTCCAAGTGCTTCGACGGAGTTTCGCGGCGAAGCTCCTGGTCGGCTTCGCGCTCACGACGGGCGCGGTCGTCGGCTACGGGCTCGTGACGCGCAACGTCGTCGGGACGATACTGATGGCGACGGCCGGACAGGTGGTGCTCGGCGCGTACCTCGGGACGAACACGGTCGTCTCGATGCGGACGCTGGAGGAACAGACGGAGGCGATCGCCGACGGCGACCTCGACGTGACCGTGCGCACCTCGCGGGTCGACGAGCTGGGCCGGGTGTACAGCTCCGTCGACCGGATGCGCCGCTCGCTGGCACAGCGGATCGAGGACGCCGACGCCGCGCGCGCCGAGGCCGAGGCCGCCGAGGAGCGCGCCCAGTCGCTGGCGGAGGACTACCAGCGGACGGCGACCGAGTACGCCGAGACGATGCGGGCCGTCGCCGACGGCGACCTCCGCCGGCGGGTCGAGGTCGACCACGAGCACGAGGCGATGGAGACGGTCGGCGAGGCGTTCAACGACGCCGTCGACGAGCTGGAGGCCGCGCTCGCGCGGGTTGACACGTTCGCGACGGACGTGGCCGACGGCGCCGCGGACGTCCGCACCGCCGCCGAGCGGATCGACGACCGCACCGAGGACGTGCTCGCGGCGACCGACGACATCGACGCCGCCACCGACGAACAGCGCGCGACGGCGCGGGCGGGCGCCGAGGAGACGGCCGACCTCTCGGCGACCGCCGAGGAGGTGGCCGCGACGACCGAGTCGCTCGTGGAGACGACCGACGAGGCCGCCGCCGCCTCCACGGACGCGCGGGCGGCCGCCGGCGACGCCATCGAGACGATGGGCGAGGTGGACGAGACGATGGGCGAGGCGGTCGACCGGATCGAGACGCTGGACGAGGCGACCGCCGAGATCACCGAGGCGGCCGAGCTCATCCGCGACATCGCCGAGCAGACGAACATGCTCGCGCTCAACGCGAGCATCGAGGCCGCCCGCGCCGGCGGCGACGGCGGCGCCGAGGGCGACGGCTTCGCGGTCGTCGCCGAGGAGGTCAAGGGGCTCGCCGAGGACACCGGCGACCGCGCGGACGCCATCGCCGAGATGATCGACGACGTGCGCACCGAGACCGAGCGCGCCGTCGAGGCGATCCGGGCGACGAGCGAGCAGGTGAGCGACGGCTCCGCCACCGTCGCGGAGGCGGTCGACCGCCTCGACGACATCGCGGAGGCGGTCGAGGACCTCGACCGGGGGGTCGGGGAGATCAGCGACGCGACCGCCGAGCAGGCGGAGGCCGCCGCCGGCGTCTCCGAGACCATCGACGACCTCGCGGAGAACAGCGACCGGACCGCCGACCGCGCGGCCGAGGCCGACGCCGCCGCCAGCGAGCAGTCGGCCGCCGTCGACGCGGTCGTCGAGGAGTCGGAGGCGTTCCGCGAGCGCTCGGCCGGGCTGATAGACGTGCTCTCGGAGTTCGAGGTGCGCGAGTCGGCCGCCGGCGGGACGCCGGCGGGCGCCGGGTCCGGCGGCCGAGGAGGGGCGGGCAGGACGGCGATGAGCGACGGCGGGGACGCCGTCGGCGACGGGGGTGAGGGCCGGTGATCGGAGACCTCCTCTCGCCGTCGGTCGGCGGCGTCGACTCCGCGGTCTACGGCGTCGGCACGCTCGGGATGCTGGTCGGCGTCGTCGTCGTGACCTGGCTGCTGCGCGACGACGCCCTCGACGCCGAGGCCGGTCGCTTCCGGTACCTGATGGTGATCCCGGCGTTCGCGGCGCTATCGTACGCGGCGATGACGGCGGGTATCGGCGTCTTCAGCGTCAACGGCTACGAGGTCGAAGGGGCGCGCTACCTCGACTGGCTCGTCACGACGCCCGTCCTCGTCGGCTACGCCGGTCACGTCGTCGACGTCGACCGCTCGGTGGTTCTGGGCGCCGTCGGCCTCGACGCGACGATGATCCTCACGGGCTTCGTCGCCACCACCACCGCCGGAACGCTCCGGTGGGGCGCGTTCGCGGTCTCGTCGCTGGCGTTCCTGGTCATGCTGTACGTCCTGTTCGTCCAGTACCCCCGGCGGGCGAACACGACGACGCCGGAGCGGAAGCGGCTGTTCCTCCGGCTCCGCAATCAGGTCGGCGTCCTCTGGCTGCTGTACCCCGTCATCTGGCTGGCGAGCCCCGTCGGGTTCGGCCTCGTCTCGACGCTCGGGACGGCGATGCTGGTGACGTTCATGGACGTGGCGGCGAAGGTGCCGTACACGTGGGTCGTTCACGAGCACCGCGGGATCTTCCGGTTCGACCGGGAGGCGACCTCCGACGACCACGACGCCGGCGGGCTCGGCGACCGGGCCGGACGCGACGCCCCCGCCGCGACAGCGGACTGACGCCTCCTGCCGGACGCGACGTCCCCGCCGCGACCGGACCGGCCGGTTCGACTTACTCCTCGCCGACGGTCCACTCGGCGTCCGAGAGCGTCCGCTGGACGGCCTCCTCGCCGACGGCGGCCGCCAGCTCCTCGAAGCCCTGGCGGACCGCGCGGTCCGAGGCGTTCGCGACGAGCCGCGAGACGATGAACTCCGGGGTGGACTTGCCGACGACGCCGAAGCGCGGCTGGTAGTCGACCAGCAGCTCCAGGTCGTTGGTGAGCCCCTCGGCGAAGATGCCGTCGACGCGGGCGGCCTCCGGCAGCGGCGACAGGTCCGCCGCGAGGTGGGTGACGTACACGCCGACGGCGCCGCGGTCGACCGTCAGCTCCACGAGCCCGTTGAGCAGGTCCGCCGCGCGCCCGGGCTCGGTGATCGCCTCGAACTCGTCGACGAGCATCAGCGTCCGGCCGCCGCCGACCAGCGGGGGGACGACCGACTTCAGCGTCGACTCCAGCACGCCGGCGTTGAAGGAGGCGTGCCGACGGTGGAACACGACGGTGTCGAAGCGGCCGACCTGGGCGGCCTCGGCCGGGACGGGCAGCCCCATCGACGCGAGGATCACGACCTGACACACCGTCTCCAGGAGCGTCGTCTTCCCGCCGGAGTTCGCCCCCGTCAGCACCGCCACGCGGTCGCCCGCGGGCGCCTCGACGTCCAGGGAGTGGTCGCCGACGCCGTAGGTGACCGGCTGGACCTCCCCCGAGAGGAAGAGGTTTCGCGCGCCCGCGACGGCGACGCCGTCGCCCGCGAGGTCGGGGCGCGAGAGGTCGTGGGCGACGGCGAAGCGCGCCAGCGAGAGGAGGAACGCGATGTCGCCGACCGCCGAGACGACGGCCTCGACGTCGGCGCCGCCCGCCTCGACGTCGGCCTCCAGTTCGGCGCGCACCTCGGCGGCGCGCTCGTCGGCCTCGGCCTCCAGTTCGTCCGCGAGCGTGCGCAGCGTCGACCCGACGAAGTCCGCGGAGTCGACGGCGCCGTCGGGCGCGGCGGCCTCGACCCGGCCGCGGGTCAGCCCCGTCTCCTCTGCGACGTACTCGACGACCGCCGAACGGAACGCGTCCGCGTCGCGGGCGCCCCGCTCGCGCACCGTCTCCACCACGTCGAACGCCGAGTCCGCGAGGTCGCGGGCGGCGGACGCGCGCTCGCGCAGGCGGTCGAGGCGGTCGTCGGCCCCCTCGGCGACGCCGTCGCCCGACAACGCCGCGAGCGCGTCGGCCGCCTCCCGGAGGGCGCCCTCGTCGACGCCGTCGAGGGCGGCGAAGGTGCCGCCGCGCAGGCCGGCCGCCCGGAGCGCGAGCGCGCACTCGAGGGCCGCGCGGTCGGTGCCGCCGGCCCCGTCGTACTCGGCGAACGCCGCCAGCACCGCCTCGCGGTCCGACTCGCTCAGGCCCGCCCAGGCGCCACGGGCCTCCAGCACGTCGTCGAGGCGCTCCTCCCTGCGCTCGTCGGTCGCCAGCGGGGTGAGCACGCGCACCCGGTCGGCTGCGTGGTCGGTGACGGCGTAGCCCGCGGCGATGTCGAGCAGGTCGTCGTACACGTCCCTGGCGTCGGGCGTGCCGAAGAGGTCCATCGCCTCCGTCCCGTTGGCCCGGCGGAGCACGCGGGTCGCGCGCCCCCGGGGGACGCCCGCGTCGACGAGCGCGCGCACGTCCGCGGACTCGATGGCGGCGATCGCGGCCTCCTCGCCGAGGGACTCGCGGAGCGTCCCGGCCGTCTTCGGGCCGACGCCCCAGTACTGCTCCAGTCGCATACCGATCTCTGCGGACGGGGGGATGTAGACGGTACCGGTCGCGGCCGCCCGGGCGCGGTCACTCGGACGACGGGCCCGGCGGCGGCTCCTCGACTGCCGCCGGCGACGCCCCAGACGGGGCGGCGTCCCCGGACCCCGCGGCGTCGTGCCCGGCGACCGCCGCGAGCGCGGTCGCGAGCGCGAGCACCGCCGCCTCGTGGTCCTCGCGGCCGGCTCGCATCGACATCGGCGTGACCCCGAGCGACTCGTACGCGTCGAGGGCGTCGCCCGGGAGGTCGCCGCGGGCGGAGAGGTAGCCGGCGGCCGTCCGAAGGAGCGCGTGGAGGTGGACCAGTTCGTTCTTCCGCATCCGCGGGAGCTAGGGGCGGACGGCGGCTAACCCTGTCGGCGAACACGTTCGCGCGCTCCCTCCGACGACCGGGGAATCCGAAGCCGTCGCTCGCGGGCGTTGTCGTCGGTCGGGGTACGGAAGCGGCGCGGCGTGGTCGCCCGGCGGATCGGCGTCAGGCGCCTGAGGCGGAGCCGCCCTCGGCGCGGTCGCGGTAGACGCGCAGCAGCTCCTCGAGGATCATGCCGGACCGGTCGGTGGTCTCGTAGTTCTCGTCGATGAACTGCTCGGCCTCCTCGAAGTCGTTGCGGAGGCCGAGCTGTCGGACCGTGATGACCGCGTTGAGGAAGTCGCGGCCGCCGTCGGCACCCAGGAGCACCGGCTCCTCCTGCAGGTCGAGCTCCTCGCGGATCTCGCCGTAGTTGAACGTCTCCGGCTCCCAGTCGTCGCTGACGAGCGCGAGCACGTACTCCGCCGAGAACCGGTAGAACTCGGACTTGCTCTCGAAGACGCCGTCCTCGACGAGCGTGTCGATCTCGTCGACGACCTTGTCCGGGTACCGAACGGTGTCCTTGGCCATTCCGAGTTCCTCCTTCGTCCGCTCGTTGTAACGAACTGTATAGAGTCTTTTGGTTACTTGACAGACTCGTCGCGGGGAACGACGGAGAGACGGCCTGAGATGGATGAATCTCGGGATCGATAGGGGGAGACGACATTCGTTCCCGAGGGAGAGCGGCCGGGAACGAACGGGCCGCCGGAACCGTGCGGTTCAGGTGACCCGTCGGCGAACGCCGGCGCGTGAGGCGCCCGTCGCTCGACGCCGTCCGCGGGTTCGACCGCGCGGTGTACGTGATCGCCGCCGGCCAGCTGATCAACGTCTTCGGCGGCGGCCTCGTCTACCCGTTCGCGACCGTCCACTTCCACCTGGAGGTGGGCATCGCCCTCTCGGTCGTGGGGCTCGGCCTCGGCGCCAAGAGCGTCGCGACCGCCGGCGGGACCGCCGCGGGCGGATTCCTCTCGGACGCGGTCGGGCGCAAGCCCGTGATGGTCGCCTCGATGGCGCTCGCGGCGGTGGCGCTCGCCGCGTTCGCGTTCGTCCCCGCGCTCGCCGGCCTCGTCCCCGCGGCCGTCCCGGCGACGACGGGTATCTCCGCCCTCGGCGTCGCGTTCGTCGGCGTCTGCGTCGCATCGGGGTTCGTCCGCGGGCTGTACACCCCCGCGAGCCACGCGATGACGGCCGACCTCACGGACCCGGACGAGCGCGACCGGGGGTACGCCCTGCTGAAGGTGGCGAACAACGTCGGCTTCGGCGCGGGGTTCGTCGTCGGCGGGGTGCTGTACTCGCTGGCGTCGGTCGCCGTCTTCGTCGCCGACGGCGCCACCTCGGCGGTCGTCGCGCTCGTCATCCTGCTGTTCGTGCCGCGGGTCGCGGACGACGACGGTGCCGACGCCGCCGAGGCGGGCGCCGACGTTTCGGGCGGGGAGGGAGACGACGCTCCGGACGACGGCGCCGCCCCGATCCCGCCGACGGGCGCGCTGGCGGCGTGGTGGCGCGCGGCGACCCGCCCACGGGTGCTCGCGCTCGCGGGCGTCAACGTCGGCTTCGCGGCCATGTACGCCCAGATGCAGACGACCGTCCCGGTCGTCGCCAAGGAGGGACTCGGCCTCACGGCCGCCCAACTCGGGACGCTGTACGTCGTCAACCCCCTGACGATCGTCCTGCTGCAGATCCCGCTCGTCGACGCCGTCGGCGGGTGGCGCCGCACGCGCGGGCTCGTCGTCTCGGCGTGCTTCTGGGCGGTGTCGATGCTGGCGGCGTGGGGCGCGGACCTCGCGTCGGTACCCGGGGGCGGCGGGCTCGCCGCGCCCGCGGCCCTGGTCGGAGTCGCGCTGGTCGGCGGGCACCTGTTCCTCCGGACCGTCGGCGAGATCCTGCACGCGCCGCTGGCGTCGGCGCTGATGTCGGACCTGGGCACGGCCGCCGAGCGCGGGACCCAGCTGTCGGTGCTGGAAGTCGCCAAGCGCCTGGGCATCGGCCTCGGGTCGTTCGTCGGCGGGCTGTTCTTCGACTACGGCCTCTCGGGGCTGCTGTGGCCGACGCTCGTCGCCGTCTGCGGGCTGGTCGTGGTCGGCCTGCTCGCGCTCGAGCGGACGGTGACCCCGCGGGAGAACGGCGCGCTCGGCGACGCGACCGAGGCCGTCGCCGGGGGCGACGACTGACCGGCCGGGCCGCCGTCGCCGTCCGACGCGACGGCGCTCCCCTCCCCTCGACCGCCCCTACTTCGACTGTCGGTACACCAGGTTCCGCTGGACCTCGTTGGCGCCCTCGTAGATCACCGGGATCCGCACGTCGCGGTACACCCGCGCGATGCGGCGCTCGGTGAGGATGGAGCGGCCGCCGTGCAGCTGCATCCCGCGCTCGGCGCAGTCGACCGCCGTCTCGGTGGACTTGAGCTTCGCCATCGCCGCCCACAGCCCGGCGTTCTCGCCCTCGTGGAGCTTCTCGGCGGCGCGCCAGTTGAGCGACCGGGCGGCCTCGAACTCCGTGCGCATGTCCGCCAGGTCGTGCTGGACCGACTGGAACTCCGAGACGGAGCGGTTGAACGCCTCCCGGTCGTGGACGAACGCCCACGCCTCCTCGATGGCGGCGGCGGCGAGGCCGATGCCGTGGCCCCCGACGACGACGCGGCCGTGGTTGAAGAAGTCCGCGAGCATGTAGAAGCCGCCGCCCTCTGCGCCGATCAGGTTCTCCTCGGGGACGAAGCACTCGTCGAGGACGATGTGGCCCTGTTTGGACGCGCGCATCCCCATCTTCTCGGGGATGTGCTCGGCCTCGTACCCCTCGGCGTCCGTCTCGACGATGAACAGCGAGTAGTTGGAGTAGCGGTCCTCGGCGTCGCCGGTCTTCGCGTAGACGGTGAGCCAGTCGCCCTCGACGGCGTTGCCGACCCAGTACTTCTCGCCGGTGAGCTCGTAGCCGCCCTCGACCTTCTCGGCCTCCGTCGTCATCCCGGCGAGGTCCGACCCCGTCTGCGGCTCGGAGACCGCGAGCCCCGAGATCTGCTCGCCCTCGGCGACGGGCCGGACGTACTCCTCGCACTGCTCGTCGGTGCCGTAGTCGTACACGAGTTCGTTGCCGAACGAGGCCAGCATCATCGTCAGCCCGATGCCGGCGTCGGCGCGGTAGAACTCCTCGGCGATGGCGAGCATCTGGAAGATGTCGAGCCCGCGGCCGCCGTACTCCTCGGGGATGTCCTGGCCGACGAGGCCGGCCTCCTGTCCCGCCTCGAGCACCTCCCAGGGGTAGTCGTCGGCGGCGAAGTGCTCCGCGGCGACGGGGGCGATGTGCTCCGCGGCGAACTCGCGTGCTTCCCGCTTGACGTCGCGCGCGTGCTCGGGCACCAGCGACTCGTCGAGCAGACCGAGGTCGGCGTTCATGATCGACGTACGGGAACCGCGGACCATAACCTCCGTGGAACCGCGGACCCGGGGATCCGCGTTTACTCGCGCCGTCGCGGTCGTGCGGGGGCTACGGCGAGTTCGCGTCCGCGTCGGACCGGTCGCCGTCGCCGCCGTCACGGTCGCCGTCCGCGTCGTCGACGGCGGACTCGTCGTCGGTATCGGGTCCGTCGTCGCTCCCGGGACCGGAATCGCCGTCCCCGTCGTCCGCCGCCGTCGCGTCCTCGGGGTCGCGGGCGTCGCCCGCCGGGTCGGCCTCGACGGGATCGGTTCCCGCGTCCGCGTCCGCGACGCGTTCGAGCCGGTCGCGCACCGCCGGCCTGCGGACGGTGCCCGAGTCGGTGCGCGGCAGTTCCTCCGCGAACGCGACCGTCCGCGGGAGCTTGAACCCCGCGAGCCGCTCGCGGCAGAACGCCTCCAGGGCCGCCGCCGAGAGCTCCGGGTCCGAGCGGACGACGAGCGCGGCGACGCGCTCGCCCCACTCGGGGTCGGGGACGCCCGCGACGGCCGCGTCGTCGACGCCGGGGTGCGCGCGGAGGACGGCCGCCACCTCGCCGGGGTCGACGTTCTCGCCGCCGGTGATGATCCGGTCGTCCACTCGGTTGAGGACGTACAGGTAGCCGTCCTCGTCGCGGTAGCCGACGTCGCCGGTCCGGAGCGCGCCGTCGGCGGTGAACGCGTCGTCGGTCGCCTCCGGATTCCCGTAGTACCCCTGCGCGATCGACGGCCCCGAAACGACCAGCTCGCCCGTCTCGCCCGGCGGGAGTTCCTCGCCGTCCGGGCCGGTGACGGTCACGTCCGTCCAGAACAGCGGGCGGCCGACGGTGCCGACGCGCTCGAACGCCTCGTCGGGCCGGGCGGTGGCGATCTGCGAGGCCGCCTCGGTCATCCCCCACGTCGGATGGACCGGCACGGAGTAGTCCCGACAGCGCTCGATGAGGGCGTCGGGCGCGGGCGCGCCGCCGAGCAGGACCGCCCGCAGACACCCGGGGAGCGTCCCGCGGGCGTCGAGCATCCGCGAGAGCATCGTCGGCACCAGCGAGACGCCCGCCACCCCGTACCGGCGGACGTCGTCGACGGCGCCGCCGGCGTCGAACTCCGACCGGAGGACGACGCTCGTGCCGTACAGCGCCGCCCGGTACAGCGGCATGATCCCCCCGGTGTGGTGCAGCGACAGCGTCGCGAGGTAGCGGTCGTCCGGGAGCACCCCGAGGCGGAACGCCGACGCGGTCGCCGACGCGAGGACGTTCCCGACCGTCAGCGTGACGAGCTTCGGGTCGCCGGTCGTCCCGGAGGTGAACAGCATGAGCAACGGGTCCGCCCGCCCCCACCGGACCGACGGCACCTCCCCGTCGGGCGCCGCGTCGATGCCGACCGCCCGGTCGTCCGCGGGGTCGTCCAGCGACACCACCGGCACCGGCCGCGGGGAGGCGTCGGGGTCGTCGTCGGCGACCCGGGCCGGCTCGAAGCCGTCGACCGACCGCCAGCCGGGTCGGTCGCCGTCGGCGTGCGAGTCGTCGCCGGCGTTCCCGCCGTCGTCGTCCCCGGCGGGTCGCTCGTCGGCGTCGTCCGCGTCGCCGGCGGGGTCGAGGGCCGCCGCGACGGCGAGCGCCTCGGTGTCGGCGCCGCACACGAGCGCCGTCGCGTCGGCGGCGGCGAGTTTCGGCGCGAGTTCGGTCGCGGTGAGGCGGTCCGAGCACGGGACCAGCCTGACGCCCAGGCGCATCGCGGCGTGGACCAGCGCCACGTAGCCGGCGCGGTTGCCGAGGACGACCGCGAGGTGGTCGCCGGGGACGATCCCCAGCCCCGACAGCCGGCCCGCCAGCGCCTCCGCGCGGGCGTCGAGATCCGCGTACGTCAGCGACTCCCCCGAGCCCGCCAGCACGAGCGCCTCGGCGTCGGGCGTGGCGGCGACCCGGTGGGAGAGCAGGTCGCGCATGCACCCCGGATCACCCTCGCCCCACTACGCTCTTTCCATCCGACCGACGCGGGCGAGTCGGACCCGGCCGGAGTCTCGGTCGCTCAGTCGTCCGACCCGGCCGCTCCGCCATCGGTGGCGTTCCCGTGCTCGCGCTCGTCGCCACCGGGGGCGCCGTGGCCGCCGCGAGGGCGCCGCCCCTTTCGTTCGCCCTCGCTCTCGCCTTCGTCCTCCCTCCCGCTTTCGCCCTCGTCCTCGCCCGCGTCTTCGTCTTCGCCCGCCTCGAACTCCGGCGGGTCGATGTCGGTATCGCTCGTCACGGGCAGGTCCGGCCGACCGGCGTTCGACCGGGGGTCGTCCACTACGCCGCTCCCGACGCGGATGTCGGCGTCCAGCGACGCCAGGAGGTCGTTCACCCGGGCCCGGTCGGCCGTCCGGTCGGCCAGCACGACGACCGCACCGCCCCCGCGGGCGTACCGACGCAGGGCCGCGAGCTCGTCGCCGTCGTACGCCTCGGTAGGGGCGGAGACGATGACGGCCCGCCCGCGGGCCAGCTCGCCCATCGAGAGGGTGTTGAACTGCGTGAACCCCACGTCGAGCCCCTCCAGATACCGCTGGAAGAACGCGGCGTCCTCGGCGCAGACGCTTTCCTCGGCGGCGAACTGGCCGTGACCGCCGTCGACGAGCACCTCGCCGGCCCGCTCGGTCAGCGCCCCGATGACGCCCGCGGTGAACTGGAAGTAGTCGTAGGCGCTCGGGTCGTCGACCGGGGTGTCCGCCTCGTCGTAGTCCTCGTCGACGGTCTGTGCGCCCACGAGCGCGACCCCGGCGTCCTCGTCGACGGCGGCCAGCGGCGCGCTCGGTCGCGACGCGGAGGAGGCGGCACGTGCGATCACCTCGCCGCCCTCGCCGGGGTCGACGGGGACCGCCTTCGGGAACAGCACGTCACGGACGCGCGAGGGTCGGGTCGGCGGGGCGGTGTCGACGTCGCTCTCTGCCCACACGCCCAGGCCTCGCTTGCGCGCGACCCGCTCGATCTCGACGAACGCGTCGTGTCTCGTCAGTCCGGAGTCGTACACGCGGGCGTACCCCTCGGCGACCGCGCGACGGTTGTACAGCGTGTCGCGCGCGCCGTCGCCGTCGGCGTCGTACCGGAGGTAACACAGCAGCCGACCGAAGTTCCCGCGGACGCCCTCCTCGGGGTCGAACGAGAGCCCGACGGTCGCGCCCGCGAGCTGGTCGACCGCCCACGCCTCGGCGGCCGCGCCCTTCGAGAGGAGGTATTCGAGCGAGTCGATCCCTTCCCACTCCGCGGGGAGCTCGGGACCGGCGGCGGTCTCGGGCGTGTCGATGCCGAGCAGGCGGACGGTGTCGAAGTAGTCCGGCACGCCGTCGCGCGGGATCCGCACGTCGACCGTGTCGCCGTCGGTGACCCGAACGACCTCCGCGGTGTACGTCCGGCTCGGGTCGATCTCGAAGCCGAGCCCCGGACGGTTCGCGAACAGGCCGGCGTAGTCGGCGTCGAACCGGTCGGTGGTCGGCACGAAGCCGACGCCCGCGTTGTTCGTCTCGTCGATCACCTGGTCGTCGTTGAACCGGAACCCGAGGTCGAGCGCGGCCGCGACCTCGTTGAGGTTCCCGGTCGCGTCGAAGTCGTTGAAGTCCGACTGGTGGAACACGAGCAGCCCGCCGCCGTTCGCGACGAACGTCGCCAGCGCGTCGCGCTCGGGAGCGCTGAACCCCTCGCTCGGCGAGGTGACGATCGCGGCGTCGGCCGTCGAGAGCGCGCCCGCGAAGTCGCCGTCTGCGCCCGTCGCCTCGACGGCGTACCCGTTCGACTCGGCGTACTGGATGAAGGCCGTGTGCTTTTCAGCGTCGTAGAACTGGCCGTGCGTCTCGTCGAACACGACCGTCCCCGAGCCCGCGACGCGGTCGAGGGCGTTCAACACGAACTCCTCGTTGCCGAAGGTGAAGTCGGTCCCGTTCTGGACGATCGGCGCGCCGAAGCCGACGACCCCGCCGTCGACGCCGACCAGCGGGATCGGGCGGTCATCGGGATAGTCCACGGCGGCCTCCGCGCCGCCGTTGCCGTCCTCGTTGACGTTCACGGCGGTCGACTCCGCGCGCACCGCGACGAACTCGGCGTCGGCGGCCGCCGGCGTTCCGTCCGCACCGAGCAGGCTCGCCGTCGAGTCGAAGACCAGTCGACCGATCCGATCGCTGTTCGTCGATTCCGCACGAGCGCCCGTCGACCCGACCGCGAGCGCCCCCGCGCCCGCGCCGACCGCGCCGAGGAAGTTGCGTCGTTGCACGGGCGGATCCGACGACGGCCGAGATATAATTCTGTCGTCGAGGTGCTACAAATAATGGCGGAGCGATCCCGTGACAAAACGTGTCATTCGAAGGGATCAGTGCTCGACGAACTCCACGAGCACGCCGCCGGTGTCCCGCGGGTGGCAGAAGGCGACCTCGTGGCCCCACGCGCCCGGCCGCGGCTCCTCGTCGATCAGGTCCACCCCGAGGTCGCGGGCGCGCTCCAGCGCCCCGCGGAGGTCGTCGGTCGCGAACGCGAGGTGGTGGATCCCGGGGCCGTTCCGGTCGAGGTAGTCCGCGATCGCTCCCTCCCCGTCGAGGGGTTCGAGCAGTTCGAGGTACGACCCGCCCACGTCGAGGAAGACGACGGCCATCCCGTCGAACTCCTCCTCGTGGGCGACCTCACAGTCGAGCAGGTCCGTGTACAGCGCGGCCAGTCCCGCGGCGTCGTCGGTGGCGACGCCGGCGTGGTCGACGTGCATGTCGGCCGCGTGCGCCGCCGGAGTGATAAAGCCGCTCGCCTACTGCCCCGGCTTGTACTCGCCGAACTCCTCGCGCATCACGTCGCAGATCTCCCCCACGGTCGCGTACGCCTTCACCGCGTCGACGATGTAGGGCATCACGTTCGCGTCGCCCCGACAGGCGTCCCGCAGCGCCGCAAGCGCGTCCTCGACGGCCTCCGAGTCGCGGTCCTCCCGGAGCGCCTGCACGCGGTCGATCTGCGCCTGTTCCTCCTCCTCGGAGACCTCCTCCAGGTCGACGTGGGCCTCCTCGTCCTCGACCTCGTACTCGTTGACGCCGACGATGACCCGCTCGCCCTCCTCGATCTCCCGCTGGCGCTCGAAGGCGGTGTCCTGGATCTGCCGCTGGACCCACTGGTTCTTCACCGCGTCGAGCATCCCGCCGCGACGGTCGACCTCCTCTAAGATCTCGAACGCCTCCTCCTCGATGCCGTCGGTGAGGCTCTCGACGTAGTAGCTGCCCGCGAGCGGGTCGATCGTGTCGGCGGCGCCGGACTCGTGGGCGAGGATCTGCTGGGTCCGCAGCGCCGTCCGCACCGACTGTTCGGTCGGCAGCGACAGCGCCTCGTCCTTCCCGTTGGTGTGGAGGCTCTGGGTGCCGCCGAGGACGGCCGCCAGCGCCTGGTAGCCGACGCGCACGACGTTGTTCTCGATCTGCTGGGCGGTGAGCGTCGAGCCCGCGGTCTGGGTGTGGAACTTCAGCTGCTTCGACTTGGGGTTCTCCGCGCCGAAGCGCTCCTCCATGATCTTCGCCCACATCCGGCGAGCGGCGCGGAACTTCGCGACCTCCTCGAGGATGTTGTTGTGGGCGTTGAAAAAGAACGAGAGCTGCGGGGCGAACTCGTCGACGTCGAGGCCCGCGTCGACGGCGGCCTGCACGTACTCGATGCCGTTGCCGAGGGTGAACGCGATCTCCTGGGCGGCCGTCGAGCCCGCCTCGCGGATGTGGTACCCCGAGATGGAGATGGTGTTGAACTTGGGGGTCTCCTCGGCACAGAAGGCGAAGATGTCGGTGATGAGCCGCATCGACGGCTCCGGCGGGTAGATGTAGAGGTTGCGCGCGATGTACTCCTTCATGATGTCGTTCTGGATGGTGCCCCGCAGCGCCGCGCGGTCGACGCCCTGGCGGTCGCCGACGGCGATGTACATCGCCAGCAGGACGGCCGCGGGCGCGTTGATCGTCATCGAGGTGGACACCTCGTCCAGCGGGATGCCGTCGAAGACGCGCTCGAAGTCCTCCAGGGAGTCGATGGCGACGCCGGACTTGCCGACCTCGCCGGCGGCCATGTCGGCGTCGGAGTCGTACCCCATCTGCGTGGGGAGGTCGAACGCCATCGACAGCCCCGATGAGCCCTGGTCGATGAGGTACTGGAAGCGCTCGTTCGTCTCGGCGGCCGTGCCCATCCCCGCGTACTGGCGCATCGTCCACAGCCGGCCGCGGTGCATCGTCGGGTAGACGCCGCGGGTGTACGGCTCCTCCCCGGGGAAGCCGATGTCCTCCTCGTAGTCGAGATCCGACACGTCGTCGGGGGTGTACAGCCGCTTCACCTCCTGCCCGCCGGTGTCGGTGGTGAACTCCTCCTCCCGCTCCCCGAAGCGGTCGAGCGTCGGCGAGAGGGTCTCCTCCTCCCACTCCCGCTTGCCCTCGCGGATGGCCTCGAGATCGTCGGGGTCGAACATGACCGATCCATCACGGGCCCGCGGCTTAAGCGGACTGGAGGTGACCCGACGCGGCGCGTTCCCTGGGCCCCGGTCGCCGCGTCGTATCGGGATTTATGTGGCTCCCGTCGCTGTGACTGTCCGTGCAACCGACACCGATGCAGGCCGCGCTCACCGCGGCGTACGTGTTCCACACGCTGTTCGCCGGCCTCTGGGTCGGCGCGGTCGTCCTCGTCGCCTGGAAGGTGATCCCGCCCGCGAAGGCCGGCGACGTGAGCCCGGAACTCCTGGAGAGCGTTACCTCCGGGCTGTCGACCATCACTCGCGTCGGCGCCCTCGTGTTCCTCGCGACCGGCGGCCACATGGCCGCGACCGTCTACGGCGCCGAGGGCCTGTTCGCCCCCCCACGCGGCCACGTCGTCCTCACGATGCTCGGACTCTGGGTCGTCATGACCGGCCTCGTCGAGGTCGGCGGGGGCAGGATCCGGTCGGCCCTCGAACAGAACAAGGTCCGAACCGCCGCCCGCGACGGCGATACCTTCCTCAAGGCGGCCGCGGCCGTCGGCCTCGTGCTGCTCGTCCTCGGGGGGTATCTCGCCGCGTGATCGCGGCCGCGCCCCCGGCGGTCCCGTCGTGACGGCGCCCCCGCGAGCCCGGGGTTCGCGCTCGACTTACGCCTCGCGCTCCTTCTCGAACACCAGGCAGTACGAGTGATCGAACCCGTAGCCGTAGTTCCCCGGGGTGCCGTCGTACCCGTCGCCCTCCCACTCGATCACGACCTCGCCGTCGAACCGGAACACGTCGCTCACGCGGTCGGCCACGTCGAACGCCAGCGGGGTGACGTGGTCGCCCTCGCGGACGTTCACCACGTCGACGAGAACGGTTCCGCCGGGTGCCAGCACCGAGCGCACGCCCCGGAACGCCGTCTCGACGTCGTCGAGGTACTCCCCGTAGGTGGTCTCGCCCGCGTAGTTCTCGAAGGGGTTCAGGTCGATGCTGTGGGTCATGAACGGCGGCGACGTGAAACAGCAGTCGCACGGGGGGAACCACGAGCCGTCGAGGTGGAGCGCGCTCCCCCGGCGGACCTCGCCCTCGTCGCCGAGGCGGTCGCGGATCGCGGCGACGCGCCCGGGTTCGAACTCGACGCCGAACGGGACGCGACCCATGCGCTCGGCCGCGGTCAGGGTCGTCCCGAACCCCGCGAACGGGTCCAGCACCCGGTCGCCGGGGACGGTGTACTCCTCGAGGAACCGCTCCACGAGCACGTCCGGCGTGCGGACCTCGTCCGAGTGGCCGGGAGGGAGGGGATCGCGGTGGCCGAACTCCAGCGTGAGATGGGTGTCCATCGCCTACCGCCCCGGCGAGAGCGAGCGTCATAACTCCCACGACGTCGGGGGCTCCCCGACCCCGGACGAGTTCCCGACGGGGACCCGGCGCAGGGATACAAGTCGCCGGACCGCGTGCGGCCGGCATGGTACTCCCGGAGGCGGTCTCACGGTTCGTTCGCGCGGGCGGCCCCGAGCACACCGCGGTGCAGGAGCGGATGGCGGCGTTCGCCCGCGAGCACGACTTCCCGAACATCGGCCCGGAGTCGGGCGCGGTCCTCCGCCTCCTCGCCCGGGTGACCGACGCCGACGCCGTCTTCGAGTTCGGTTCGGGGTTCGGGTACTCCGCCTCCTGGTTCCTCCGCGGCGGCGCCGACCGGGTGATCCTCACGGAGTTCGACGCCGACGAGCTCGACAAGGGCCGGGAGTTCATGGCCGACGCCGGACTCGCGGACCGCTGCGTCTTCGAGGGCGGCGACGCGATGGCGACGGTCGAACGGTACGACGGCCCGTTCGACGTGGTGCTCGTGGACCACCAGAAGGAGCGCTACGCCGACGCCCTCCGCGCCGTCCGCGGGAAGGTCCGCCCGGGCGGGGTCGTCGTCGCCGACAACACGATGCGCGGTCCCATCGACTTCGACGCGCTGCTGGCGTACCTGGAGGGCGACGCGGACGCGATCGGCGGCGAGAACGAACAGACCCGCGGCATCGCCGCGTACCTCGACGCCGTCCGCGCCGCCGACGACTTCGAGACCGCCCTCCTCCCGGTCGGCTCCGGGCTGGCGGTGAGCACGAAGGTCGCGTAGGGCGGATCGGCGGCTCGTCGGCTCCCGGCGAGGGTTCAAATACGGAGCCGGCACCAGCACCCGCGTGCGCTGAGAGCGGTCCCGTCGCGTGACGCGGGCGTGCGACACGCCGCGGCGGGAGCGAGGCCGGGGGCGCCGTGCGGGAGGTCGGGACGGGGACGGCCCGCACGACGGTCCGGACCGCGGGTGTCGCCTGTTCGCCCTACCGGACGCGGAGTTCGACGCCGCCGAGCGACGCGAACGTCGCCGTCGCGGTCTCCCCGGCGGCGACGGGAGCCGGCTCCGTCAGCGACCCGGTGGTGACGAGCGTGCCGGCCGGGAGGCCGCCGACCGCGTCCGCGAGCCACGCCAGCGCCGCGAGCGGGTGGCCGAGCGCGTCCGCGCCGACGCCCGAGTCGACCGGCTCGCCGTCGACGCGGAGCGTGACGGCCTCGTCCGCGAGCGCGATCCCCCCGGGAGCCACGTCCGCGCCGACGACGAGCCCGGCGTCGAGGCAGTTGTCCGCCACGGCCAGCGGCGCGTCGAACGCCCACCCCGTCCGGCTGTCGACCAGCTCCAGCGCCGGGACGACCGCGGCGAGCGCGTCGCGGGCGGCGCGCCTCGTCGCGTCGGCCGGGAGGGTCTCCCCCAGCCGGAACGCGATCTCGGGCTCGACGCGGAGGCCGACGAACTCCCCGGCGTCGACGGTCGCCGGCGAGGGACGGACGGTCCCGCCGAGCACCCGGCCGTACCCCGGCTCGTCGACCGCGAGGTCGCGCTGTACGCGCTCGTTCGTGAAGCCGATCTTGTAGCCGACCGGCTCCCCCCGGGCGCCCCGGAGCCGGTCGACGAGCCGCTCCTGGACCCGGTAGGCGTCGGCCGTCGAGTCGAGATCCGGCAGCGACCCCGGATCGACGGGCGTCGCCCCGCCGTGGACCGTCGCGAGCGTCGCCGCCAGGTCGTCCGCGGCGTCGGGGTTCATCGTCGGCTTCCCGGCCGCGGGTCGACGTGCGGTTTCGGCATGAGGTCCTCGAACGGCTGGTCGTCGAGCCACCCCAGCAGGCGGACGAGCCGGTCGCTTGCCGCCTCGAACAGCCGTTCGCCCTTCTCGGGCGTCGCGTCGGTCTGGTCGCCGAAGACGCCGTTCGCGGAGTTGTCCGGCGAGTCGTAGTACGTCCGGGCGCCGAACTGTCGGGTGTCCGACTCGGTGAGGTCGACCGTGCCGCCGTCACGGGCGTCGGCCAGTCGGTCCTCCCTGACCAGTTCCCCGGCGATGTGCATGATCATCGCCGTCTCCTTGGGGCCGCCGTGGGGGCCGTTGTGCGCGAACAGGTCGTCGACGAGGTCCGGGATCGACTCGTTCCACATCCACTCGACGGCGTAAGCCGTCTCGTCGCGCCGGAGGCGGCGGCCGACCTCCCTGAGGTGCCGTGTGTTGCCGCCGTGGGCGTTCACGTAGACGATCCGGTCGATCCCGTGGTACGTCAGGTTGCGCGAGAAGCTCTCGACGTAGTCGCGGAAGACGCCCGGCTCGACCCACATCGTGCCGTGGAACTGCCGGTGGTGCTCGGAGACGGCGATCCGCACCGGCGGCGTGCACAGGAAGCCCGTCCGCTCGGTGGCCTCGCGGGCGAGCGCCTCGGCGATGAGGTAGTCCGTCGCCAGCGGCAGGTGCGGGCCGTGCTGTTCGGTCGAGCCGAGCGGGACGACCGCGACCGACTCCTCGGCGACGTAGTCGCCCAGGTCCGGCCACGTCCGGTGAGAGAGGTACATGGGACCCGACAGGGCCGGAGGAGGGATGAAAGCGCGGGTGTCGGCGGTCGACCCGGGAGGGCGTCCAGCGGGCGCTTCGCCACGCTTTTGCTCGCCGCGGGCGTCGCTGCGCGTATGTTCGGAGGCGGCGGTATGAACCCGCGGAAGATGCAGCAGATGATGAAACAGATGGGCATCGACGTGACCGAGATCGACGCCGAGGAGGTCGTCATCCGGACGGCCGACGAGGAGCTCGTGTTCGACGGCGCACAGGTCACGCGCATGGACGCCCAGGGCCAGGAGACCTACCAGATCGTCGGCTCGCCGGAGACGCGCGCGCTCGGGTCCGGCGAGGAGTCCGCCGACGCGGAGGGGGCCGGCGACGTCGACGGCGACGACGGAAGCGCCGACTCGGGCGGGATCCCCGACGACGACGTGGAACTGGTGGCGACCCGCGCGGGCGTGAGCGAGGCGGACGCCCGCGAGGCGCTGGAGGCGGTTGACGGCGACCTCGCGGCGGCGATCTCCCGGCTGGAGTGAGCTCGTACCTCCTCGTCCACGCCGAGTCGGACCGCGAGTACCTCCGCGGCCCCGGCGAGGAACTCCAGACCGACCTCGGCGTGCTGGAGGTTCCGGAGGACGTGGAACACGGCCAGGTGCTGGAAACCCACCTCGGCGAGGCGTTCCACGTCCGGCGCCTGCGCGGCCCGGACCTCTTCAACCACTTCGAGCGCACCGGCGCGCCGATGATGCCCCGCGACATCGGCCTCGTGATCGGTCACACCGGCGCGCAGGCCGGCGACCGCGTGCTCGACGCGGGCACCGGGACGGGCGTCCTCTCGGGGTATCTCGGCCGCATCGGCGCCGAGGTGGTGACCTACGAGGTCGACGCCGAGTTCGCCGAGAACGCCCGCGAGAACATGGCGATGGGCGGCGTGAGCGACCGCGTCGACGTGCGCACGGGCGACCTGACCGAGCACCTCGACGACCTCGCCGCCGGCGAGCCGTTCGACCTGCTCACGCTCGACACCGCCGACGCCGCCGCGGTCGTCGAGCGCGCCCCCGACCTGCTCGTCCCGGGCGGCTACGTCGCCGCCTACACTCCGTTCGTGGAGGACGCCCGCGAGACCGAACTGACCGCCCGCGAGGCCGGGCTCGGAACCGTGGAGACCCTGGAGACGATCCAGCGCGAGCTAACGGTCGACGAACGCGGCACCCGCCCGAGCACCGCCGGCGTCGGCCACACCGGATACCTGCTGTTCGCCCGCCGTATCGACTGATAATACAACGAACGAGAATCCTGAAAATTGAAGTCGGGGTGTCACGGACCCCACACCATGTCAACTGGTTCGCCATCGGCGCTCGCCCGACGGGCGGTGGCCGACACGTCCGATCCCCTCGTCGTCGCGCCGCCCCTCCCGCTGGCGCGGGCGGTCGTCGACCGCCTCAGGGACGCCGGCGACGACGAGGGGGCGCACGTCGGGTGCGTCCGACTGCTGTGTACGGAGTCCGTCGCCGAGGCGACGTTCGACGACTTCCTCGCGGTCGCGGACGCCGCCGACGCCGTCGACCGGGGTCGGCTGGCCGTCAGAACCGCGGACGACCTCGACGCGAGCCTCACGCTCGCCGACGGGCGCGTCCACGCGCACCTCTCGCTGTTCCCCCAGGGGGACGACGCGTCCGGAGCCGCGGACGGCGGCTTCCGCGACGTAGCCGCCGCCGACGACTCGGTGTACGAGGCCGTGGCCGCGGCGTACGAGACGGAGTGGGAGGACGCCGACGGGTACGACTTCGAGACGCCCGGCCGCTCGACGCTGGTGGAGTCGTTCGGCGACCGCTGGCCCGAGGCGGTCGGGACGTTGGCCGGACTGTTCGAGGCGGCCGAGTCGCTCCCGGCCGACGACCCGCTCGGGCCGGTCACCGCCTGCACGCTCGTGGCCGCCCGGCACCGCGTCCTGACGATGCGCCTCGGCGAGTGGGCCGAGGAGGTCGGCTTCTCCAGCCGGACGGAGATCGCACGCGCGAAGGCGCGCCTCGTCGACGCCGGGCTCGTCGACACCGAGCGCGAGCCGGTCGGCGTCGGTCGGCCCCGCCACCGGCTCGTCGTCGCGGACGACCGGCTCGCGGACGCCGGGCCCGTGACCCTCCTCGAACGGGGCCGGGAGGCCCTCGGGTCGTGACCCGAAGGGACGGCCGACGGCCGTGAGCCGGGGACACCGATAAGGCGGTTCGAACCGTTGCCTCCGACAGTGATGAGCGCCGACGACACGAGGGACACCCACGGCGACGTGACGACGACGTGGCCGGACTTCGGTATCGCGCTGTACGAGCGGCTCACGGGTCGGGGCGCCGAGATCAGCTACACGTTCGACGACCTGGAGGTGGACGTGCCGAGCAAGGCCGGCGAGGACGCCGAGCACGCCCACTGGCGGCTGAACGGGACGCTCCGGATCGCCTCCAGCGAACACGGGGACGGCGAGGAGTGACGGCCGCGTGAGCGGCGACCCGACCGGCGGCCGGGACGAGGGGGAAACGGCACGGAGCGACCGCGACGTCCCGCCCGCCGAACGTATCGCCGTCGACGACCTCCGGATCGAGGCGGACCTGGACCTCGCGGTCGACGGCGACCCGGTCCGGGTCCGGTCGACCGGGGGCCGGATCGACGTGTTCGTCCGCCGGTTCGGCGTGCTCCCCCGGATCGACGAGCTTCGGCGGGCGCTCCCGTCGCCCGTCGGCGACGCGCTGGAGCGGGTGCCAGTCGGGGTCCACGTCGCCGGCGTGGAGGTGGCGCGGGTCGACCCCGGCGTCCCGTCGGGGCCGCTGTCGCGGCTGCTCGGCGTCGCGCCGGCGCGAGTCGACCTCCCGGGAGTCGCGCGGGCGCTGCTCCGCCGTCGCGAGTGAGTCCCTCCGGGGAGCGAGTCGCTCCCGCAACCGGGTCGCCGCCGCGGTCCGCGGGGATCGCCGGGTCGCGTCGACGGCCGGCCGCTCACCCCGTCTCGCGGATCAGCTCGTACAGCTCCTCGCGGAAGCGCTCCGGCTCGAGCGCCCGGGAGAGCGCGTCGCCCGTGGCGTCGTCGGGCGCCCGCCGGACCGCCGTCGGATACGCGCCGCCGGCGAGCAGGTACGCGTCGCCCGACGGTCGGACGGCGGCGCACCCGCGGGCGCGGACGTCGACGCCGTCGAGCCGACACAGCGCCTCGTACGTCGCGACGCGGGCGTCGGTTCCGATGCGGGCCGCGGCGCCGGCGTCGTCGACGGGGTCCGCGCGGCGGACGCCCTCGAAGCCCCGCTCGGCGAGCGTGTCGGCGAACCCGGCGTGTGCCCGGTCGGCGACGAGGCGGGTCAGCGGGCCGGACGGTTCTGTCGGCGGCGAGAGGGCGAGTCGGCTCGCGACGAAGAACCGCCAGAGGCGGTCCAGCCCGGTCTCCTCGCGGACGCGCTCGCGGAGCGCCTCGTCCTCGTAGACGACCGTGGCGGCCTCGACGGTCACGACCTTCGCGTCGAAGGCGACGCTCTCGCGGCGCTCGCGCTCGCGCCAGCCGCCGGCGGCGAGCGACTCCGTCGGCGGAGACGGGAACTGCGCCGACATGGCACGTTCCGGGGTGTCGCCGGCGAACGGTATAACTGTGCGTGCGGCTGTCGCGTGGCGTATCCACGGCCTCGTGTGCGAGCGCTTCGCGTGGAAGCGGCCGACGCCCGGCGCGCCGGCGGGACCGCGAACGGACCGGCCGTCCCCGAATCCGTCGGCCGCGGGACCGGGCGAGTCGGTGACTTTAACCGGCATCCACCCCCAGTTTCGACAAATGGCTTTTGAGGACCTCCTGGAAGACCCTGTTATCCAGAAGTACCTCCACGAGCTCGTCGGTCCGACGGGGATGCCCGTCGCCGCGGCCCCGCCGGACGGCGAGGTCACCGACGAGGAACTCGCGGAGGAGATGGGACTGGAGCTGAACGACGTGCGCCGGGCGCTGTTCATCCTCTACGAGAACGACCTGGCGTCGTACCGCCGGGTGCGCGACGAGGACTCGGGGTGGCTCACCTACCTGTGGACGTTCCACTACGAGAACATCCCCGAGAACCTGGAGGAGGAGATGCACCGCCTGCTGGAGGGGCTCGAGCGGCGCCGCGAGTACGAGTCCGACCACCAGTTCTACCTGTGTGAGGTGGACTCCATCCGCTTCGAGTTCGAGGAGGCGATGGAGTTCGGCTTCGAGTGCCCCGAGTGCGGCTCGCCGCTGGAGTCGATGGAGAACTCCCGCCTCGTCGAGGCGATGGAGTGGCGCATCGACCAGCTCCGCGACGAACTCAACGTCGAGCGCGACGAAGCCGAGGCGGAAGCGTAGATGGTCGTCCTCGCGACCAAGTGCTACGTCGGCGGCGACGCCCGCGACCGTGCGCTCGACGGCATGACCTCGCTCGTCGCCAACGACCTCGGCGACCTCGACGTGGAGTACGACGTCGGCGTCCGCCGCGACGACTTCGTCTCCGTCACCGTCTCCGGCGAGGACGAGACGGTCGCGCGCAACGTCCTCCGGGAGGAGTGGGGCGAGGTGACCGACCACTTCACCGACGGCGAGGCGTACGTCGGTACCCTCGAAGGCTGGGACGAGGACGGGTTCGTCCTCGACGCCGGCACGGAGATACGGGTCCCCGCTGACGGGATCGGCCTCGGCCCCGGCTCGCCGGGGCAGGTCCGCGACCGCTTCGGCCTCGTCCAGCACCTCCCGATGACGTTCGTCTACGACGCGGAGGCTGGCCACGAGCTTGCGGACGCGGAACGCGACCGGCTCTACGACTGGACGCGCGGACAGGGCCGCGTGAACGTCAACTCCGCGACCCGCGCGGAGGTGCGCGCCACCGTCAACCGCGCGGGCCACGCGAACGACATCGTCACCGTCGAGCGGCTCGGCCTGCTCGAACAGAGTATCGTCTGCCGGGAGAACACCGACGCGCCCGGCCTGCTCGCCTCGATCGGCGGGTACCTCCCCTCGGAACTGAAGGCCGTCGTCCCGTAACAGTCGACCACCCAATGACCGACCGGAGACGACTCCTCGCGCTCGCGGCGCTCGCCGGCATGCTCGCGCTGTCCGGGTGTACCGGCCTCCTCGGCGGCGGCTCCGTCTCCGAGGAGCGCCTGGACGCCGACCCCGCCGGGGGCGAGTACGACTGGAACGAGAGCGTCGAGTCCGACCTCGACGCGCACATCGTGATCCACGAGAACGCCACCTTCTCGGCCGTCTACGCGATCGAGGGCGGCGGGATCGAGCTGTTCCGCCGGGACGGCCTCGGCGGGACGAACCCGCTGGACGTGCGGGCCGTCCGCTACCGCTACCCCAACGGGACGGTGATCACCGGCTCCGAGCTCCGGGAGCGCGGCGCCGTCGAGCGGACGCGCGACGTCGTCCGGATCGACTTCCCCGGCGAGGGCGACGTCGACGGCGACCGGATCGCGTTCACCGCCGGGTCCACCCCGAAGCGCTTCGCCCTCCCGACGTACGTGACCGGGTCCTACGAGGTGGTGTTGCCGCCGAACCGCCGCGCCTCGCTGCCGGTGTTCGGCGACTTCAGCCCGAGGCCCGAGAGCACCACCGTCGACGACCGGAACCGCCTGCACGTCCGCTGGGACGACGTGCAGACCGACTCGGTGATCGTCCAGTTCTACCTCCCGCAGGACATCCGGATCTTCGGGGGCGTCTTCGCCCTGCTGGCGCTCGTCGGCGGCGGCGGCCTGCTGTACTACCGCCGCCAGATCGAGGCCCTGCGCGAGCAGCGCGAGGAGCTCGGCCTCGACGTGGACACCGACCCCGACGACCTCGGCGACGACGGGCCGCCGCCGGGGATGCGCTGAGGCGGTCACCGAACGGGGTCACACCACACCGCGACACACCGCGCCGAACCGACGCCCCTTTTCGCCCGCCCCCCGTCGGGTCCCCCATGCCGTCGGACGCCCCCGCGAGCCTCGAGATCCCCCCGGACGCCGACCTCCCGCCGCTGGCGCTGGACATCGACGGGACGCTGACGACGCCCGACGGTGCCGTCGATCCGCGGGTGTTCCGCGTGCTCCCCGAGTGGCCGGCGCCGGTCGTGCTCGCGACGGGGAAGTCGTTCCCGTACCCGGTCGCGCTGTGTCACTTCCTCGGGATCCCCGAGCGCGCGATCGCCGAGAACGGCGGCGTCGTCTGCGTCGACGAGACGGTCCGGATCGAGGGCGACGCCGAGCGCGTCGCCGCGGCCGCCGACGCCTTCCGCGAGCGCGGCGGCGACCTCGGCTGGGGCGCGGCCGACACGGTCAATCGCTGGCGCGAGACGGAGGTGGCGGCCCGCCTCAGTGCGGACGAGGAGCTCCTGCGCGCGGTCGCCGACGAGTTCGACCTGACGCTGCTCGACACCGGGTACGCGTACCACCTCACCGACCCCGACGTGAGCAAGGGTCGGGGGCTCCGGGAGGCGGCCGGGATCCTCGACGTCGAACCGGGGTCGTTCGTCGCCGTCGGCGACTCGATGAACGACGCCTCCACCTTCGAGGTCGCGGGAGAGAGCTACGCCCTCGCGAACGCGGACGACGTGGCGAAGGAGGCGGCCGATACCGTCGTCGACGAGGGGTACATGGACGGGACGACGGCGGTGCTGGCGGACCTGGCGGGGCGCGCGGAGAGCTAGTTCGAGAAACGGGGTCGCACCGCGGCGGCGTCGAGCGCCCGCGCAGCGGTGGCCCGGACTACTCCTCGCCCGACCCGCTCGCGTCGGCGGCCCCGGTCGCGTCCGCGATCCACTCGGCGAACGGGTCCGCGACCGCCGCCTCCTCGAACCGCTCGATACAGGGCGTCTCGTACGGGTGAAGCGCCGCGATCCGCGCCTCGGCCTCGGCGGCGCGTCCGTCGGTGGTCTTCGCGAGCAGGACTTCCTCGGGTTCGTCCGCGTGGACCTCGCCGTCCCAGCGGTACGTCGACCGGCAGGGGACGCGGTTGACGCAGGCGACGAGGCGCTCCTCGACGAGCGTCGCGGCGAGGTCGGCGGCCGCGCCCGGCGGCGCCGTGACGTACAGCGTCGGCACGGCGGCCCCCTCAGGCCTCGCCGCCCCGCGGGTCGGCGTCGACGTCCTCGAACGGGACGAACGAGCCGTTGATGTCCCACTCGTGGATGCAGTAGATCTCGCCGACCGCGTCGGCGTCGGCGACGACCCAGCTCTCGGTCTCCTCGTCGAACCGCTCCTCGCGGCCGCACCGCTCGCAGGTGCGCGCGGTCGGGCGACGGATCCGGACTGGCATACCGGACACTGCGCCGCGATCGGACTTAAACCCAGCCGTGGCCGGGACCGGACCGGACGCCCCGGTCGTCGCGGTCGCCGCGCCGGGTTCCCCCGGCGTGCGCGCCCTCACCCGGCGCCGCCACCGGCGTCCGCGAGGTCGGCCAGGTCCGCGGCGACGATCCGCTCCTCGCGCTCCTCGCCGCCGAGGGAGGTGGTCTGCCGGCCGACCGTCTCGAAGCCGAGGGAGTCGTAGAAGGACCGCCCGACCTCGTTGTCCGCGAGCACGACCGCCGAGAGCCGGTCGTGGTCCGCGAGGAACCGGCGCGCCGTCGCGCGGACGAGCGCGGTCCCGACGCCCTCCCCCCACGCGTCCGGGCGGACGTAGATGCGCCGGAGGACGACGTTGCCGGCGCCCGCGGAGTAGCCGGCGTGGGCGAACCCGAGCAGCCGGTCGTCGGTGTCGGCGTCGGTGCCCTCGTCGGCGTCGCCGGCGTCGTCGTCCCCGCCGTCGGTCCCGGCCCCGCCCGCGTCGGTCGCCCCGGAGGCGTCCGCCTCGGCGACGAGGAAGGCGCCGTCGCCCGCGATGTCGCGCCGGAGGCCCGCCGGGTCGTACCACTCGTCGACGGTGGCGTCGATGGCGTCCGCCGAGAGGAACCCGCCGTAGGCGGCGTGCCACGACTCGCGGGCGACTGCGGCGACGGCCTCGGCGTCCTCGGGGTCGGCCTCGCGCACGTGCACACGCGGGAGTTCGACCCCCGCCGACAAAACCGACGGGGGTTCCCGGGGGCGCTCCCCGGTGGGCGGGAGTGTTTAGCCGGTCCGGACCGAACGGCGGCCGATGGGCTTTCACACCTACGACGTGGAGCGCGCCGACGCGCTGGAGGACCCCGACCGCTTCCGGTACTGCTCGGCCGAGGAGCTGCTCGCGGCGCTGGCGGTCCCCGGGGACGCCGTCGTCGCCGACCTCGGCTCGGGCACGGGCTTCTACACGGACGTGGTCGCGCCGCACGTCGGCACCTGCTACGCCGTCGACGTCCAGCCGGAGATGCACGACCTGTACCGCGAGAAGGGCGTCCCCGAGACGGTGGAGACGGTGACGGCCGGGGTCGAGGACCTCCCGTTCGGGGACGGCGCCCTCGACGCCGCCCTCTCGACGATGACGTACCACGAGTACGCGGGCGAGGCGGCGCTGTCGGAACTCGCGCGCGTCGTCCGCCCCGGCGGCCGGGTCGTCACCGTCGACTGGAGCAGACACGGCCCCGGCGAGGCCGGCCCGCCCCGCGACGAGCGCTTCGTCGTCGGCGACGCCGCGACCGCCTTCGGCGACGCGGGCTTCGTCGTGGAGCGGGCGGAGTCGCGCCGGGAGACGTTCCTGTGCGTCGCGCGGCGGTAGGCGAGAGCGGAATCGGGGCGTGGCGTCGACCCCGCCCGGCGGGCCGGACTACCCGTGCTCCTCCCAGAAGCGCTCCAGCCCGAACCGGAGCATGTCGGGGCTCACGGGGCGGAACTCCTCGCGCTCGTAGGCGGGGAGGTACTCCCGCACCGCGTTCCAGGACTCGCGGGCGTAGCGCGCGTCGACGAGACAGCGCACCCCGACCTCCTCCGGCCCCCGAATGACGCGGCCGATCGCCTGGCGCGCCTTCCGCACCGCGGGCACCGTCAGCGCCGTCTCGAACCCGCGTCCGAACTCGCGATCGTACGCCGTCTTCACCGCGCGCGTTCGCGGCGACGACGTGTCGATGATCGGGACGCCACAGACGACCGCCGCCGCGAGACGGTCGCCCTCGTAGTCGACGCCCTCGGTCAGGGTGCCCCGGATGCTCGTGACGAGCACCTTCGCGTCGCCGTCGAAGAAGTCGGCCTTCAGCGCCTCCGTGACCGCGTCGTCGCTGGACTCGTCCAGGAGGACCGGCTTGTCGACGCGGTCGTCGGCCTCCAGTTCGCCGGCCATCCACTCGGCCTCGCCGTAGCTGGGCATCCCGACGAGGACGTTCCCGGGCGTCGTCGCGGCGACCTCGGCGGCGGCGTCGACGTGCGCCCGGCGGGTCCCGTTGTCCTCGCTCGCTCGCGGGTCGCTTCCCTCCCCGCTCGCATTCGAGGTGCTTCGCACCTCGCTCGGCGGCCCGCGGTTCGAGTACGTGAACTTCGGCGCGTCCACCGCGAAGGAGGCGCGGTTCTCCTCGGGGAAGCCCAGCCCGTAGGTGCGCTCCTCGACCGGCCGGCCCTCGGATTCGAGGTAGTTGAGGCCGGTCACCTCGCGGAACACGTCGAGCGGGGCGAGCGTCGCGGACATGAGGACGCCGCCGCCGAACTCGGCGAGTCGCTCGCCGATGGCGTCCGCGGGCACGCAGTTGTGCAGCGCGAGCCGCGCGTTGTAGGCGCGCCGCCAGGAGTCCGGCGGCTCCGTCTCGTCCCACGTGCGCAGGAGCTCCAGCTCCCGGAAGTACGTCTCGTGGTCGCAGCGGTACCAGGCGTTGAGCGTCCGGCCCACTCCGGGCGCCGCTCGCTGTCTGTCCTCCTCCTCGGCCTCGTCGAGGATCCTGGCGACGACGGCCCCGACCTGCTCGGCGCGCGCCCACACCTGCTCGCCGTAGCCGGCGTCGCGGGCCCACTCGGTGATCTCGTCGACGCCGGGCTCCTCGGGGTCGCGCAGGGGGATCTCCTCGTCCCGGAGGTCCGTCGGGTCCTCGCGCCAGCCGCGGCGCTCGGCGTCGAGGAAGCCCTCGACGCGGCGGTCCAGTTCCTCGCGGAGGTCGCGCAGGAACTCGACGAGCAGCTCCACCTCGTCGAGGCTCACCTCGGCGTCGGCGAGCTCGCCGCGCACCAGGTCCGCGTCGGTGGTGCCCTCGACGCGCCGCCCGGACTCCTCGAACCTGACCGGCTGGAGCACCCGCGTCAGCTCGTTCTCGGCGTCCCGGAGGCTCGCGTCGGCGACGCCGTCGGAGACGAGGTCGCGCACGCGGGGTTCGAGCATGTGCGCCTCGTCGCAGACGACGAACGTGGCGTCGTCCACGAGCGCGCCCGTGAAGCCGCCCACCGTCGTCGGGTCGAACGCGTGGTAGTAGTTGCCGATCACGACCTCCACCTCCGGGAGGAGCGCGCCCATCACCGAGTGCGGGCAGGTGCCGTGACCGGCCGACAGCCGCACCAGCTCCTCGGCGTCGATCAGCCCGCGGTCGGCGAAGTCGAACGGCACCGCCTCCGCGGGGTCGCCGTCCTCGGGCAGGTCGTCGAGGTACTGCGCGTAGAAGGGGCAGTACTCCACGCCGTCCCGCGTTGCGCTGCTCGCGGTTCCACCGCTCGCGTTCGGGTCGCTTCGCGCCCCGCTTCCCCCGTGCTCCGGCATCTCGGGGAGGTACGGGGTGGGCTCGCCGGCGGTTTCGAGGTAGTCGGCGCCGTCGGCGCCGGTGTCGGCCAGCCCCGTCTGCGCCCGGCGGGCCCGCTCGGCGAGCGCGCCGGCGGTCGTCTCGCCGCCGTCGGCGTCGCCGACGAGGTCGCGGGTGCGCTCGCGCAGGCCCTCGCAGCGGTCGTACACGTTCGTCGCGTCGACCCCGCCGCGGTTCTCGCGGGCGTACGGGCACACGTCCGCCTTTCCGACGAGCGTCAGTCCCGAGACGGGGCGCCAGTCGTCGGGCAGCCCCTCGTTGATCGTGCGGAGGTCGGCCTCGAACTGGCGGAGCTGTTGCTTGACGCTCGTGAGGACGAGCACGCGCTCGAAGCCGCTGTCCGGGTCGCGCACGAGGTCGATGCCGGCGGTCAGCGCCAGCATCGTCTTCCCGGTGCCGCAGGCGCCCTCCAGCGCCAGGTACCCCCCGTCGTCGGCGACGGCGCGGGCGGCCTCGACGCCGTCGGCCTGCTCGGGGTACGGCTCGGCGTGCCCGAACACGGTTTGCCACGGCTCGTCCGTCGCCTCGCTCACGGTGTGGTCGGCGGTTGCCACGGGTTTCAGTCCGTCGATGGTCCCGTTCCCGTACCTGAACCTTCGTGCCGTGTGGCGGGTCGCCCGCCGCGGCGCCGGACCGGCCGCTACAGCAGGCTCTCCCCGAGGACGACCACCGCGAGGTTGTTCGCGAACACCGCGAGCCCGGCGGCGACGAGCAGCCCCAGCCACGCCTCGATGAGCAGGCCGTAGTACGGGCGGAGCCGCGGCGGCGTCGCCCGGTACGTCTCCATCAGCCCGCGGAACACCAGCGCGGCGAGGACGACGGCGCCGAGGTTGATCCCCACGATCACGGGGAGCGGGCGCGAGAGCGCCCACCGGGTCAGCGGGTTCGCCTCCGCGCCGGCGCCGACGACGGCCGCCGCGTACAGCGTGGTGAGAAGGTCGACCGTCACGAGCAGGAACAGCGCGACCGCGGCCCAGCCCCAGTACTCCTCGACGCGCTCTGCGACGACCGGGTCGCGCCTCCCCGACACGGCCTCCGAGGGGACCGGCGGCGACCTAACGGTTTCGTCGGCCGCCCCCGGCGCCGAGCGAGCGGACCAGCGAGACGGCCTCCGCCCGGGCGTCCGGGTCCGGGTCGAACGAGCGCGTCGTCGTCACGTCCGCCTCCACCGCGGCGTCGACGGCGGCCGACAGCGACCCGGTCGGGAACGCGGCGCCGGCCATGAGGAACGTATCCCGCCACGGCCGGACCGCCGCGAGCACCGTCACCGGCACCTCGACGGTCCCCCCGGTCGCCTCCTCGATGACGGCCGTCGCGTCGACCGGGTAGTCGGCGCGGATCTCGAACAGGCAGCCCTCGCAGTCGTCGAAGGCGAACCGGCGCGTCGGCCCGGCGTCGAGGTCGCGCAGGCCGAAGTCGCGCAGGTCCGCGAGGAACTCCCCGCGGGCGCGGTTCGCGGCGACCCCGACGACCGACGCCGGCGACACGGGCGCCCGGTCGAAGCCGGGCCGGACGTGACACCGGGTGCAGAAGAACGCCCGGGCGGCGCGGTCGGCCCGCTCGGACGGGAGCGCCTCGGCGACGGCGGGGTCGTCGTAGAAGCGGGTCCGCACCGCGACGGTGACGAACCGCGAGTCGAACCCGACGGCCGTCTCCTCGCCGGCGAACTCGTAGCCCGCGGCCGTCAGCGCCGACTCCGGCGCGGGCGGCGGCGGGACGCGTCCCTCGGACACGTCGGGGACCCGGGGCGCCGGCGACAAAAGCGGGACGGCGCCGGAACCGGCCGGAGGGCCAGCCCTCACGGACCGGCGTACACCACGGGGCCGTCGTCGGACTGGTTGGCCGTCCGGGTCCGGCCGGCGGCGGCGACGGCCGCGTCGGGGTCGACGCGACCGTCGTCGGCGGTCCGCTCCAGGAGGCGCTCGGCCTCGGCGGGGGTGAGGCCGTCCCCGCCGGCCGCGGCCGTCATCTCGGCGACGACGCTCGCGACCGCGGGGGCGGCCGCGGAGGTGCCCCGGAGGCTGGTGCCGTCGTCGAGACGGACCGTCCCCGGCGCGCGCACGTCGGTGTCGGCCGCCGAGTACGACGCGAGGCCGCCGTCGGCCGAGAGGGCGCCGACGGAGATGACGCCCGGGGCGGTCGCCGGCGCCACCGCGCTCCCGTTCGCGCCGGCGGCGCCGAGCGTGTGGCGCGCGGCGAACAGGTCGACCGGCCCGTCGCCGGGGTCGCGGGCGTACACCGCGACGTAGTAGTTGCCGCGGGGGAGCACCGCGTCGATGGCCTCGGCGTGACCCGACTCGCGGGTCGACTTCGCCACCACCCCGTCCTCGCCGTCGGGCACGTCGCGGTAGAGGTAGAGGTCGTAGTCCGCGGAGCCCTCCCAGTAGAGCCGGAGCGTCACGCGCCCGGCGATCAAGCCGCTTCCGAGGCGGTTCCCCTCGGTGCCGTCCCCGTCGAACGCGATCCACCCGGTCCCGTCGGCGGTCCCGCGCCAGTGGCGCCGCGCGGTGTTGCCGCCGGAGGTGACGAAGACGACGCCGGCGGCGGCGGCCCGCTCGGCGGCGCCGGCGATCCGCGCCATCCCGTCGGCGGTCCGCGGGTAGTAGCTGCCGGCGTCGACGATCACGTCCACGTCGTTGGCGACGAGCCACCGGACCGCGCGGTCGTACTCGGCGGGCGTCGGCTCGTAGCCGACCGACGCGAGGTACAGCGAGGCGTCGCCGGTGCGCTCTGCCACGACGCTCGCGACCGCGGTGCCGTGGTCGCCGGCGACGAGGCCGAACCGGGGCGATCCGACGCTGTATCGGTCCGCGACCCTCCCGTCGAGGGACGCGGCGCTCCCGAAGGAACTGCCTATCACGCCGACGCGAACGGTGTCGGTCCCCCCGCGGTCGGCCACCGCGTCGGCGCCGGGTCCCGGCCCGCTCGGGGCCGCCCCGCCGAACAGCCCGGGGCCGACGGCCCTGGGCGGGACGGTCCCGTCGCCGGCGAGGGCGCCGCCCCGAACGTCGGCTCCGACGAGGCCGGCGCCGGCGCTGGCGACCACCACCACGAGCGCGAGCAGGATCGGGGCGCGGGTCACCGTCGACCCCTACCGCCCGCGGAGGCGGTCGACGGCGACGACGGTCGCGAGCACGAGCAGCCCGCCCGCGAGGAACGCCACGCCGGGCGGGAGGGTCCCGAGCGCCGAGCCGGCCGAGCCGCCGACGGCGTCGCCGATCCGGGGAGCCGTCTCCGGGCCCGACAGCGTCGCGACGCCCGTGCCGAACAGCGACTGCACGAGGACGCTCGCGCCCGCAAGAACGGCGACGGCCCCGAGGAGGCCGCGGAGGGAGTCCAGCAGCGAGGAACGGTCCGAGCCCCCGCCGACGGCGACGACGACCCGGTCGTCGGCGGGGCCGTAGACGGTCATCTCGCGGCCCTTCACCGAGTAGCGCGTGTCCGTCGCCTCGATCAGCCCGGCGTCGACGAGCTTCGAGACGTGGTGGCGGACGTTCTGGACGGAGGTGTCGGCGCTGTCGGCGAGTTCCGAGGCCGTCTTCGGCTCGTCGTGGACCGTCGAGAGGATGGTTCGTGCCGTCTCCGGGGCCAGCGCGCCGATCACGTCGTCGGCGCTCTCGTCGTCTATCCAGCAGACGCGGATCCCCCCGTCGCCCTCCCCGTCCTCGGGGGCGCCGTCGCGGCCCGTGGCGACCCCGTCGTCCCGGTCCCGCTCGGATCGCTCCCGACCGGCGGCCGACGCCCCCGGCGCGTCGCGTTCGGCGGCCGCCCCGCCGTCGGCGCGGGGATCGGACGCCGACTCCGGACCGCCGTCGGCGCCGGCGGACCCGTCGCCGTCGTCGGAGTCCGGGTCGGGATCGTCGGCCTCCGACGGGAGCGTACCTGACATACCCACGAGTATTATATACACGACCAAAACTGTTCGGACCGTCTCCGCGACGGATCGACGGTCGAGACGGCGGTTCGCCGACGGGTCCACACCGCGGCGGCGGGACCGTCCCGACACGGGGACGACCGGCGCGCGAGCCCTCCCGTCCCGCCCGTCAGGCGTCCCCCCGTCGTTCCCCCGGCGGGGTCGGAAACCGGCCGACCGCGTAGAGAACGCCGGTCACGACCAGGAGGAGCGCGACGGCCGCGGCGAACAGCCGGAACACCTGGTCGAAGGCGACGCCGGCGTCGGTGAGCGCGCCGACGACGCCGGAGCCGTTCGCCTCGAAGAGCAGCGACGCGCCCGAGAAGACGGCGTAGGCGCTGGCACGGTCGGCCGGCGGGAGCGTCGACAGCATGTACGTGTCCACCGCGGGGAACAGCGCGTGGGCGGCGTAGCCGATGACCGCCGAGACGAGCGCGAACGCCGCGAGCGACCCGGCGAACGTGAGCGCCACCAGCGACGCGAGGAAGGCGCCGTTGAGCGCGAGGAGGTACGGCACCTTCGGGAGGCGGTCGGCCAGGCGGCCGCCGAGCCAGAACGCGGGGACGCCCGCGGCGAACGCGACGGTGAGCAGCAGGTTGGCGTTCGCGGACGTCAGCCCCTTCGAGAGCAGGTAGCTCACGTAGAAGTTGAACACGCCCTGCCAGGCGAAGCCGGCGACCGCGACCAGCGACATCCCCGCGAGCACGATGCGCCAGTGCGACAGCGCCGCCCGGAAGTCGCGGCTCTCCCCGTTGGGCGAGAGCGGGGGGTCGGCTCCCTCGTCGGCGGCGTCGCCGTCGTCGCCCTCGTCGACCCCGTCGCCACCCGACCCGCCGATACGCGTGCCCGACCCGGACCCGGTCCGCCGGAGGACGATCACCAGCGACGCCGTGGAGACGCCGGCGCCGACGGCCAGCGCGGCGAACACGAGGCGCCAGTCGCCGAGGCCCGCCACGACCGCGAGGACGACGGCGGGCGCGACGACGCTGGCGACCTGGCTGGCGGTGCCGTGGATCCCGACGGCCCGGCCGACGGCGTCGGGATAGAGCGTCCCGACCAGCGGGATAGCGGCGACAAAGTACCCCCCGGTGGCGAGGCCGACGGCGAACGCGCCCGCCCGGAGCGCCAGCAGCGACTGCGCCGTGGCGACGAACGCGGAGGCGACCGCGAGCGCGACCCCCGTGGCGAGCACGACGCGCTCGCGGGCGACCCGCGTGAGCACCCACCCGACCGGGATGCGCGGCGCGGCGGTCCCGAGCCACACGAGCGACGTGACCGAGCCGACGGCCGCCGCCGACAGCCCGAGGTCCTGCTGGAACTCGGGGACCAGCGGGGCGAACGCGACCCGGCCGAAGTTGACGAGGAAGACGAGGCCGCAGAGGGTGGTGAACAGGCGTGTCGTCACGTGATCGGGTGGAGGTTCGCGCGGCGGGGGTCAAGCGTTGCGGAAGCGGGGATCGGCCCGGTCGGCCCGTGCCCCGGTTCCGTTCCCCGACTCACTCCAACGGCCGTGCGTAGTCCACCTGCTTCGGCCGGAACCCCGCGTCGCGGTAGAACCGGCGGGCGCCCTCGTTCTCCCACTCGCAGGCGACCTTCAGGTGGTCGCACCCGCGCTCGCGGGCCAGCCCCTTCACGCGGTCGACGACCGCCGTGCCGTGGCCCCGGCCCCGGTGTTCCTCGTCGATCGCGACGTTCACGATCCGGAGGTACCGCGAGTGCGTCCGCGAGGGGTGGCGGCCCTCCCGGAGCGTCAGGAACCCGATCGTCTCGCCGTCGTGGACGACGAGGTAGTCGGTCACCTCGTCGTCCGCGAGGTGGGCGCGGAAGCCGTCGTCGGGGACCGCCTCGACGTCCGCGTACGCGAGTTCGTTCAGTTCGGAGTGCTCCGCCATCGCCGTCGCGAGGTCGTACCAGCGCTCGACCAATGCATCGAGGTCGGCGGCGGTGGCCTCAACCAGTTCCATGCGGGCGGGCACGACCGCGGGCCGTTTCAGCGTTCGCCGGGCGTGCGGGGAGTCGCCACGCCTCACGCCCCACGCATCCCCGGGTCGCCGGACCCGCCGGGACGGATCCAGCACGCTCAAACCCCGCACCCCCGAACCCGGGAGCCACAGACCGTGCGCGTCCTCGACTACCTCGAACTCTCGTCGCAACTCGACCGCGCGGGCATCGGCACCGCCCACGACCAGCAGGTCGCGGCGCTGGAGCGCGCCCGCGAGGCCGGCGCCGACGTGGAGGTGATCACCTCTCCGTGGCCCGACGGCGACCCCCTCGACGGGCTGTCCGCGGGCCTGCGCGGCCGGGGGTTCCTCGCCGACGTGGACGTGGTCCACCTGAACCTCATCGGCCCCGCGAGCGTCGCGCTCGCGCGCTACGCGAGGCGGACCGACACCCCGCTGGTGCTCCACTGCCACGTCACCAGCGAGGACTTCCGCGAGAGCTTCCGGGGCTCGAACGCCGTCGCCCCCGCGCTCCGGCGGTACCTCCGGTGGTTCTACTCGCAGGCGGACCTCGTGCTCGCGCCCTCCGAGTACACGAAACGACGGTTGCTCGATTACCCCGTCGACGCGCCGATCCGGGCGATGTCGAACGGCGTCGACCGCGACTCGGTCGCCGGCCACGAGTCCTACCGCCGGGAGTACCGCGAGCGGTTCGACCTCGACGGCGTCGTGATGTTCGCGGTCGGCTCCGTCTTCGAGCGCAAGGGGCTCACCGACTTCTGCCGGGTGGCGGAACGGACCGACCACGACTTCGCGTGGTTCGGCACCGTCGACTCCGGCCCGCAGGCCTCGCGGACCGTGAGGCGGTGGACGGGCGACCCGCCGGAGAACGTCACCTTCACCGGCTGGGTCGACGACAAGCCGGGCGCGTTCGGCGCCGGCGACGTGTTCTTCTTCCCGACCAAGGAGGAGAACCAGGGCATCGTCGTGCTGGAGGCGATGGCCTGCGGCAAGCCGTGCGTCCTCCGGGACATCCCCGTGTTCCGCGAGTACTTCGAGGACGGCCACGACTGCCTGCTGTGCTCCTCGCGCGAGGAGTTCGTCGAGGCGCTGGACCGCCTCGCCGCCGACCCGGGCCTGCGCGAACGGCTCGGAGAGAACGCCCGCGGGACGGCCGCCGAGCACTCGCTGGAGCGCGTCGGCGAGGAACTCGTCGAGACGTACGAGGGGCTCCTCGGGTCGCAGTGAGCGCCGACGCGGCCCGCGTGACGGGACTCGAAGACGCAAGGCATTAGCGGGCGCTCCGGGAACGGCGGACGAATGCAGACCGTCGCCGCGTTCACCGACACGTACCTGCCCACGGTGAACGGCGTCACGTACACGCTGGAGTCGTGGCGGACGCGGTGGCGGGCCCGCGGCGGCCGGATGGACGTGGTGTTCCCCGGCGCCCCCGACTACGAGCCCGGCGACGGCGAGTACGCCACCCGAAGCGTCGGATTCCCGTTCTACGACGGCTTCTGGATGGGGCTGCCGGGCGTCCCGGACGCCGTCCGCGACGCGGACGTGGTCCACGCCCACACCCCGTTCGCGCTCGGGCTGTCGGGGTGGTACCTCGCGCGCCGGATCGACGCGCCGCTGGTCGCCTCCTACCACACCCCGACCGCCGAGTACGCCGACTACCTCGCGGCCGGGCCGGCCGCCGCCGTCGTCGAGGGGGCCGCCCGCCGCTACGAGCGCCGGTACATGAACGCCGCCGACGCGGTGGTCGTCCCGAGCGAGCCGGCCGGCGAACACCTCCGCAACATCGGCGTCCGCTCGCGGATCGAGGTGGTCCCAAACGGCGTCGACACCGAGTTCTTCGCCCGGCCGGACGACGACGCGCTCGCCGCCTTCCGCGAGGAGTACGACCTCCCCGGCCCGGACGACGGCCCGCTCGTGGGCTACACCGGCCGCCACGGCTTCGAGAAGGAACTGGAGGAGATCCCGCCGGCCGTCGCCGCCGCGGACGCGGACGCGACGCTCGTGTTCGGCGGCGACGGCCCCGCCCGCGACGCCGCCGAGGCCGCCTGCGCCGACGCCGGCGTCGACGCGCGCTTCCTCGGGTTCCTCCCCCGGGAGGACCTCCCCGCCTTCTACGCCTGCCTCGACGCGTTCCTGTTCCCCTCGCCCGTCGAGACGCAGGGGCTCGTCGCGCTGGAGGCGAACGCCTGCGGCACGCCCGTCGTCGGCGTCAACGCCGGCGCGCTCGCCGACACCGTCGTCGAGGGCGAGACGGGCTACCGCTTCCCGCGGGGCGAAACCGCCGCCTTCGCCGACGCCATCGACCGGACGCTCGCCGAGCGCGGGGCGCTCTCGGAGCACTGTCTCGACCGTCGCCAGCGGATGAGCGTCGAGCACGCGGTCGACCGGCTGGAGGAAGTGTACGGCGCGGTGACCGAGTAGCCGAACGGGGTCCGGTGGAATCGAGCGCCCGGTGCGCTCACGGGTCGGTGCGCTCGGTCGGCCTCGCTGTTCTTCCGGGCGGCTCGCCCGCACGCTCGCCGCCGTGGGCCGGGACCTCCCTCGCTTCGCTCGCTCGGTCCCGCTAGTCTTCCGGGCGGAGCGGCACGAAGACCGCTCCGCCGTTCGGCCGAGACCTCCCTCGCTTCGCTCGCTCGGTCTCGCTAGTCCTCCAGCGCCTGCGCGATCCGCTGGAGCTGTCGGGTCGCGTCGCGGACCTCGTCCCGGAGCTGTCGCACCTCCCGCACCAGTTCCTCGTTGCCGACGGACTCCTCCTCGGCGCCGGGGCCGCCCATCCCGGGGCCGCCGCCGCCCATGCCGCCGGGGCCGCCGCCGCCCATCATGCCGCCCATCATCTGCGCGAAGGGGTTGCCGCCGCCGCCCATGCCGCCGGGACCGCCGCCGCCCATCATCTCCTCGGGGGAGGGCGCGCCGCCCTCGCCCTCCTCGCGCTCCTGCTCGCGTCGCTCGCGGATCTCCTCGACCCGCTCCCGGAACGACTTCTCCTCCCCGTCGTCGCCCTCGGCGTCCCCGTTCTGTCCGTCGGTACCGGCGTCCTGACTCTCGTCGTCCGTCATGGCTCGCGGTTCGGCCCCGCGTCCGAAAAGCGTTGTTCCTCGGGGGGCGGAACCGAGCGCTCTTATACGGGGGACACGGATGGGGTCGCGTGTTCGCGGACCGGTCCGACGACGTCGCCGCCGACGACCCCCACCGGGGCTACGGGGTCGCCGTCACGCCCGGGACGAGCGGGCCGTGCGCGCTCGTCACCGGGTTCGGGCCGGGGAACCGCCTGCTCGCCTGGCGCGACGGCGCCCTCCACGACGTGGCCACGCCCGCCGTCGCCGACGAGGGGCGCCACGCCATCGGCGTGGTCGCCGCCGACCTCGACGCCGACGGCGACGAGGAGCTGTACGTCCACAACACCGACTCCTACGAGGGCGACTCGCGGGACACCGACCTGCTACTCGACCCGGTTGACTTCCGCCCGGACCACTCGGACGTGCGCTGGCGCGACCTGTTCGGCCTGGGCGTCAACGCCGACCGCGGCAACTTCCGGGCCGGTCGCTCGGTCGCCGCGCTCGACCGCTACGGCACCGGCCGCTACGGCGCGTTCGTCGCCAGCTACGGCGCGCCCTCCCGCTTCTACGAGCTGGGCGACGACGGCCAGCTCTCGGACATGGCCGAGGCCGTGGGGCTGGAGCTGGACGCGTGCGCCCGGTCGCTGTACGCCGGACCGCTGGTGAGCGACCGGATGGACCTGTTCGTCGGGGTCGAGCGCGGCCCGAACCGCCTGTTCCGCAACGAGTCGGGCCACTTCACCGAGGTCGCCGGCGACGTGGGACTGGCCGACCCCGGGACGAACGCGCGTGGCGTGACGATGGCCGACGGCGACGTGGCCGTCGCCGGGTGGGAGACGCCGGGACGGCTGTTCGCGCGGACGGGGACGGACGCCCGCTCGCCGGGGCCGGAGTCCGCCCCGCCGTGGTTCGAGGACGCCGCCCCCGCCGACTTCGCGGAGGCGGTCCGGACCCGGACGCTCGTCACGGCCGACTTCGACAACGACGGCCGCGAGGAGCTGTTCTGCAACGCCATGGGCGACGTCAACCGACTGTTCCGCAAGACCGACGCCGGCTGGCGCGCGCTCGACCCCGGCGCGGCCGCCGAGCCGCGCGGCCTCGGCACCGGCGCCGCGGTCGCCGACTTCGACGGCGACGGCGCGCTCGAACTGCTCGTCGTCCACGGGGAACTCGCCGAACAACCCCTGTCGCTGTACGCCGTCGAGGGCGCCGCCGACACCGACTGGCTCCGGGTGCGCCCGACCACCCAGTACGGCGCGCCCGCCCGGGGTGCGGCCGTCACGCTCGAAACCGGGTCGTGGACGCGCACGAAGGTGGTGTGCGCCGGCTCGGGGTACCTCTGTCAGATGGAGCCGGTGGCGCACTTCGGCCTCGGCGACGAGCACCCCGAGCGCGTGGCGATCCGCTGGCCTGACGGCCGCGAGGCGACGCTGGACCGCCCCGCCGCCCGGACGGAGCACGAGGTCGCCCACCCGATGGCGCCCCGGTTCTGAGGGCGACGACCCCGCCCCGGTTCTGACGCAACCGATTTGGCCCGCCCGGGCGGAGAGCGATCTGTGACCGACGACCCTGCCTCCCGCCGGGGGAAGATCGACCGCGACGCCTTCGAGTCCGTCGTCCGGCCGAACCTCGGCGCCGACCGCGGCGACGTCCGCCTCGGCCCGGCCCACGGCGTCGACTTCGGCGTCCTCGACGTGGCCGGGCGGGCCGTCGTCTGTGCGACCGACCCGATATCCATGCTCCCCGAGCTGGGCGCCGAGACGGCCGGCCGCTTCGCGCTCTCGTTCGCCCTCGGCGACGTTGCCGTCTCCGGGATCGCCCCCTCGCACTTCTGTCCCTCCTTCGCGCTCCCGGGCGACCTGCCCGACGACACCTTCGCCGACTTCTGGGCCGCCGTGACCGCCGAGTGCGAGGCGCTCGGCGTCGCCGTCCCGACGGGCCATACCGCCCGCTACCCGGGCGCGTCGCTCCCGTGGGTCGGCGCCGCGACCGTGCTGGGCGTCGGCGACCCGGACGAGGTGATCCGGCCCGACGGCGCCCGTCCCGGCGACCGGCTGCTCGTCACGAAGGGACCCGGGATCGAGACGGCGGGCCTGTTCGCGTCGTTGTTCCCGGACGCGCTCGCCGAGCGGGGGCTCGACGAGGCGACGATCGCGGCCGCCGCCGACCTGATCGAGGAGACGAGCGTCGTCCGCGACGCGCTCGCGGCGGCGGAGGCGGGGCGGGGAGAAGCGGCCGAACGGGGAGGGACCGGGGAGCCGCCGGCGGATGCGGGCGTCACCGCGATGCACGACGCGACCGAGGGCGGCCTCCGGGGCGCGCTCTGCGAGACGGCCGAGGCGGCGGGCGTCCGGATCGACGTGGAGTCGGCGGCCGTCCCGACGGCCGACGCCGCGCTGGCGACGTGCGAGGCCCTCGACCTCGACCCCTGGGCGTGCACCACCTCGGGGACGCTGTTGCTCGCGGTCGATCCCGCCGCGGTCGACCGGGTCGTCGCGGCGCTCTCGGACCGCGGGACCGCGGTCGGCGTCGCCGGAACCGTCCGAGAGGGGACGGGCGTGTTCGTCGACGGCGAGCGCGTCGAGCCCCCCGCCGAGGACGCCTCGTGGGCGGCCTACGAGCGGCTGTCCGGTCGGGAGTAGTCACCCGTAGCGACTCCCCGCCCGCCCGCGCCCGCGACGGCCGGAACACACTTGTCGCCGGGCCGCGGCGTCGGCGACGATGACCGGATCGGAGCCCGAACGGTCGGTCCGTCGCGGGGTCGCCGTCCTGCTGGTGCCGCTGTCGCTGCTGCTCCTCCAGGTGCAGGTCGTCACGGGCAACCTGGCCGGCGTCGTCGAGTCGCCGCTCCCCGGAATCTCGCGGGCGGTCGGGGTCGTCCTCCTCGTCGCCGCCGGCCTCTACCTCGTCGTCAGCGTCGGCCGGCAGGTCGCCGCCGCGGCCGACACGCCGTTCTGAGACCGGGAGACTGGAACGCGACCGTCGGCGTGCGTCGTCGCTGTCGGCGGGGGTTCACTCGCCGTCGCCGCCGCCCGCCGCCTCCAGCCGCTCGCGCGTCGCCGCCGCGAGGTCGTCGAACGCCGCGTCGGCCGCCGGGACCTCGTCGGCCAGCGAGCAGAAGCCGTGACACATGCCCTCGTAGTCGAGGTGATCGACGGGGACGCCGACCTCCCGGAGGCGGTCGGCGTAGGCGGCGCCGTCGTCCCGGAGCGGGTCGCGCCCGGCGGTGACGACGACCGCGGGCGCGGTCCCCGCGAGGTCGACGTCCCGCGCCCGGAGCGGCGCGGCGTGCGGGTTGGCCGCGTCCACGTCCGAGCGGAGGTACTCGCGCCAGAAGCGGCGCACGTCCGCGCGCGTCAGGAGCGGCCCGTCGGCGTTCGCCCCGTAGGAGTCGGTGGAGAAGTCGCGGTCGGTGATCGGGTACAGGAGCGTCTGGACCGCGGGAGCCTCCCCGTCGGGCGCCGCCAGCGACGCGGCGGCCGCGAGCGTGCCGCCGGCGGAGGAGCCCGCGACCCCGACGACGCCGGTGCCGCCGAACTCGCCCGCGTGCTCGCGAGTCCACCGGAGGGCGCGGATCGCGTCGTCGACGGCGGCGGGGAAGGGGTGCTCGGGCGCGAGGCGGTAGTCGACGGAGACGACGACCGCCCCGACGCGGCGGCACAGCCGTCGCGCGAGGTCGTCGGCCGAGTCGAGCGTACCGAGGCACCAGCCGCCGCCGTGGAAGAACACGAGCGTCGGCGCCGGCGTCGACTCCGGGCGGTACACCCGGAGCGGGAGGTCGTCGCCGTCCGGGCCGTCGATCGCGAGGTCGAGGGTGGAGCCCACGGGGAGGTCGGCGTCCGAGGAGAACAGATCGTCCTCGATCCGGCGGGCGCTCCCCACCGAGAGGGCGTGCCACGGCGGCACGCCGAGCGACTCGATGTCCGCGACGACCGCGCGGAGGTCCGGGTCGAGGCCGGCGAGCGGGCCGTCCGCGTCCGAGGGATCGGACGGCCGGCCCGCGTCGAGAGCGGGGTCGGCACCGGCGTCGTCGTCCGCGTCGGCGTCCGGGTCGGGATCGGTCATGCCCCTCCCGTCGACCGCGGACGGTATGAACCCCACGCGGTCCCCGCGCCTCGGTCGCGCACGCGCCCGCCGACCGCCGGCCGCCCCCGCCGGAACCGTGTGGCTCTTGCGGGCCGGCCTCCGCAGGCCGGACGTGTCGCTCTCGCTGCGGGGGCTGGTCGGCGCGGACGCGGACGTGCTCGCGGACCGGGACTTCCGCCTGCTGCTGCTCGCGTCGCTCGTCTCGCCGATGGGCGCCTCGGTCGTCTCGCCGGTCGTGGAGTCGCTGGCGGGGCCGTACGGCGTCACGGCGACGGAGGCGGCGCTGCTGCTGTCGGCGTTCACCGCGCCCGGCATCGTCTGCATCCCGCTGTCGGGCGTGTTCGCGGACCGCTACGGCCGCAAGCCGGTGCTCGCCTCGGGGCTCGCGCTGTTCGGCCTCGCGGGCGTCGCGCTGACGCTGACGACCGACTTCCGGGTCGCGCTCGCCCTCCGGGCGCTTCAGGGGGTCGGCTACACCGGCATCGGCCCGATCCTGATCACGGCGACGGGCGACCTGTTCTCGGGCGCCCGCGAGTCGACCGCCCAGGGCGTGCGCTTCACCGTCGTCGGAGTCTCCCTCACGGTGTTCCCGTTCCTCGCGGGGCTGCTCGTCGCGTTCGCGTGGCAGTACCCGTTCGCGCTGTACGCGGCCGCCCTCCCGGTCGCCGCGGCCGTCTGGCTGCTGTTCGAGGAGTCGGCCGACCTCGACGGGGCGGACGGCGGCGACGACGCCGGCGGCGACCGGGACGGCCCGGACCCGGCGGCCGGGGACGCCGAGGAGGCCCCCGACGGGCCCGCCCAGGGAGGCGTCCGCGCGCTCCTCGCGCTCGCGTCCCGGCCGCGGGTCGCCGCGACCCTGCTCGGGCGGGCGGCGCCCGGGTTCCTCTGGTTCGCGTTCCTCACGTACAACTCGATCGTGATCGTGCGCCTGCTCGGCGGGTCGCCGGGCGCCGCGGGCGCGCTCGTCGCGGTGGCGTCCGTCTCCAGCGCCGTCGCGACGACGCAGACCGGGCGGCTCACCGCCCGGTTCGGCCGGCCGCTCCCGACGTTCGCGGCGCTGGTCGTCGGCGCCGTCGGCCTCGCGGGCCTGGCGCTCGCGCCGTCGGTCCCGGTCGCGCTCGCCGCCGGGGTGCCCGTCGGCGCCGGCTTCTCCGTCTCGCTGACGCTGTACCGCTCGGCGATCACCGGCCTCGCGGACGACGACCTCCGCGGCGGGCTCGTCAGCATCGGCGAGTCCGTCGGCCGGGTCGGCTCCACGGGCGCCCCCGTCGCGATGGGCGCGGCCGTCGGCCTCCTGACCGGTCCGCTCGGCTACGACGCCGCCGTCCGGGCCGTCTCGGTCGTGGTCGCCGCGGGCGTCGTCGTCGCCGGCGGGGCGCTGCTGCTCGTGGGCGACATGGGGGTCGACCGGGAGACCGAGGCCGTCGCCGCGGGCGACGACTGACCGGCCGGGGACGCCAATCCCTATCACGACGCGCCCGAATGGCGGTCCATGACCGACACGGGCGACGGGTCCCCTCACTGCATCGCGGACGCGCGCGAACGCGACGCCGCCGACCCCCTCCGCGACTACCGCGATCACTTCTCCGTCCCGGAGGGCGAGCGCTACATGGACGGCAACTCCCTCGGTCTCGCGCCGGACGCGGCCCTCGCCGCGCTGGAGCGCGTCGTCGGCGAGTGGGAGGAACTCGCCATCCGCGGGTGGGAGGACGCCGACCCGGAGTGGTTCCGGTACGGCGAGCACCTCGGCGACCTCCTCGCGCCGCTGGTGGGCGCGAACGGGTCGGAGGTCGTCGTCGCCAACTCCACCACCGTCAACGTCCACACCCTGATCGGGACGTTCCTCGACGCCCTCCCCGGCACCCCCGCAGGCCCCGACCCCGCGGCCGAGGCGCCCGCGGTGCTGGTGAACGACCTCGATTTCCCGACCGACCACTACTCCATCCGCGCGCAGCTCCGCCAGCGGGGGATCGATCCCGACCGGAAGCTCGTCGCCGTCGAGTCGAGGGACGGGCGGACGGTCGACGAGGCGGACGTCGAGGCGGCGCTCCGCGAGCGCGACGACGTCGGGATCGTGTTCATGCCCTCGGTGCTGTACCGGTCCGGACAGCTGCTGGACGTCGACCGGATAACCGCGGCCGCGCACGAACGCGGCGCGCTCGCGGGCTTCGACTGCGCCCACTCGGTCGGCGCGGTGCCGCACGACCTCCGGAACGCGGGCGGGGTGGACCGCGACGGCGACGCGGACTCGGCCGGCGACGCGCCGCTCGGCCCGGGCGCGGACTTCGCGGTGTGGTGTTCGTACAAGTACCTCAACGCCGGCCCCGGCGCGACCGCGGGGCTGTACGTCCACGAGCGCCACCACGGGACGACGCCCGCGCTCGCGGGCTGGTGGGGCAACGACAAGTCGACCCAGTTCGAGCTGCGCCCCACCTACACCCCCGCCGACTCCGCCGGCGCCTGGCAGATCGGCACCGTCCCGATGCTCTCCTCGGCGCCGATCGAGGGCGCGGTCGGGCTGATCCGCGAGGCGGGGATCGAGCGCGTCCGCGAGAAGTCGCTCGCGCTCACCGACTACCTGATCGCGCTCGTCGACGACCGCCTCGGCGACGACTTTTCCGTGGGTACCCCCCGCGAGCGCGGGCGGCGCGGCGGGCACGTCGCGATCGAGCACCCGGAGGGGTACCGCGTGAGCGAGGCGCTGCGCGACCGCGACGTGGTCGTCGACTTCCGGCCGCCGAACGTCGTCCGCGTGTGTCCGGCGCCGCTGTACACCCGGTTCGAGGACGTCTGGCACGTCGTGGAGACGGCCCGGGAGGTCGTCGAGACGGACGCGCACCTGGCGTACGAGCCCCGCGGCGGTGGCGTCACCTGAGCCGGCCGTCCGTCGACGTCGGGATCACCCGAGCCGGCCGTCCTCCTGCGACACCGGTCCTCCGCCGTGGGTCACTCGCCCAGATACCGGAGCGCGGCGCCCACGAGCAGCGTCAGTCCGCCCAGGATGAACGTCCCGGGGAGCGGGAGCACGAACAGGCCGAGCCCGACAAGCACCACGATCGTCGAGATGCGCACGCCGCTAACTTCGTCGGCGAGACCCAAGGACCCGTCGGCCGTGCGTGAGCTTATGCGACCCGAGCGCGTAGACCGTGCTAGGTGGTAGCGAATGACGACCTGCGATCGGTGCGGAGCGGCGCTGGAGGCCCCCCGGCGATGTTCCTACTGCGACGGGGTGCTGTGCAGCGAACACCGGCTCCCGGAGCGCCACGACTGTCCGGGGGTCTCCGGGTGGGGCTCCCTCGGCGGCCGCTTCGACAGCGGGTTCGACGGCCTGTCGGAGTAGCTCGCCCCGCCCGGCCGCGAGCGGGATCGGTGAGCGACGCGGTCACTCCCGCTCGTACTCGGGCGCGAACATCCGTGCCGAGGTGGGCGCCGGGTCGCCCTTGGTGACGTTGTACGCCGAGAGGTCGGCGTCGCTCGCCCCGGCCGCGCGCAGGAGGTCCTCGTCGTACGCGGAGTGGCCCGTGTACTCCGCCGGGTCCCGCGCCAGGATCGCGAGGACCGCGTCGGCGAGCACGTGCGGGGTGCGCCAGTCGTCCTCGGTGCCGAGCCCGAAGTAGCGCGTCGCTCGGGTGTCCACCGCCGTGACCGGCCAGAACGTGTTGCAGCCGATCCCGTCGGCGGCGAGTTCCTCCGCCAGCGAGAGCGTGACGAACGACATCCCGAGCTTCGACCACGCGTAGGCGGCCTTTCCGGGCGCGCGGTCGACCGTCACCGGCGGCGCGTTCGCGAGGATCCACCCGCCCCCCTGCTCGCGCAGGTGCGGGAGGAACGCCCGCGAGACGAGGTAGGTGCCGCGCACGTTCACGTCCGTCAGGAGGTCGAACCGCTTCGCCGGCAGGTCCGCCACGTTCGCCAGCTGGATCGCGCTGGCGTTGTTGATCACGACGTCGACCTCGCCGAACTCGTCGATGGCCTCCTCGGCGGCCGCCTCGACGGCGTCCTCGTCGCGCACGTCCAACTGGATCGCGTGGGCGTCGACGCCGCGCTCGCGACACTGCTCGGCCGTCCGGTGGATCGTGCCCGGGAGGTCGCCGCCGGGCTCGACGGTCTTGCCCGTCGAGACGACGTTGCAGCCGTGCTCGGCGAGCGTGAGCGCGATCCGCTTGCCGATGCCGCGGGTGGTGCCGGTGACGAACGCCGTCGACCCCGAGAGGTCGGGGGCGTCGAACGGCGGGTCGGCGTGCTCGGGGCCGGCGGGCATCGCGGGGTCGGCGTCCACGTCGGCGTCGATGTCGGCGTCGTCGGAGGCCATACTCCCCGTGCGGGTGGGGGCGCCGTGTAAGTACCGGCGGGAGGTGCGCCGGCGAGCGCGGCGCCGCGGGCGAGGAGTCCCCGACTCACACCGCGTCGGCGACCCGCTCACGCACGGCCGCCAGCGCCAGCCGGTAGCGCTCGACGAGCGTCCCGAGGAGGCGCCGCTCCGCAGGGGAGAACCCCAGCGCCCGGAGGACGACGACGTACCCCGCGAGGCCGACGGCCGTGCCGACGACGGCGCCGGGGAACCGCGGGAGCGCCGCACGCGCCGCCAGCGCGATGGCGGCGAACGGGACCGCCGCCGCGAGCGGTCGCAGGTGCGCCCGGGTGAACGGCTGGAGCCCCTCGACGCGGTACAGCACCGCCACCTCGAGGCCGTTGTTCACCCCGAGCATGAGCAGGTAGCTGGCGACGAGCCCCGGGAGCCCGAACTCGACGACGAGCGGGACCGCCGTGACCGCGAGGAACAGCGTGATCGCGGTGTTGACGACGAGCAGGGCGCGCTGGTGGTCGGTCATCGTCAGGAGGATGCCGACGCTCCCGGCGGCACACGCGAGAAACTGCGCGAGGACGAACCCCGGCAAGAGCGGCGCGTAGCGCACGAACGTCGGGCCGAACAGCGCCATCAGCGCCTCGCGGTAGACGACCGCCGGGACCGACAGGGCGGCGACCCCCACGAGCACCAGCCGGCTCGTGACGTGGTAGAGCCGCGAGAGCGACTCGCGGTGGCCCGCCTCGTGGAGCGCGGCGGCGACGGGGGGGATGAACTGGTTCACGCCGATGAGCGGGAGCCGCACCAGCCCGCCGACGAGGACGCCGACGGCGAAGACGCCGCCGGCGGCGTCCGAGAGGAACACCGCGATGAGCGGGTAGAAGCCGAGCCGCTGGGTCGTCGTGGCGATGGCGCCGAGGAACAGCGGCAGCGAGAAGCGGACGTAGCGGCGGGCGACCGCGGCCGTCCCGGCGCCGCGGAACCGGGGGCGGAAGCCGCGGGCGCGGGCGAGCCAGACCGCGCCGGCGCCGGCGACGACCCCCACGCCGACGGTGACGCCGACGGCGACGGGGAACAGGTCGGCGAACACGAGCGCGCCGGCGGCGCCGACGGCGAGCTGGACCAGCGGGAACGCGACCCGCTGGAGGACGTTCAGCGCGGCCACCTCCTCGGCGGCGCGCATGATCCCGGCGACGGCGAACAGCGACGTGGTGAGCGGCAGGCCGGCGCCGAACACCCGGAGGTACAGCACGAACCGCGACCCGCGGCCGGTGAACCCGGCGATGGCGGGCGCAGCGAGCGCCAGCGCCGCGCCGAGGACCGCCGTGACCCCGACGAGGAGGACGACCGCCACCGTCGCGACGGCGTCGCGCTCGGCGTCGTCGGCGGCGTTCGGGAGGAAGCGGCTCAGCCCCGAGCCGAAGCCCCCGGCGACGCCCCGGAGGAACCGGGCGATGCGCCGGGCGAGCACGAACAGCCCGTACGGTCCGGCGGCGAACGCGTTCGTCAGCGTCGCGGCGAACGCCACCGTCAGCGCCTGCTGGAGGAGGATGCTCGGGACCGAGACGACGGCGCCGTGGGCGACCCGTTCGAGCGCGTCCGCGAGGCGCGCCTCGGCGGGGTCCGCCGGCTCCGCGTGGGTCGCCCCGACGTCGCCCGCGTCGGCGGCGTCGGCGGCGGGGTCCCAGTCGCCCGCGTCGCTGTCGCTCGATCCGTCGCCGGAGGGCATCCACTTCGGCCGAGCGCGGAGGCGGTGAAAAGTCCGACGGAGGCGTGCGAACCGGCGACGGGCGGCGACCGCCCCCCACGCGGATCGGGCTCCGACCGTTCCTCGCGGGAGTCTCCTCCCCCAGGCCCGCTACTCCGGGTGCGGCTCGTACCCCTCGCCCACCCGAACGTCGAGCGCGCCCGAGCGCACGCGGAAGTCCAGGCGCTCGTGGGTCGACACCTCGCCGTCGCGACTGAACGTGATCGGGCCGTCGTCGCTGGCGACGTGGAGTTCGCCCGCGCGGAAGTGCGTGACGCCGTCGCTCCCCTCCCCGAGCAGGCGGTGGCGCGCCGCCTCGACCGCCAGCCCCGGCGCGGGCATGGTCTCGGCGACCACGACGTCGAACCGGCCGTCCTCCATGTCCGCCTGCCCGCCCTCCTCGACGAACTTCCGCGCGTTGCCGACGAGCACGCACAGCGCCTCGCCGGCCCAGGACGCCTCCGGCGACTCCAGGCGCACGTCCAGGCCGTCGAACGCGACGGTCTCGCGCGCGCCCGAGAGCAGGAACGCGAGCGTGCCGAACCGCCCCTTCAGGTCGTCGGAGGTGCTCGTGCTGGCGTCGGCGGGGAGGCCGGCGATACACGAGACGAGGAACGGCTCCGTCGACTCGCCGTCGGCGCCCTCGGCCACGCCGACGTCGAGCGCGCGCGCCTCCCCGGTGTCGGAGAGTTCGATGCCGTGCTCCAGCGAGTCGATCCCCAGGTTCCCCGCGAGGAGGTTCGCCGTCCCCGCCGGCAGCACCGCGAGCGTCACGTCGCCGAGCGCGTCCGCGCGGACCAGCCCCCGGAGCGCGTCGTTCACCGTGCCGTCGCCGCCGCAGACGGCGAGCGTGGAGGCGCCCTCCCGTCCGGCCTCGGCGGCCAGGTCGACGGTGTGGGCGGCGCTCTGGGTCTCGGTGACCGCGAAGCCGCGCGCCTCCATCGCCCGGCGTACGTACTCGGCGTGGTCGCCGGTGCCGCTGTGGGGGTTGACGAGACAGCGGCGGGAACCGATCTGCATGGCCGGCCGAACGCCGTCGGCGCACTTCAACCCCGCGCGGGGCGGCCGGCGGGACCGCGGCGGCGACGCCGGTCGTCCTCGGGGTCGACGCCCCGGACGACCGCGCGAGCGGTCCGCCCAGTCGGTCGGAGCGGCCGGTCCGCGGTCAGTCGGCGCGCCGGAACACGCGGACCGTATCGTACCCCAGCGTCTCGACGGCGACCTGGTCGAACCCGCGCGACTCGAACACGGTCCCCCAGTCGTGGCGGTACAGCGGGAGGCCGTCGTCGACCTCGACGATGCCGCCCTCCGCGTCGCCCTCCAGCTCGACCGTCACGAGCAGGTCGCCGGCGACGCGGGCGACCTCGTCGAAGGTCTCGGACATCTCCGCGGGGTGGACGTGCTGGAGCGTCTCGACCGAGTAGACCGCGTCGAAGGCGCCGTCCGCGAACCCGGGGAGCACGTCGGCGATGGCGCCGGCGTGGAAGGTCCCGGCGGCGGCGAGGTCGGGGTACTCCTCGCGGAGCACGTCGAACGCCTCCGGGTTGATGTCGACGCCCGCGAGGTCGGCGAAGCCCTCGTCGTGGAGGTGCGCGAGGTGGCGGCCGGAGCCGCAGCCGAGTTCGAGCACGCGCGCGTCGCCTCCGACGGCGCCGCCGAGGCGGTCGGCGACGACCTCGCTCACCTCGTTGGGGCCGTAGTGCGCGTAGTACCGCGGGGAGAACTCCCCGGTGCGGTCCGCCCAGGCGTCGCGGAGGTCGTCGGCGTTCACGGTCGCGAGTGGGGACGGCCACGGAGAACCCTTGCGGCCGGCCGCGCGGGCGTCGAGTCCGGCCGGGGGCCGTCAGGGCGGGCAACGCCTTTGGCCGTCGGCCGCCTCGGTCCGGTGTGTCCCGCATCGGACGCGTCCTCCTCGCGGTCGCGGTGCTCCCGCACGAGGCCGCGCACGCGGCCGTCGCCCGGCTGTTCGGGCTCGACGCCGAGGTGGAACTCCTCCCCGCGTGGGGCGGGTCGGGGCGGCCGCTCGGCCGGTTCGACGCGCGCGTGCCCGAGGCGACGCCGACGGCGGTCGTCCGGGCCGTCGCGCTCGCCCCGCTGGCGTACGTCGGCGCGGCCGCCGCGCTCGACGCCGTGCTCCCCGCCGAGTCGGGGCTGCGCTTCCTCGCCATCGCGCCGCTGGCGTACTGGGCGGCGCTCTCGAACGGCGACCTCGCGGTGGCGGCCGACCCCGAGACGGTCCGCGAGCGCGGGCGGTTCGTCGTCGCCGACGAGGGGTGGAGCGGCCCGACCGCGGACGCCCTGACCGTGCTCACGACGGGCGCGGTGGCGGGACTGTTGCTGGCGTAGCCGACTCTTTCCGGCGAGGGGCGCCCCCGAACGGAACCGATTAGCCGCGGGCGTCCCTCCGACCGGGCGTGTCACGGCTCCGTCGCGTCGGCTCGGCGCTGGCCCGCGCGCTCGCCGGCGCGGGCGTCATCGACGAGGAGCGCCTCCGGGCGACGACGGATCTCGCGTGGCCGCGCATCGTCACCGGCTTCGCCATCATGTCCAAGCGGACGGTCGACCTGGCGCTCGTGGGGCTCGTCATCGGACCGACGGCGGTGGCGGGGCTGACGCTCGCGAACGCCTTCTGGATGCTCGCGAAGTTCGTCGCCATCGGCCTCGCCGGCGGGACCGTCGCGCTCGTCTCGCAGAACTACGGCGGCGGCGACGACGACCGCGCGGCCGCGGTGGTCCGCCTGAGCGTCGTGCTCGCGGGGGCGCTCGCGGTCCCGACGGTCGCGCTGTACGCCCTCGCGGCCGACCCGCTGATCGGGCTCCTCGGCGACGACCCGGACAGCGTCCGGCACGGCGCCGTCTACCTCGCGGTCGTCGCGCCCGGGCTCCTGTTCGAGTTCCTGAACCTGATCGCCAGCCGGACGTACGCGGGCGTCGGCGACACGCTCACCCCGATGGTCGTGCGCGCCGGCGGCGCGCTCGCCAACATCGCGCTGTCGGCGACGTTCGTCCTCGGGTTCGACATGGGCGTCGCCGGCGCGGCGCTCGGTACCGCGCTGGCGACGGCGCTGGTGACGGTCGTCTTCTCGTGGGGGATGACCGGCCGGACCTACCTCCGCGGGCGCGGCGCCAGCCCCGTCCCGCTGACGCTCTCTCGGCCGTTCGTCGACGTCGACCTCCTCCGACAGATCGGCCGGGTGTCGTCCCCGCTGGTCGCCCGTCGGGCCGCTCAGGGGCTCGTGGTGTTCCCCCTGTTGGCCATCGCGGCGACGTTCGGCCCGGTCGCGGTCGCCGCCGTCGGCGTCGGCCGGCAGGTGCGCGAGCTGGTCGGGAGCTTCTCGTGGGGCTTCTCCATCGCCGCTTCGACCCTGGTCGGCCAGGAACTCGGCCGCGGCGCCGAGGCGGAGGCGGAGGCGTACGGCGCGGGCATCACCCGGCTGTCGGCCCTCGTGTACGTCGTCGCCGCCGCGGCGGTGTTCGCGTTCGCCGCGCCCATCGCGGGCGTGTTCGTGGACGACCCCGCGAACCTGTCGCTGTCGGCGGACTTCGTCCGCGTCGCCGCGGTGTCGGTCGTCGCGCTCGGCGTCGACGGGTCCGTGTCGGGGGCGCTCCGGGGCGCCGGCGACACCCGGGTCCCGTTCCTCGCGACGCTCGCGGGCGCGTACCTCGCGGCGCTCCCGCTGGCGTGGCTCGGCACCGTTCTCCCCGCGCTGGGGGTCGCGGGCCTCCTGCTCGCGCTGGTCGCCGAGACGGTCGTCCCGATGGCGGTGAACCTCCGGCGGTTCCGCTCGAACCGCTGGAAGGCGGTGAGCCGCGAGTACCGGCCGAGCGCGGGCGACTGAAGCGACGCCGGGATCCGGAGCGACCCGGGAATTGACGTCGGTAAATTGACAAGAGCGTGTATATACCGCTATGGTCGTCCGTTCAAACCCTCGATCATGCCGATTGTTAGCACGCAACAGTGGGGATCGCTGGAGGAGCGGAGCGCGACCGCGTTCCTGATCGCCGCGGCGATGTTCCTCGTCGACGCGGCGCTCGTCGGGGGCGTGATCGTCGCGGCCGGCGACCGCTTGATGCTGCTGGGGCAGGCGTTCGTCGCCGCCGGCTGGGTCGCCGGGTTCGTGGGACTGCTCGGGTTGTATCCCGAACTCGCCGACCGGAGTCGGCGGTTGGCACGGACGGGGCTGGTCTTCGTCGCCGTCGGGCTGGTGGTGTTCGTGGTCATGGGGGTCGCGTCGCTCGTCTACTTCACGGGGATCCTGAGCGGCGACCTCTCGGCGCTGGTCCCGGTCCTCCTCCCCGGAGTCGTCATCGGGAGCGTCCTCGGGTTCCTCACGTTCGGCGCGGCCAGCCTCCGGAGCGGCGCGCACTCGCGCGGCGTGGGCGTCCTGCTCGTGGTGCTCGGACTCTTCCCCGTCGTGAACATCCTCACCGGGGCCGCCGGGGTGCAGTCCATGGTCGCGACCCTCGTGATCGTGCTCGGGCTGTCGCTGGTCAACGCGGCCGTCGGCTACCGCCTCCGGAGCGAACGCGACTCGACCGAACGTGTGGAAGCGGGCCGGCCGGGGGAACCCGCCGCCTGAGCGGCGCCGCGGCCGTGGCGGTGTCGCCCGCGCCCGTTCCGGCGGCACCACCCACCCTTATGCCCGCCCGCGGCGCCTCCCCCCTATGCGAGTCACGGTACTGGGCGCGGGGACGATGGGCGCGGGCATCGCGCACGCGGCCGCGACCGCCGGCCACGACGTCGCGCTCCGGGACGTCGAGGAGTCGTACGTCGAGGAGGGCGTCGCGAGCATCGAGTCGACGCTCGCGGAGGGCGTCGAGCGCGGGAAGGTGACCGAGGCGGAGCGCGAGGCCGCCCTCGACCGGATCACGGGCACCACGTCGCTGTCGGAGGCGGCCGCCGGCGCCGACCTCGTGGTCGAGGCCGTGCCGGAGGACGCCGACCTCAAGAAAGACGTGCTGAGCGAGGTCGAAGCGCACGTCGCCGGCGACGCGGTGCTCGCGTCGAACACCTCCGCGCTGTCGGTGACGGAGCTGGCGAGCGCGCTCGACCGCCCGGAGCGCCTGCTGGGGCTCCACTTCTTCAACCCCGTCCACCTGATGGGCCTGGTCGAGGTGGTCGTCGCCGAGCGGACCGCCGAGGAGGCGCTGGAGACGGCCCGCGCGTTCGTCGACTCGCTGGACAAGACGACGGTGGAGGTGCGCGACTCGCCGGGGTTCGCCTCCTCGCGCCTCGGCGTCGCGCTCGGCGCGGAGGCGATCCGGATGTACGAGTCCGGCGTCGCCGGCGTCGCCGACATCGACGCCGCGATGGAACTGGGGTACAACCACCCGATGGGCCCGCTGAAGCTGACCGACGTGGTCGGGCTGGACGTGCGGTTGGACGTGCTCGAACACCTCCGCGAGGAACTGGGCGAGCGCTTCCGGCCGCCGCAGGCGCTCAAGCGGAAGGTCCGCGCCGGCAAATTGGGGAAGAAGGCCGGCGAGGGGTTCTACGTCTGGGAGGACGGCGAGGCCGTCCGGCCCGCGGACGAGCCGGCGGAGGGAGACGGGGCGGCCGGCGACGACGCCGCGTCCGAGGGCACGAAGGGGGAGCGATGAGCGACCGCGGCGGCGACGACGGCCGCGACGCCGACCCCGAGGCCGTCGCCGCCGGCTGCGAGTTCGTCGACTGCGCGGTCGGCGACCGGGTCGAGGGCGTGGCGACGATCGCGCTGAACCGGCCGGACGCGCGCAACGCCCTGAACGGGCAGCTCCGAGGGGAACTGAAGGACGTCCTCGACGCCGTCGAGGCCGAGGGAAGCGGCGTCCGGGTCGTCGTGTTGACCGGCGCCGACGAGGCGCGGGCGTTCGTCGCCGGCGCGGACGTGTCGGAACTGCGCGAGCGCGACATGCTGGCGCAGCGGCGCGCGAGCGAACGACCCAGGGTGTACGAGCGCGTTGCCGACCTCAGACAGCCGATCATCGCCCGGATCAACGGCCACGCGCTCGGCGGCGGCTGTGAACTCGCGCAGGCGTGCGACGTGCGGATCGCCCACGAGCGCGCGAAGCTGGGCCAGCCGGAGATCAACCTGGGGCTCATCCCGGGCGGCGGCGGCACCCAGCGGCTGGTCCGCCTCGTCGGCGAGGGCCAGGCGATGAAGCTCGTCCTCTCGGGGGAGCTGATCGACGCCCGGGAGGCACACGAGATCGGCCTCGTCGACGAGGTGTACGGCGACGGCGACGACGGCGCCGAGGGGTTCGACGAGGCCGTGTACGACCTCGCGGCGTCGATGGCCGAGAAGAGCCCCGTCGCACTGGAGTATGCCAAGGCCGCGGTGCGAGCGGCCTCGCGGACGGGACTAGAGGAGGGACTCGACTACGAGTCGGAGCTGTTCACCGCGCTGTTCGCCACCGAGGACAAGGACGAGGGCATCGACGCGTTCCTCGAGGACCGCGAGCCCGAGTGGGAGGGGAGGTAGGCCCCGGCGCGCCCCCGCCGGAGGCGACTCAGTACCGTACCACCGCGTCGACGATGCCGACGGTCTGGCCGAGGCCGACGAGCGCGAGGCCGACGAGTCGAGGCGGCGAGGTCGGAACCGCGCCGGCGACGAGCGCCGCGAGGTAGACGAGCGCGCCGACCAGCGAGACCGCGGCGGCGACGTAGTTGACCGTCCGGGCGGGCCCGTTCGATTCGCGGCCCGTGTACCACAGCGCCGGGACCGGCAGGAGCGTCCACCCGACGACGGAGACGGCGACGAGGGGTGCGGACTCGGGAGCCGCCGCCCGGAGCAGGCCGACTGTGCCGGCCAGCGTGACCGGGATCCCGGCGAGGATCACGAGTCGCCACGCCCGGAGGACGCCCGCGCGCATGTCGCGCCACGAGAGGGCGACGAACAGGACGAGCAGGGCGTCCATCACGAGGTGCGCGATCAGCACCGGGCGGTCGCCGACGAAGCCGAGGTGGGCGGCGATCGCGAACCCCCACGCGAGGGGGACGAGCCCGCCCGGTGCCGTCTCGCGGACGCGTCGGAACACGCCCGGGGGGACGGCGGTGGTCGCAAAAACTCCGGCGGCTACAGCGCCGCGACCGCGACGCCGACGAGCGGGACGAGCACGAGGAGGTACGCGACCGCCTCGACCGCCCACGCCCGTCGGATGCGGCGGAGCCGCTGCCGGGCCAGCCCCCGCGAGCGCGGGAGCACCACCAGCGCGAAGAAGCCGACCATCAGCGGGTACAGCAGGACGCCCGCGACGCCGGCTGCGACCCAGCCGACGCCGAGGACGCTCCCGACCGCGAGCAGCAGCCAGACGTACAGCGGGCCGGTGAGCGTCCCGGCGACGTAGTGGACGACCGTCGCCAGCCGCCGGGGCGAGTCGTCCGGATGGGTGTCCGTGAGCACGCCGCTGGCGACGCGCGGGGGCGTCTCCCCCTCGTCGATCCGGGCCATCACGAGATCCATCGCGAGCGTCGCGACCACGCCGGCGACGACCCCGGCGAGGAACAGCGCCGGTACCGAGACGGGTACGGCCGATTGCGAGATCACGGACGGACCCAGGGGCCGGACTCACCTATCGGTTTCTGCCGAGCGCCGCCGGGGCTCGGGCCGAGCGGCGACGGACGACAGGAGGCCGCCGGTCGCGGCTCACGGCCGACGGCCTGCCGCGGCGACGGCCGCGTCAGTCGTCCGACGTCGGGGGCGGCGCTGCGGGGTCCGTCGAGACGACCCACCCGTCGTCGTTCGCCCGCTCGGCGACGTGCGGACGTAACACCCATCCCGCGATCACGACGATCGGGATCATGGACGCCCCGACGATCGCGTAGCCGACGTGGAGGTTCGCCAGGAAGGGCGCGGCGTACACCAGCGGGTAGACGATGCCGCCGACGGTGCCGACCCCGCCGACGACGCCCGCGACCGACCCGGAGCTGTTCGGGAACATCGCCGGCACCTGCGCGAAGATCGCCCCCTCGGCGAACGCACAACCCATGCCGACGAGGAAGCCGGCGCCGACAGCGATCAGCACCTCGCCCGACAGCCCCGCCAGCGTCATCCCGAACATCGTCACGACGACGAAACACAGGGTGAGGAACGTCCACTGCTCGCGGTAACGCCCGGCGAACACCGGGAGGATGTCGCGCTCGGCGCGCGCCAGCCGGTCGCTCACGTAGCCGCCGACCGGGCGCAGCAATCCCGCGGCGATAGAGAACGTCGCCGCGAACGTCGCGGCAAGCGTGAGGTTCTGCGTGTCGAACCCCTCCCGGTAGTACGTGGCGAGCCACCCGTTCATCGACAGTTCGAGGCCGAACGTCATCACGTACGCCAGCGCGAGCACGACGGTCCCGTACCGGGTCGCGGTGAACAGCCACCCGCGGAAGCTGGCGCCCTCGGCGGTGGCCGCGCGCTTCTCCTCGGTCCTGGCCGCCTCGCCGAGGGCGTAGTAGGCGACCGCCAGCAGGATCGAGACGACGCCCGTGTAGAAGAACGCCGCCCGCCAGTTCGTCGAGAACAGCGGCCCGCTCCAGTCGGACGGGAACGCGCGCGGGAGGATCAGCGCCCCGCCCGCGGCGCCGGCGTTGCCGACGCCCGCGTAGATCCCCTCCGCGGTCCCCAACTCGTCCTCCTCGAACCACTCGGAGACGTGCTGGATCCCGATGACGAAGGTGATCCCCGCGGTCGCGACGATCAGGCGCTCGACGAAGAACACCGTGTACGACTGCGCGAACGCCGACGCCATCGAAAACACGCCGACGTACCCGAGGACGATGGCGAACACCGCCGGCGCGCCGAACCTGTCGGAGAGCCACCCCGTCAGCATCCGGCCGAACGGCGCCAGCCAGATGGCCGCGCTGGCGAGGACCCCGATCTCCGCCAGCGAGAGGCCGAACTCCTCGGCCATCGGCCCCGTGAACGGCGCGAACGAGAACCAGATCAGGAACGAGAAGTTGAACCCGACCGTCGCCAGCAGCAACGTCCGGTACTTGGTCATCCGGATCAGCGCCATTCGACCACCTCGCCGATCGAACGCTCGGATGAAGCGTTCGATACCCAATTATCGTTCATTAATTCGCCGTGTTCCGTTGTGAAACGCATCTTCGGTCGTCCGCTCGGAAGTCACGGTGTTAACTATTTCTGCGAACGATCGACCAGTTTTACGTACGAACACCGGACAGAAAGCCAATACTACGACGGATATTGTCTCCTAAAGGACGTTGTCTTCCGGCCGGACGGTGTGAAAACCGGACGTTCGTTCGGGGATCCGTCGGGCGATCGCGTGGGCGCGTCCAGTCACGCCGCCCGGACGGCGTTCCCGGGCGCGCGCCAGATCCCCCGAAGCGCGCCCGATGGACCCGAAATATCGGGTCTGGCGAACGCGACCTCGCGGCGCGTCACCCCCGGCCGGTCGGGCCCGCGGCGGTCACCCGCCGTCGGCCCGGACCCACTCCTCCAGGGTGAACCGGTCGTACTCCGTGGAGTCGACGAGGTCCCAGTCGGCCTCGTCCCACTCGGGGAAATACGAGTCGCCCTCGTACTCGCCGTGGACGCGGCTGAGGACCATCCGGTCGACCCGGGGCTGGAACAGGTCGTATATCGCCGCGCCGCCGATGACGTAGGCGGTGTCGGCGCCGAGGGACTCGGCGACCGCGACCGCCTCGTCCGGGTCGGCGGCGTGGCGGGCGGTGTCCACGTCGAAGGAGTCGCGGCTCCGCGAGACCACGATCTGGGCGGACCCGGGGAGGTCGTCGAGCATCGACTCGAACGTCGTGCGCCCGAGGATCACCGGGTCGTTCGCGATCCGCTCTCGGTACTGTTCCTTGTCGGCGGGGATGGATGACCACGGGAGTTCGCCGTCGTCGCCGATGACGCCGTTGTCTGCGACAGCCGCGACGGACACGAGTTCGACCATGTCCGGGGGACGGCGGCTTCGGACATACGGCTTTCCCCGCGGCGGTCCGCGGCCGAGTTCGGGTTCGGATCCGGACCGACGCGGCCCCCGCCCCGTCCGGCGCCCCTCCGCCTCAGTCTCCCGGGACGCCTCGCGGGGTGCCCGCCGCCGTCACGGTTATGCGCCCGGCGGCGGGGGATGGACAGTATGCGAATCGGAGTCGTCGGCGTCGGCGGGGGCGGGAGCGCGCTCGCGGACGCGCTGGTCGCGGACGACGCCGCCCGGGCGGACGGCTACCTGGCCGCGGCGGTCGCGCTCGACACCGACGCCGGTGCCCTCGCGTCGCTCGACGGCGTCGCCGAGGATCACAGACACCTCCTCGGCGCCGTCCACGTCGACGGCGAGGGGACCGCCGGCGACGCGGATCTGGCCGCCGAGATCGCTCGCGAGGAGCGCCCCGAACTCCGGGCCGCCGTCGACGCGGTCCCCGTGGGGAGCGTCGACGCGACGCTCGTGTGCGCCGCGCTCGGTGGCGGCACCGGCGCCGCCGTCGCGCCCGCGGTGGCGGACCTGCTCGACCAGTTGACCGGGTCGCCGGTGTACGCCGTCGGGGTCCTCCCGGGCACCGAGGAGGCCGGCGGCGACGGCGGCGCGGTCGGGGTCGGCGACCCGGCGCGGGTGAAGGGCGGAGCGGGGGACGGCCGTGGCGACGAGGGCGCCGAGGCCGACGCGCTCGACGGTCCGGACCGTCCGCTGGATTCCAACGCCGCCGGCGCGGTCCGGGCGCTCGCCGCCGCCTGCGACGACCTGGTGCTCGCGGATCTGGACGTGTGGCGCGCGGCCGGCGCGCCGTACGCGGCCGCCTGGCCCCGCCTGGACGCGGACGTGGCGGCGCGGCTGGGCGCGCTGTTCGCCGCCGGGGAGGCGTCCGACCCGGTACCCGAGCGCGTGCTCGACGCCAGCGAACTCGGGAACACCCTCGGCGCCGGCGGCGTGTCGGTGCTCGGCGCGGCGGGGACCGCGGTGGACAACGGCCGGCGCGAGGGGGTTGTCGGCGGCCTGCTCGACCGTATCGCCGGGGCGGACGACCCGGAGGTCGACGAGGGCGAGGCGGTGTCGGCCGCGGCCAACGCGGCGCGAAAGGCCGTGACCCACCGCCTCAGCCTCGCGTGCGACCCCACGAGCGCGTCGCGGGCGGCCGTCGTGTTCCACGCGCCCCCGGCCTGGCTCAGCCGCCGCGGCCTCGAGCGGGCGCGCGGGATCGTCGAGGACGAGACCGGCGTCCCCCAGATCAGGTGGGGCGACCTCCCCGACCCCCGGGCCGACGAGTTCCGGGTGACGGTGCTGCTGGCGGGCGTCACCGACTGCGACCGGCTGGACGACCTTGGGGACGCGATCGACCCGACGCGGCTCGGGTGAGACGAGCCCGGCGGGGGAGTCCGGGCGACGACGACGGGACCGACCGGTTTAGGGTGACGCTCGCCCGAGGGGGATGCATGCCCACCGACGGGGACGACGACCCGACCGTGCCCATCGTCTGCGAGGAGTGCGACACGCGGACGCGCGTCCCGCTGTCCGACCTCGCGACGCAGCTCGACCGCCACAACGAGACGCGCCACGGCGGCGAGGAGATCGCAGGCGTCGACCCCGCGATCGCGGACCGGATCGCCGACCTCGTCGCCGAGGACATGGGCCTGCTGGACGGGGAGTAGCCGGACGCAGGTAGGTGACAACGATCGGATAGTTGTTCGGTAGTACCACGGATCCGATAATCTCCTGTCGAGTCGATCCGTTCCCCCTCGGGAATCCGAGCGAGTCCGATCGATCCCCGACACCGACAGCGGTACCGAATCGGACCGCGGTCACGGTCCTCGCGCTCGTCGGGTGCGCCCTTGTCGCACGTCGTCGCCGCCACGCCGGATGACCGGTTCCCGCCCGACGGTGGGGTCGCCGTTCGTCGGGACTTCCGGGTCCGCCTCTCCTCCTGCGGGCGGTCCGGCATAGCAGCCCGGGGGCCGACCGTCGGTTCGGTCGACGCGTCCTCCGATACGAGCCGGAGGCCGGCCCCGAGCGGTCGATGACGGGACCCCGGAACGAACGAAAAGCCGGTCGCGATCAGTCGTCGACCGCCATCTGTTTCTCCAGATGGGCGGCGATCTGATCGCACTCGTCCTCGAACGTGTTCAGGTCGTAGTCCTGCGCGTGGAGCATACCGCTGTACCGCGGCGTGTACCCCGCAAGGAACGATACCTCCGAGAGCACCTCGTCGGTGGCGCCGTGCATCCGCGCCGCCCTCCGGTGGAAGTGCGTGCAGTACGGGCACTTCAGCGTGGCCGCGACCGCGAGGTTGATCAGTTCCTTGTACTTGTCCGGGATGACCGTGTCGGCCAACCCCATCCGCTTGAACGTCGGCCACTCGTCGACGAGGTCGTCCTCGTTCAGGTTCTCGAAGAACTCCGGGACGATACCCAGCGTCTCCTCGATCTCCGCGACGGTGTCGTCGGACGAATCGGTCGCCGGTGTGGTTGCCATGTCCTGTGTCCTCCGGTGTGTGACGGACCGCCGTCACGTGTGACCGTACAGGGCCGCGACCCTTTGTTATGAGTCGAGGCCGGTCCGGTACGACCGCCGGTATGACGCGGAGATGTCGAATATACAGCCCGTGATCGTCCCGGAGGGATCGAGTATGGGCTCCGCCACAGACAGACTTTTCGCTCGATATGTCGTCGCTTCGTGACGTGACGGTGCCCGCGACCCGTACTCTCCGGATTTCGTACGCGAGCGGGCCGCTATCCGAGGAAGGGGGTTGTAGGCGAATGAAGCCGCGAAAACATGGGCGCTGCAGGATTTGAACCCGCGGCAGCTTGGTCCGAAGCCAAGTACTCTGTCCAGGCTGAGCTAAGCGCCCGTACCGGACAGTATCGGACTGGGCCGCTTAAGTCCCGCGCTTCGTGCCGAGGGGGACCCGGCCGCGGGAACGGGACCGGTCCCCGACCGACGAACCGCGGACGCGTCCCGCGCCCTTTATCCCCGGGGGGCCGGTGAACGGGACCGATGGAGGCGACTCGGACGCTCGGCGGCTACCTCGAACTCGCCCGCGTCGGCAACGCGGTCGCGGCGGGCGCGCTCACGTTCGTCGGGTCGTTCGTGGCGGGCGGCCTCGACTCGCCCGTCGCCGTCGCGCTCGCGGTCGTGGCGACGATGGCGGCGACCGGTGCCGGAAACGCCGTCAACGACTACTTCGACCGCGAGATCGACGCGGTGAACCGCCCGGACCGGCCGATACCGAGCGGTCGCGTGTCCGCGCGGGCGGCCGCGGCGTTCGCGGCGGCGCTGTTCGCCGTCGCCACCGCGGCGGCGCTGTCGCTGCCGCCGCTGGCGCTGGCGATCGCGGTCGTGAACCTGCTGGCGCTGCTGGCGTACACGCAGCTGTTCAAGGGACTGCCGGCCGTCGGCAACGTCGTCGTCGCGTACCTCACCGGCTCGACGTTCCTGTTCGGCGCGGCCGCGGTCGGACCGATCGCGCCGCCGACGTGGACGCTGTTCGGCCTCGCGGCGACGGCGACGTTCGCCCGCGAGGTCGTCAAGGACGTGGAGGACGTCGCGGGCGACCGCGAGGAGGGCCTGCGGACGCTCCCGATCGTCGTCGGCGAGCGGCCGGCCGTCGCGCTGGCGACGGTCGCGATGGCCGCGGCGACGCTGGCGAGCGCGCTCCCGTACCTCGGCGGGACGTTCGGGGTCGCGTACCTCGCGGTGGTGATCCCCGCGGACGCGGTGATGTTGGGCGCGACGGTCTCGGGATTTCGTGACCCCGCGACGGCCCAGCGATGGATCAAGCGCGGGACCTTCCTGGCGGCGCTGGCGTTCGTCGCCGGGCGGGCCGCGACGGTGGTCGCGTGATCGCGCCGACGGAGGGCGGTCACGTCGCCCATCCAATCATAAAGAATAATACCGGCTCACAGCAACGTGTGGGTAGTTGGATGACTCCCGGCGAGACGGAGCGGACCACGAGCCCGCGAGAGCGCGCCGTCGGCGCCGGATCCTCCGCGGAGGCGCCGTATGTATGAGGTCGAGGCCCTCGGCAGCGAGATTGAGCCGGGATCGAACGTCCTCGTCACCGGCCCGCCGCTGAGCGGCAAGCGTGAACTCGCCCTGGACGTGCTCGCGGAGGGGACGCGCGACGGCGAGGGCGCGATCATGGTGACCACGAAGGACTCCGCCGACCGCCTGCTCAAGCAGTTCGCCAAGCGCGAGCCGTACGAGGGTCGGCCGGTCGCCGTCGTCGACACCGTCAGCCGCCAGCAGGGCGTCAACGACGTGCGCGACAGCGACCGCATCAAGTACACCTCCTCCCCGGTCGACATGACCGGGATCGGGATCAAGCTCTCGGAGTTCCTGGAGGCGTTCTACAAGGACCGCGGGATCCGGAAGAACCGCGTGATGGTCCACTCGCTGTCGACGCTGCTGATGTACTCGGACCTGCAGACGGTGTTCCGGTTCCTGCACGTGTTCACCGGGCGGATCCAGAGCGTCGACGGCCTCGGGCTCTACTGCATCGACTCGACGGCCCACGACGACCAGACGATGAACACGCTGAAACAGCTGTTCGACGGGATCATCGAGACGAGCGAGGACGGGGAGCCGACGGTCCGCCTGGCGAACTCGTAGGTTCCGGGACGGACCCGTACGAACCCTTTTGCCCGATCGCGGCCGAGTCACAGGTATGCCAGTCACCGACGACGACGGCCTGCGCGAACTGCTCTCGATGGACCCCGTCGCGGTCGTCGGCTGTTCGAGCACGCCCGGCAAGGCCGCCCACGACATCCCGAAGTACCTGCAGGAGCACGGCTACGAGGTGATCCCGGTGAACCCCTACGCCGACGAGATCCTCGGACGCGAGGCGTACGACTCGCTGGCGGACGTGGCGGAGGAGATCGAACTCGTGGACGTGTTCCGCCCGAGCGAGGAGGTGTCGGGGATCGTCGACGAGGTGCTCGCGCGCCACGAGGACCGCGGCGATATCGAGGGCGTGTGGCTCCAGCTCGGCATCACCGACGACGAGGCGCTCGCGCGCGCCGAGGAGGGCGGCCTGCTCGCGACCCAGGACCGCTGCATGAAGGTCGAGCACGGCCGGCTGATGGGGTGACGACCGCTTCCCCACGAGACCTCGCGTAGCCGTCGGTCAGAACGACTGCTCGTCGTCGCGCCGCTCGCCCCCGCCGCCGCGGTCGTCGTAGTGCTTTCGCCCGACGAACGCGTCGTCGACGAAGGACGTCACGGTGTCGTGGAGCTCCCCGGCGGACGCGAACTCGGGCGTCTCGGCCCTCTCGAGCACCGCCCCGACGGAGGTGTCCTCGCCGTTCGGTGCCTCGAGACGGACGTCGCCGACGCGGCCGCGGACGGGCTCCCGGTCGACGGGGAACGAGAGCCGGTCCTCGAACGCCTCGCGCGCTTCCGAGAGCTGCATGCCTCACCGAACGCGGCGGCGACAGAAGTATCTGGTTTCCGGGGGGTCGCACGGGCCCGTCCGGCCGGATCTCGGGGGCGTCCGGATCCGACGAGCGTCGTCGGGGGGCGCGCCGGTGACGCGCGGTTTATCCGGGCGCCGGTCGAAGCCGCCGACATGACCGCGCGCGCGCCGAACCGGAACACGCTGTGGGGTCGCGCCGTCGCCGACGAACTCGCCGCCGCCGGCGTCGACGCCGTCTGCGTCACCCCCGGGTCGCGCTCGACGCCCCTGACCGTCGCGTTCGCAGAGCACCCCGACGTCCACGTCTACTCGCACCTCGACGAGCGCGCCTCGGCGTTCTTCGCGCTCGGCCGGGCCCGCCGGACGGGCGCGGTGACGCCGCTGGTGTGCACCTCCGGCACCGCCGCCGCGAACTTCCACCCCGCGGTGATGGAGGCGGCCAACTCGCGGGTGCCGCTGCTGCTGCTCACGGCGGATCGACCGCCCGAGCTGCGCGACTCCGGCGCCAACCAGACCGTCGACCAGGAGAAGCTGTACGGCGACGCCGTCCGGTGGTACAAGGACCTGCCGGAGCCCGAAGCCGACGACCGCAAGCTCCGCTCCCTGCGTACGAACGTCGCCCGCGCCGTCTCGACCGCCGAGGGGACCCCGGCGGGGCCGGTGCACCTGAACGTCCCGTTCCGCAAGCCGCTGGAGCCCGTCGAGGTCGACGGCGACGTGCCCGACGACCTCCCCGAACTGGCGGCCGAGGGCCGCGACGGCGACCGGGCGTTCGTCTCCACGACCGCCGGCCACCCGATGCCCGACGACCGCGACATCCGGCGGCTGGCGCGGGCGCTGGAGACGGAACGCGGCCTGATCGTCGCCGGGCCGGCGGACCCCCCCGGTCCGGACCCGCAGGCGGTGACGGCGCTGGCGCACGCGACGGGGTTCCCCCTGCTCGCGGACCCGCTCTCGGGGCTCCGGTTCGGCTCCGCGACGCGGGTGGCGCCCGTCCTCGGCGGCTACGACGGCGTGCTCGCCGACGGGGCGCCCGACGGCTGGCCCGACCCGGAGGTGGTTCTGCGGTTCGGCGCCTCGCCCACCTCGAAGCCCCTGCGGCGGTACCTCGCGGACAGCGGGGCCCGACAGCTCGTCGTCGACCCCGCCGGCGGGTGGCGCGAGGCCGAGTTCGCGGCGACGGACCTAGTCGTCGCCGACCCCTCCCGGCTGTGCGGCGCGCTCTCCCGGCAGGTCGGCGGCCCGGACTCGACGGCGTGGCGCGAGCGGTGGGAGGCCGCCGAGGAAGTCCACTGGGACGCCGTCGCCGCGGAGGACCGCTTCTTCGAGGGGCGCGTCCTCGCGGACGTGGCCGAGTTGGCGCCCGAGCCCGCGACCGTGTTCGTCTCGAACTCCATGCCCGTTCGGGACGCCGACCGCTTCGCGGCGCCCGCGGCGAAGGGGCTCACGATGCTCGGGAACCGCGGCGCCTCCGGCATCGACGGCGTCGTCTCGACGGCGCTGGGCGCCGGATCGGCCACGACCGACGACCTGACGCTCGTGACGGGCGACCTGGCGTACTACCACGACACGAACGGCCTGCTCGCGCTGGAGCGCTGTGACGTGGACGCGACGGTCGTCCTGGTGAACAACGACGGCGGCGGCATCTTCCACATGCTGCCCATCGAGGACTTCGACCCGCCGTTCACGGCGCAGTTTAAGACGCCCCACGGCCTCGACTTCGAGCCGACCGGGGACCTCTACGACCTCTCGTTCGCCCGCGTCGACGGCGAGGATCGCGACGGCTTCCGCGAGTTGTACCGCGAGAGCGTCGCGAGCGAGGGGACCCACGTCATCGAGGTGACGAGCGACGCGGAGGCGAGCCACCGCGTCCGCGAGGACCTCGCGGAGACGGTCGCCGAACGCGTCGCGGACCTCGGGTGAGCCCGGGTCGGATCCCCGGTAGCGGGTGACCCCGGAGGCGACGGTGGCGTACCGGGGGGATCGGGGCGACGGTTTTTGCCGTCCGAGCACCCACTCGACGTATGGGATCGCGCGGCACCGACGAGGCCACCGAGCGGCGCAAGGTCCGCCCCCGCGAGCGCACGGACCGGACGGGCCGGCTCCTGGAGGACGTCTTCGACGCCCTCGGCGAGCACGGCCTGATCGCGGTGCCGGCGCTGGTGTGGGCGGCGCTGTCGGTGCCGCCGCGAGCGTCGCCGGCCATGCTGGCGGGCTACGTCGCGCTCGTCGTCGCCCTCGCGGTCGTCCGCGGGAACCGCCTCTCGGGGCGCGGGGGCCGCCGGGGGCTCCCGCCGTGGCCCGACGGGACGGGCCGAATGCTCCTCGTGCGGGTCGGCTACTACAACCTCGCGGTCGTCGCCCTCGCGCTCCTCGCCACCGCCGGCCCGACGCCGGGATGGGGCGAGTCGGCGGTCGGGGCGGCTGCGACCGGAACCCTCGGGGCCGCGCTCGGCGTCGGGTTCCCCGTCGCCGCGGCCGGGGTCGTGCGGGCCACCGGCGGCGGACCGCGCGCCCGGCCGCGGGACTGGGACGTCCTGCGCGCCGACCGCGAGCGGAACCGGCGGAGCCGGTGACGACCGCGACGGTAGCGGCCGCGACGACGACGGCCCGTCCCCGGTGACGGCGGGGGTGCCGCGACCGCCGACGCGACGCGCGTTCCGGCGCCACGACACGCGCACCTTTTTGCGCGCTCCGGCCGCGCGTCCGGACATGAGCGACAGCGACAACCCGGGCAGCGTCTCGGAGCTGTTCGACCCGGACCGGTGGGAGCCGGTCGACGGCAGCGACGCGTTCGACGACGTCACCTACCACCGCGCGGTCGACTCGCCGACAGTCCGGGTCGCGTTCGACCGGCCGGAGAAGCGAAACGCGTTCCGTCCCGGCACCGTCGACGAGCTGTACGCCGCGCTCGACGACGCCCGCAAGCGTGCGGACGTGGGCTGTGTCCTCCTGACGGGGAACGGCCCGTCGCCGAAGGACGGCGGCTGGGCGTTCTGCTCGGGCGGCGACCAGTCGGTCCGGGGCGAGTCGGGCTACGAGTACCGCGACGACGACGAGGCCGACGAGTCCGACGACGAGCTGGTCCGGGAGGCGAAGGCCGGCCGCCTCCACGTCCTCGAGGTCCAGCGGCTCATCCGCTTCATGCCCAAGCCCGTCGTCGCGGTGGTACCGGGCTGGGCGGTCGGCGGCGGCCACTCCCTGCACGTGGTCTGTGACCTCACGCTCGCCAGCGAGGAACACGCGAAGTTCCTCCAGACGGACCCGGACGTGGCGAGCTTCGACGGCGGCTTCGGCTCGGCGTACCTCGCCAAGCAGGTCGGCCAGAAGAAGGCACGGGAGGTGTTCTTCCGGGGGAAGACCTACTCCGCGGAGGAGGCCGTCGACATGGGGATGGCGAACGAGGCGATCCCCCACGACGAGTTGGAGGACGTGGCCCTGGAGTGGGCCGACGAGATGACGAGCAAGTCGCCGACGGCGATGCGGATGCTGAAATTCGCGTTCAACATGACCGACGACGGCATGGTCGGCCAACAGGTGTTCGCCGGGGAGGCGACCCGGCTGGCGTACATGACGCCGGAGGCGCAGGAGGGCCGGGACGCGTTCCTAGAGGGGCGCGAACCCGACTTCGACCAGTTCCCCTGGCACTACTAACGAACCTCTTTTCGCCTCGGGTTTCCTCGGCCGCCTTCGGCGGCCTGCGGGAACCGCTCGGCGAAAACCCGTTCATGCCAAAAGGCCGCTCGCTCGGCCTCCGGAAGACTCGCTTCGCTCGTCTTCCGTGCTCTCGTTCGCCGCGCTCACGAGAACTCCGGCCTCGCTCGCGGTACAATTACTGGTGCTTTCCACACCGCTACCGCGACAGCACCGCTACCGCGACAGCACCGCTACCGCGACAGCACCGCTACCGCGACAGCACCGCTACCGCGACAGCACCGCTACCGCGACAGCACCGCTACCGCGACAGCACCGCTACCGCGACAGCACCGCTACCGTTACCTACTCCCGCGGATCCCACCCCACGAACTCGTCTCCCTCCTCCAACTCCACGTCGAGCGCGTCGAGAACGCCCGCCAGTGCCGTGTAGCCGTTCGCCAGCGACGCCACGCCGACGGCCGTCGCGTCGTCGCGGGCGGCGACGAACGCCTCGTGGAGCGCGTCGTCGACCTCGCGCCCGAGCGCGGCGTGGGCGTACCGGAGCAGCAGCGCCTCGTCGTCGTCGAAGGCGTCGAAGTCGCCGTCGGCGACGGCGGCCATCTCGTCCGCGGCGACGCCGGCCTCGCGGCCGATCCGGACGTGCTGGTGCCACTCGTAGCGACAGCCGTTCTCGGCGGAGGCGAGCAGGATCACGAGTTCCCGCTCGCGCTCGTCGAGGCCGCTGGACTCCCACAGCGACGAGAGGAACGCGCGGGTCCCCGCCAGCACCTCCGGGTTGTTGCCGAGGGCGGCGTAGACGTTCACGGGGCGTCCCTGAAGCTTCGAGACGACGAGGTCGCGGTACTCCTCGGGCAGGTCCTCCGGGTCGACGTACGGAACGCGGGCCATGTGGGGGCGTCGGACGGCGAGTTCATAGCTGGCCGGGATACGGACGGTCCCGAGGGGATCGAACCAGGCATCCGTCGAATCGCCACGGTCCGATGCGTGGCGGGCCGAGCGACGGACGCCCTCTCGCCGGTGGCGCGAAACCCGAACGACCGAGCGTACGTCGGCCGAACGACCGACAGTGTGTCGGAAGCGATCGCGGTCGGGTCAGTCGTCTCCCGTCACAGGAGCAGCGAGCCGACGAACCCGGTGGGCGCGTTCGGGACCCGAACGCGGACCGTCGTCCCGCCGGACTCGTTGTCCTCGAAGGCGAGTTCGCCCCCGGAGCGGGCGATCGTCCACTTGAGGAACCACAACCCCAGGCCGCTGATGTGGCGGAGCTGCTTCTCCTCCCCCGTCCGAAGCGGGTCGAGTTCGGTGGCCGGGATCCCCGGACCGTTGTCCGCGATGCGGATCGTCGTCAGGTGTGGCGGGGACGATCCGGTCCGAACCGCGATCTCTATCCGCGGCTGGTCCGCGTCGTTGTGTTCGACGGCGTTCGCGATCGCCTCGGTCAGCGCCTCCTCGAACAGCGGGGCCACCTCGACGACCGCCTCCTCGGGGAGCGTCACCGCGACCTCGACGTCGTCGGTCACCAGCGGATGGGCGTCGAGCAACCGCGGGAGTTCCTCCGTCAGGTCGTACGCCGTCCGCCGGTCGTCGCTGTGGGCGAGTTTGTTGATCCGGGAGGCCTGCTCGGTGTACCTCGTCATCTCCTCGGCCGTGTCGAGGATCACGTCACACTTCGACCGGAGGGAAGCCGAGGGTGAGGGCAGGGAGTCGCGGACCAACTCGGCGTACCCGTGAACCACGCACAGGTCGTTTCGGAGGTTGTGTCGGAGCACCCGGTGGAGGACATCGAGTTCCTCCCGCTGGTGGTTCAGGCGCCGCATGCTGCGCTGGAGCTGTCGCTCCCGACGGCGCGTCAGAACGAACAACAGGGCGGCCGTCAGGACCACCTCGATCCCGCCCTTGAGCGCCTGTATCTGACTGAGCAGCGGCTCCGAGAGGTAGCGCACGAACAGCACGTCGGAGAGGAACAGCGCGCCGAACCCGAACATCGCGTAGATGAGCGTGATACGGACGGGCGTCAGATCCCGTACGGGGAGGTACCGTCTCGGCCAAGGGCGCGAGGCCGACCGTCGATCTGAGACCCACCGCCGCGAATGCCCGCTGCTCATACGATCCGGAGCGCGGCGAAATATTTAGCCGTTATTTATATAATACTACATGCCGCCGGACCGATCGATACCGGGCGATCGACAGGGCGGTTCCGCGCCGTCCGAACGGGAGAGGAGGGGGTGGACGGGGCGGGGAGACCACCGCCGCCGTAACCCACCCTTGATACTCCGTCCGTCCCGAGTGCCGCCAATGAGTACGGAGACGAGTCAGGCCGACATCTCCAGGCGGCGGGCGTGGGTGATCGCCGCGCGCCCGCAGACGATGCCGGCGGCGCTGGCGCCCGTCCTCGTGGGGACGGGACTGGCCGTCCGCGACGGGGTGTTCGCCCCCCTGCCGGCGCTCGTGGCGCTGGTGGGCGCCGCGCTGATCCAGATCGGGACGAACTTCGCGAACGACTACTACGACGCGGTCAAGGGCGCCGACACCGAGGACCGCGAGGGGTTCACCCGCGTCACGGCGGGCGGGCTCATCGAGCCTGCGGAGGTGAAGCGTGCGATGTGGCTCACGTTCCTCGCGGCGATACTCGTGGGCGCCTACCTCGTCGCGGTCGCGGGCCTGCCCATCCTGATCGTCGGGCTCGTGTCGGTGGCGATGGGCGTCGCCTACACCGGCGGCCCCTACCCCCTCGCGTACCACGGCCTCGGCGACGTGTTCGTGTTCCTGTTCTTCGGGCTCGTCGCCGTCACCGGGACGTACTACGTGCAGGCGGCCGCCCGCCTCGGCGTCGAGTTCGCCACGCTCGTCCCCCGGGCTGAGCTGGTTCCCCTCGCCGCCGTCGTCGCCTCCCTCCCGGTGGCGGCCATCGCGACTGACATCCTCGTGGTCAACAACCTCCGGGACCGCGAGGAGGACGCCGAGACGGGCAAGAACACGCTCACCGTCCGCTTCGGCTACGGCTTCTCGCGGGCGCAGTTCGTGCTCCTGCTCGGGATGGCCTACGCGATCCCGGTCGTCTTCTTCACCTCGACCGGCGACCCGGCCGTCCTCCTGCCGCTGCTGACGCTCCCGCTGGCGGTCCCGCTGACGCGGACGGTGCTCACGGAGACGGCCGGCGAGGCGCTCAACCCCGCGCTGGAACGGTGCGGGAAGCTGCACGCCGCGTTCGCGGCGCTGTTCGCGCTCGGGCTGGCGCTGTGACGGTCGTCGCGCTCCGCGGGTTCGCGCTCGACCTGACCGCGCCGCTGTCGACGGCCGCCGGCGACATCGCGGCCCGCGAGGGGCTGCTCGTCCGCGTCGACCTCGGCGGGACGCCCGGCGTCGGGGAGGCGACGCCGCTCCCGGGGTGGACGGAGTCGCTCGCGGACTGCCGCGCCGCCCTCGAACGCGCCCGCGACGAGGGGACGCCGCCCGGGCCCGGCACCCCCGCCGCGCGCCACGCGGTGACGCTCGCGTACCGCGACGCGGTCGCCCGGCGCCGCGGGGAGTCGGTCGCGGCGTCGCTCGCCCGCGACGGCGACGCGCCCGCGTCGGTGCCCGTCAACGCCACCGTCGGCGACGCCGGCGTGGAGGGGACGGTCGCCGCGGCCGAGCGCGCGGTCGGGGCCGGGTACCGGACGCTGAAGCTGAAGGTCGGTGCGCGTCCCGTCGCCGAGGACGTCCGGCGCGTTCGGGCCGTCGCCGACGCGGTTGTCGGGGGCAGGGGCGACGGAGGATCCGGGCGCGAGACCGTCAGGCTTCGCGCGGACGCAAACGGTGCGTGGGACCGCGCGGAGGCCCGGGAGGCGCTCGCGTCGCTCGCGGGGCTCGTCGAGTACGTCGAACAGCCGCTCCCCGCGGCCGACCTCGCGGGCCACGCCGCCCTCCGGGGCGTCGGCGCGCCGGTCGCGCTGGACGAGTCGCTGACGCGGTACGGCGTCGGCGACGCGCTCGCGGCCGGCGCGGCGGACGCGGTCGTGCTGAAGCCGATGGCGCTGGGCGGGCCCTCCCGCGCGCTCGCGGTCGGGCGCGCAGCGGCGCACGCGGGGGTCGCGCCGGTGGTCACCACCACGGTCGACGCGGCGGTCGCGCGGACCGCGGCGGTCCACGTCGTCGCCGCGCTCCCGGACGGTGACGAGAGCACCGGCGGCGCGGACGAAGACGACGGCGCCGGGGACGAGGGATACCCCGACGTCGCCCACGGCCTCGCCACGGGCGACCTGCTCGCGGCGGACCTGATCGACGAGGACCCGGTCCCCGTCGAGGACGGGCGGATCGCGGTCCCGCCGGGGGCGGGGCTCGCCGGCGACGCGTTCGACGACCTGCTGTAGTGGATCACCGCCGGCGAGAGCAACAGTTCCGTCAGCGGGATCGTCAGCCCTCGACGACCTCGATCACGCCCTTCATGCCGAGGTTCCGGTGGGGGGTGCAGTAGTACTTCGTGACGCCCGGGTCCTCGAACTCGTGAGGGAACGTCGCCCCCTCGGCGGCGTAGTACTCGCTCTCGAAGGCGCCGTCCTCGGCGACGACGTTGTGTCGACTCCCCGCGCCCGTCCACTCCCAGACGACCGTGGTGCCGGGGGAGACGCGAACGGCCGCCGGGTCGAACGCGAAGCCGTCGCCTGCGCCGACGGCGACCGACACCTCCTCGCGTCCGGTCCGGTCGGCGACCGACCCGTCGAAGCCGGCGGCGCCCGAGAGGTAGCCGTCGTACGGCTCCGAGCCGCCGGTCCCGTTCGAACCGCCGTCGTCGCCCGAGCCGCCGCCGGAACAGCCCGCGAGCGCCGCCGCGAGGCCGGCGCCCGCGGCCGCGAGGAGTCGACGGCGGCCGACGGGGCGGACTCCCGAGGAACCGCGCGAACCGGTGGGGTCGTCCATGCCGTGTCCGTGGAGCGGACGGGCTTTGACGGCACCGACTTCGATGCGACGCACCGCCCGTCGGGCGGGCGGGACCCTCGTGAACGACCGGGAAAGACTTTAGCCGCGACCGGCCGACCGGTTGCTTGGCATGACAAACCTCGTCACGCACGTCGGTTCGACCGTCGAGGACCACCCCGGGGAGACGGCCGTCTCCTACGACGGGGCCGACATCGCCTACCGGGAGCTGTGGGGACAGATCGGCGCGTTCGCGGCGGGGCTGGACGAGGCCGGCGTCGACCCCGGCGGGCGGGTGGGGATCTACCTCCCGAACCTCCCGCAGTTCGTGATCGGCTTCCACGGGACGCTCCGGGCCGGGGGCGTCGTCGTCCCCATGAATCCCCAGTACAAGGCGCGGGAGATCGAACACATGCTCACCGACTCCGGGGCGGAGGTGGTCGTCACGCTTCCGGACCTCGCGGGTCACGTGGCGGAGGTCCGCGGGGACACCGACGTCCACACCGTCGTCACGGTCGGGCAGGCCGTCGAGGGGACCGTCTCCTTCGAGGAGTTCTGCGGCGACCCCGGGTACGAGACTGTCGCCCGCGGCGACGACGAGGTGGCCTGCCAGCCGTACACCTCGGGGACGACCGGGACGCCGAAGGGCGTCCTCCTGACGCACGACAACCTCGCGTCGAACGCGGAGATGTCGGCCTCGCTCATGCCCGGCGGGATCGCCACCGACGACAAGCAGCTCGGGGTCCTCCCGCTGTTCCACATCTACGGCATGACGGTGGTGATGAACGCGACGCTGTTCGACGGCGGCGCCTACTACCCCCTCCCGGCGTGGGACGCCCAGGAGGCGTTCGACCTCATCGAGGCCGAGGAGCTGACGATCATGCACGGCGTGCCCGCGATGTACAACGACGTGATCAACCAGCCCGACGCCGCCGAGCGCGACCTCTCGTCGCTGCGGCTGTGCGGGGTAGGCGGCTCGGGCATCCCCGTGGAGGTGCTCCGGCGGTTCGAGGAGCTGTACGACGCGACGATCTACGAGGGGTACGGCCTCACCGAAACGAGTCCGGTCACGCACTTCAACAGGCCCGAGACGGGCCGTCGCGTCGGCTCGATCGGCAAGACGCTGCCGGGCGTGGAGGCGATGGTCGTCGACGACGACTTCGCGGAGGTCGCCCCCGTCGACGAGGGGCCCGTCGACGAGGAGGAGGTCGAACTCGACGACATCACCGGCGAGGTGGTGATCCACGGTCCGAACGTCATGAAGGGGTACCACGACCGGCCCGAGGCGAACGAGGAGGCGTTCACCGAGCGCGACGGGAAGCGGTGGTTCCACACCGGCGACGTCGGCTACCACGACGCGGACGGCTACTACTACATCGTCGACCGCGAGAAGCACATGATCAACACCGCGGGGTACAACGTCTACCCGCGGGAGATCGAGGAGTTGCTCTTCGAGCACGAGGCCGTCGCCGACGCGGCCGTCGTGGGCATCCCCGACGAGCGCCGCGGGGAGACGGTGAAGGCGTTCGTCGTCGCCGTCCCCGGCGCGGACGTGACCCCCGAGGAGATCAAGCAGTTCTGCCTCGACAACCTCGCGGAGTACAAGCACCCGCGGGAGGTCGAGTTCGTCGATGAACTGCCGCGGACGACGACCGGGAAGGTCCAGAAGTTCGAGCTCCGCGGGGAGTGAGACCGGTCCCCGTCACGAGCCCGTCGCCGACCCCGCCGGCGGGGAGTCCCGGGCGACGACCGACCGCTGCCGTGGTCGGGGTCGGGCCCGCGGCCGGGGAAACGACCATACCCCGCCCCCGCGTGGCCCCGGTATGTCCGACGCGACCACCTTCTCGGACGGGACGGTCAGGCTCGAACGCGACGGCGGCGTCGCCCGGATCGTCCTGAACGACCCGGACCGGCGCAACGCGCTCTCGACGGCGATGACCGACGGGATCGAGGCGGCCCTCGACGACCTGCGGGGCGGCGACGCCCGCTGTGTCGTCGTCGAGGGCGAGGGCCCGGCGTTCTGTGCCGGCGGCGACATCGCCTCGATGGTCGAGCGACAGGAGACGGACGCCCCGACCGACGACGCCGTCCGCCACATCATCGGCGAGATCGGTCGCTGCGTGAAGCGGGTGTACGAGTGCGAGTTCCCGACGGTGGCCAAGGTCGACGGCCCGGCGTTCGGCGCCGGCGCGAACCTCGCGATCGCCTGCGACGTGACCGCGCTCCACGAGGACGCACAGATCGGGTTCGGTTTCCGCGAGGTCGGCCTCGCGGTCGACTCCGGCACCTCATATCTCCTCCCGCGACTCGTCGGCGAGAACGTCGCGAAGGAACTGGTGTACACCGGCGAACTGCTCGGCGCCGAACGCGCCGAGGAGTTGGGTGTCGTGAACCACGCCGTCGACGACGACGAGTTCGAGGCACGCGTCTCGATGCTGGTCGATCGGATCGCGTCGGGACCGACGGTCGCGCTTCGGACCTCCAAGCGGCTCCTTCGCTCGGAGTTCGCGACGATCGGCGAGGCGATCGAACACGAGGCGGGCGCGCAGGCGGCGGTGCTGGAGTCGGACGACCACGCGGAGGGCGTCGCGGCGTTCGTCGAGGACCGCGACCCCGAGTTCGAGGGGCGGTAGGCGGCGGGCCGGCCGCGCCGGATCGTGTCGGCCGACCGGGACCGACCGCGGCGGGGCGGCGGACACCGGAGCGAAACGTAGAAGGGAGCACCCGAGAACCGTGAAGCCATGACCGAGTACACGGTGGAGTTCGTCGGCACCGGCGAGGAGATCGAGGTGTCCGACACACAGACTATCCTGAACGCGTGCATCGAGGAGGGCATCGCCCAGGAGTACTCCTGCCGCGTCGGGATGTGTCTCGCGTGCACCGCCGAGATCGTCGAGGGCGAGGTGGCCCAGCAGGCGGCCGTCGCCCGCGCGCTCACCGAGGAGGAGGCCGAGCGGTACGCGCTGACGTGCATGGCCCGCCCGCAGTCGGACCTGAAGCTCGACCGCGGGAAGTACCCCCCGAGCATCGAGGACGACGCGGCCGCCACAGACGGGGCGGAGGCCGCCGCCGGCGACGATTAATTCGCGCGAAGTTCGCCGAAAGGGTTTCCTCACGGTGCCGCAAACGCCGTACCGTGACCCATTCACGCGGGGCCCGGCTCGCCCCCGTCGCCCTCGCGGGGACGGTCCTCGCCCTCGCGGTCGCACACCTGTTCCTCGACGACGACCGCCTCGCCGTCGAACTCGCCGAGGCGTCGATCCTCGTCGTGTTCGCCGCCGCGCTGGCGTTCGTCGCGGCGCGCGTCCGTCGCGAGCGCCACGACCGCGACCGGGTCGGACGGATCGTCTCCACGAGCCTCGGGTCCGGTATCGTCGTCGGGGCGCTGTCGGCGCTGTACCTGGCGGCGCGGACGGCCAGCGGCGAGCCGGTCAGCGAGGGCTGGTTCGTCGTCTCGATCGGCTGGAGCCTCGGCGCGAGCGCGGGCGCCGTCGTCGGGTACTACGTCGAGCGGGTCCGGAGGGAACGGGCCGAGCAGACGCGGCTCTCGGGACGGCTCACCGTGCTCCAGCGGGTGCTCAGGCACAACATCCGCAACGAGGTGACCGTCATCCGGGGGCTGGCGTCGAACGCCATCGAGTCGACCGACGACCCCGACATCTCCTCGCAACTGGGGCTGCTGTGCGACCACGCCGACCGGGTGTACGGACTCTCGGAGAAGGCGCAGACGCTCGCGAACCTGTGGGCCGACACGTCGACCGTGGAGACCGACCTCGCCGGGCTGACGCGCGCCGAGGTCGAGCGCTTTCGGGAGGCGAACCCGGACGCCGACGTCCGGCTGTCGTCGCCCGACCGCGCGACGGCGGTCACGCACCCCGACGTGCGGGCGGCCGTCCGGGAGACGCTCGAGAACGTCGCCGAGCACAACGAGACGCGGGAGCTGTCGGTCGAGGTCAGTGTCGAGCGCGACGGCGCCTGGACAGCCGTCGAGGTGGTCGACGACGGGTCGAGCATCCCCGAGGAGGAGCTGGCGGCGCTGTCGGCCTCGCGGGAGCTCCCCCTCCAGCACGTCACCGGGCTCGGCCTGTGGGTCATCTACTGGGTCGTCGATCTGTCCGAGGGCGACCTCGACATCGACAACCTCGACCCCCGCGGCGTCCGCGTGTGCATGCGGTTCCGTTCGGCGGGGACGCCGGAGTGAGCGCGACTCGGAACGCCGGGATCAGCCCGACGAGACCGCGCAGTTGTTCGGCCCGAGTTCCGCCTCGAACGCCTCCTCGTCGTCCATCGACGCCAGCCCGAGGTTCGTCGCGACGATCCGCTCGAAGTTGGCGGGCCGCGGCGGCAGGTCCGAGGCGACCCGCTCCACGAACGCCTCCCGGTCGAGCGAGAGCACGTCAAGGTCCCGGAGCGCCGACAGCGCCGCGGCGTAGGCGTCGCCGCGGGCGTCCGCGAGGTCGGCGACGTGGCCCGGGGCGACCAGGGTGTCGTCGGGGAGCGCGAGTATCCGCTCGTGGAGCGTCTCGTACGCCCGTCCGGCCAGGTCCAGCGCGGCGTCGTCGCCCGATTCCAGGTCGGGCCGGCCGACGCTCCGGAGGAACAGCGCGTCGCCCGTGAACAGCACGTCGCCGGCGTCCGGGTCCTCGCGGTGCAGCCGTAAACAGGTCAGCTCGCTGGTGTGGCCCGGCGCGTAGACCGCCGTCAGGGTCGCGTCCCCGACCCGGAGCGCGTCGCCGTCGGCCAGGAGCGTCGCCTCGAACGAGAGCCCCCGGTCGGTCGCGCCGGCCGGCACCGCCGCCGCGGCGTCGCCGTCGGTCGCCGTCCGGACGGCCCGGACCCCGCTGACGTGGTCGGCGTGGACGTGCGTGTCGACGGCGTACCGGAGCGTCGCCCCCCGCTCGGCCGCGTCCGCGACGTAGCGGTCGGCGAACGCCCGCAACGGGTCGATCACGACGGCTTCGCGGTCGGAGCCCGCGCCCGCGACCACGAGGTACGCCAGACACCCCGAGGAGGGGCGCAGGTACTGGACCACGGCGAGGTCGCCGCGCCGGACCAGCGGCTCCGCGAGGTACACCTCGGCCCACGCGTCCATGCCGCCCGCGAGGTTCGCCGCCTCGACGCCGGCGTCGGCGAGCAGCGCCGCCACCTCGGCGCTGGCCTCGCCGCGCCCGCAGACGACGACGACCGGCTCCGGGAGGTCGTCCGGCAGCGGCTCGGTCGCGTCGCCGCGGGCGTTCGCGGCGACGAAGTTGACGTGTGGTACCTGCCGAGCGGTCACCCCGCGGCCCCCGATGTGCCACGCCTCGAACTCGGGGCGGTCCCGCACGTCGAGCACGGAGACGGACCCGCCCGCCCGCAGCGCTCGCGCGAGGTCCTCGGGGGCGACCTCGTCGCCGGCCGCGAGCCCGTCGGCGGACGCGACGTCGCGCCCGCCGTCGTCCGGCGGATCGACACCGGGCTCGCCGGCACCGGCGTCGCCGTCGCCGCCGTGGTCGGTCATCGTCCCCGCCTCACTCCCGGGGCTCGAAGGCGTGGCGGACGACCTCGCTGTCGTCGTCCCACTCGAACTCGTCGTGGACCCGTTCGAGCCGTCGCCTATACGCCTCCAGGTCCTCGGACCCCTCCGCCCGGGCGTCCTCGTCGGTGAGGTCGCCGAGCGTCCGGCGCTCGACCGCGGTCACCTCGAAGGTCGTCCCGTCGATCTCGAAGGTGTCGCCCTCCTCGGCGTAGGCGTGCCCCCGATGCAGTTGCGTCACCTCCCCCTCGGCGGCGAGTTGCTGGACGTGCCCGTTCGGCAGGATCTCCGAGGCGTCGACGCGTGCCATACGCGATCGGTGGTGTCGCTCGGGGGAAACGTTAACGCCGCCGTCGGCGACCGATCGGACATGGACAGCGAGGCCTTCCGCGAGCGCGTCGAGTCGGCGCGGGCGACGGAGCTGGAGCGGCTCGGCTCGAACAAGCTCCTCATCGCGCTGACCGACGCGACGCTGGAGCCGGAGGCGGTGCTGCGGGCCGCGGCCGACTCCGAGCACGCCGCCCACAACACGTTCGCCGCGTGGGCCGAGGACGAGGAGTCGCCGGACGGCCGGGAGCTGTTCGCGTGGCTGGCCGAGCGCGAGCGCGAGCACCGCGAGCGGGTCCTCGACTCCCTGGCCGACCTCGGCGTCGACCACGACCCGGCCGACGGCGGGACCATGCACGAGTACCTCCGCGCCCGCGGGGACCTCGTCGAGCGCGTCGCCGCCGGCACCGTGGGTCGCTGCCTCGTCAGCGACCGCTCGCACCTCCAGATCGTCTCGTTCTTCGTCAACGAGGGCGACGAGGCGCGGGCGGACCTCTTTCGCGACCTCCGCGCGGAGACCGGGGAGGAACTGGAGCGCGGGCTGGCGCTGCTGGACGACGCCTGCGACGGCGAGGACGACTGGGAGCGGGCCCGGATGGTCGCAGAGTACGTGATCCAGATCGCCTACGACGACTACGCGGACGCCCTGGAGGGGATGGGCATCGACGTGAAGCCGGTGTGTTGAACCGGCCGCCCGCGGTCGCCGTCGGGACCCGCCTCGGGTCCCGTCTCCGGGTCCGGGTCCCCGTCGGCGCCGGCGCGTCCGTCCGACGACCGAGACGGTCGGTGCGGACCGCGTGTGGCCGGGCGGGCGAACGGCGTGTCCCGGCCGATCGAGCGTCGGTCCGCGGTCGCACTCGTCGACCCCCGGCCGTGCTGGACGACAAGTGATCGGAACCGCGATTGTGACAGCGAACGAACCCCCACGGTCGGGGTGAGAAGGATGGGACTCGTCTCCAGGATCAGGGACGCGGTCGACCGGATGCGGCCGAGCGACCCGTACCACTACGAGTGTACCGTCTGTGAGCGCGCGTTCCCGGCGGAGCAGTCGACGTGCCCGGAGTGCGGCGGCGACGTCGAGCGCGTGACCGGGTCCTTCGACTCGACGGCGGTCGACCCCTCGCCGTGAGGGGCGGGTCGCCGTCCCGCCGGCGCGTCCGTCCCCGATCGGCGCACCCGCCGCCCCGGTGACCCCGGCGCTTCGAATCTCGTAACCGCGTCGCCGTCGGGGTGCACGCCCGTGCAAAACCGCACGACAGCGGCGTGATACCCGAGCCGATCGATTGAAGGGAGCCGGCGACGCCGTATCGAGTGATGCGACACGACCACCTCCTCTCGGCGGGCCAGCTCACCCGGGAGGACATCGAGGCCGTCCTGGACCGAGCGGCCGCCCTCGCCGACGACCCGGGGAGCGTCGGCGACCGCCACGCCGACCAGCTGCTCGCGCTGTGTTTCTTCGAGCCGAGCACGCGAACCAAGATGTCGTTCGACACCGCCATGAAGCGGATCGGCGGCGACACCGTCGACATGGGGACCGTCGAGTCGTCGTCGGTGAAGAAAGGGGAGTCGCTGGCCGACACCGTCCGCGTCATCGAGGGGTACGCCGACGGGATCGTCCTCCGGCACCCCAGCGAGGGGGCGGCGAAGCTCGCCTCCCAGTTCGTCGACGTCCCGGTGATCAACGCGGGCGACGGCGCCGGCCAGCACCCGAGCCAGACCCTGCTGGACCTGTACACGATGCGCGAGCGGGCCGGCCTCGACGACCTCACCGTCGGGATCATGGGCGACCTGAAGTACGGCCGGACGGTCCACTCGCTGGCGTCGGCGCTCACCAACTTCGACGCCCGGATGCACTTCGTCAGTCCCGAGTCGTTGCGCCTCCCGCGAGGGGTGCAGTACGACCTCCACGACGCCGGCGCCAGGCTCCGGGAACACACCGACCTCGACGAGGTGCTGGAGGAGTTGGACGTGCTGTACGTCACCCGGATCCAGCGCGAGCGCTTCCCCGACGAGAACGAGTACCAGCAGGTCGCCGGCGAGTACCGGATCGACGCCGGGACGCTGGAGCGCGCCCGCGACGACCTCACCGTGATGCACCCGCTCCCGCGCGTCGACGAGATCGCGCCCGACGTGGACGACACCGAGTACGCCGCCTACTTCGCGCAGGCGCACAACGGCGTCCCGGTCCGGATGGCGCTGCTTGACGAACTCCTCGGCGGGGACGACCCGGACGGTCCGGGCGAGGACGCCGCCGCGACCGACGGGGGTGACCCGCGATGAGCGACTCGCCCGATCGCGAGCTCCGCATCTCGAAGATCCGCGACGGGACGGTCATCGACCACATCGCGGGCGGGCAGGCGCTGAACGTGCTCGCGGTCCTCGGCATCGACGGGAGCGAGGGCGTCGGCGTCTCCATCGGCATGAACGTCCCCTCGGACAAGCTCGGCACGAAGGACGTGGTGAAGGTGGAGGACCGCGAACTCAGCCAGGGGGAGGTGGACGTGCTCTCGCTGCTCGCGCCGGAGGCGACCGTCAACATCGTCCGCGAGTTCGAGGTGGTCGAAAAGAAGCGCGTCGAGCGTCCCGACCGCGTCGTCGGCCTGCTCCACTGCCCGAACCACAACTGCATCACGAACGCCGACGAGCCCGTCGAGTCCGCCTTCGAGGTCGTCGCCGACGGCGTCCGCTGCGAGTTCTGCGGGGAGATCGTCCGCGAGGACATCGGCGACCACCTCGCGGTCCACTGACGCCGCCGTCCCCGCTCCCCTGTCGCGTTCCGCCGCGGCCCGACCCCGACCGCGACGGCCGCGCGGGGCGGCGGCCCCGACACCGGTGACGCATCGGAAACCCCTATCCCGCTCGGGTCGCCACTGCGGGACATGGACGCGCTCGACACGCTGCGCCGCCCGGAGTACACCGGCGAGCGTCGCTGCTGGCCGTGTACCGCCGTCAACGCCGCCGCGGTCCTCCTGGCGTCGGCGGTCGCCGCCGCCGTCTCGGGGCCGGTCGCCCTGCTCGTGCTCTGCGGCGGCGCGGCGCTCATCTACCTCCGGGGATATGTCGTCCCCGGCACGCCCGAGTTCGCCCCCCGCCTGGTGGCCGCACTCGGGCTGGCCCCGTACTTCGACCACGTCGCTCCGGACGGCGGGCGCGCGGACGACAGCCGCCGCGAGTCGGACGACCTCGCCGACCACCCGGAGCCGGAGCGGTTGCTGGGGGCGATGTTCGAGGCCGGCGTGCTGGAGGAGGGCGACGACGGCGCGCTGTACCTCACCGACGAGTTCGAGGCGGCCTGGCGCGAGGAGCTGGCGGCCCTCCGCGACGGGTCGGTCGACGACCTCGTGGCGGCGACCGCCGAGGCCGTGCCGTTCGAGGCGACCGGCGAACGGAGGTACGACGGCGTCTCCGTCGAGGGCGAGGGGGGCGTCGTCTGGCTGCGGCCGGTCAACGCGACAGGCGACGTGGCGGCCGTGCGCGCGATGGCGCGCCTCGGCGTGCCCGAGTCGGTCCGCGCGCCGGGGGCGGCGCCGCTGCGACTGTTCACCCCGGAGTGTCCGAACTGCGGCGGCGACCTCGCGGAGCGGACCGTGCAGGACGCCTGCTGCGGCGGGACGATGGGCTACCGGGACACGCCGACCCGCGACGTGCTCGCGTGCGTCGACTGCGACGCGGAGGTCCACGAGTTCGACGACCCCGCGGCGGGAGGCGACGCCGGGGGCGACGAGGACGGGAGGAACGACGCGGACGCCGGGAGCGACGGGGGCTGAGCGGGCGATTCGGGCGCCGGCGAGGCCGCAGGCCGACCCGTGCCGCCGACGCCCCGCCGGTCGGAAACGATTAGTGCCCGCCGGCTGAACGGACGTCTATGTCCGGAAAGACGAAGCTCGTCGTCCTGTTCGGTGTCGTCGTCCTCCTGTACGTCCTGTTCAGCTCCGACACGGAGCCGGTCGAGGTCGAGGTCGAGTCCGAGGAGTAGCGGTCGGAGTCCGACCACCACGGCGCCCGAACGACCCCTTCTTTCGAAACACGTACCCCCGCGAGCCGCCAACGACGGCCATGACCGCGTACGGCGTCGTCACCCGCAACGCCGAGGAGGTGGAGTGGCCGGAGTTCGACCTGGGCTTCTACGAGGTGAAGGACGTCACCGGGCGGTCGGCCGAGCCGCTCGCGACGGCCGTCAACATGGTGTCGTGCTTCGGCGACAACGCCGCCGCCGAGGCGAACCCGGAGCTGGTGCCCGTCAACGCGGACGGCGAGCCCGCCACCCGCGACCGGACCTACTTCGATTGGGCGTACATCTGTCCCACCCACGGGGAGTACCGCCGCGGCCTGCTGGAGATCGTCGAGGACTGCGCCGCCGTCAACCCTGACGTCCGCCTCGACGACGTGGGGTTCCCCCGCGAGGGGTACTGCCGGTGCGACCGCTGCGAGGACCGGTTCCGGGACAGCGACCACGACGACTGGGCGGCGTGGCGCGCCGAGGTGATCACCGACTTCGTCGCCGAGGCGACCGACCGGATCCCCGGGCGCGTCTACCTCACCCTCTACCCCGACCCGTACCCGGGCCACCTGTACGACCGCGCCGGCCTCGACCTGGAGGCGCTGGCCGAGCACGTCGACGAGTTCGTCGTCCCGCTGTACGACACCCACTACGGGACGACCTACTGGCTGGAGACCATCGCCAAGGGGTTCGAGAGCCGGCTGGCGGACCTTGACGTCGAGTTCTCGGTGGAGCTGTACGCCGTGAACGTCGACATCGACGACCTGAACCACGCCGCCGAGGTCGCCGCCGCGTACGGGAAGGACGTGTTCTTCGGCTACGACGCGAGCCAGGCCGTGGCGGCGCTCCGGCGGCTGAAGGCGGACGAGCGCGAGGGGCGCTCCTACGGGAAGGGTGAGGGCGAGGACGAGCGAACGGAGTGAGCGAGCCCACGAACGCAACGAGGAGTGAGCCGAGAGAAGCGGGGTGAGGTGAGTGGACCGCCTCGGAACGGCGGCGGCGGCGCTGACGTCGAGTCGGACCGCGGCGACCCCGCGACGCCCCGGCCCCGCTACGACAGCGGCCCGTACGCGAACGCCCAGATCACGACGATCGTCAACAGGAAGACGAAGCCGGCGACGCCGGCCAGCACGAACAGCATCCCGCCGGTCTCGCGTTTCCGGTCCTGGTCGGCCATATCCGCACGAGGGCCCGCGGACACATAGGTCCCCCGGCGGGCCGCTTTTGCCGCCGCGGTCCCGAGGGGCGGCCGTGTCCGCGTCGTCGCCGCCGCCGTCGATGCTCCACCCCGAGGACCGCCCGGACCCCGCCGCCGAGACGTGGCCGTGGACCGCGCTGATCCTCGCGGGCACCGTCGCCTGGGTCGCGCTCGCGGCCGTCGAGTCCCGGCTCCTCGCGGCCGGCACGTCGCCGTGGGCGCTCGTCCGCAGCGCGTCCACCCTGGTCGTCGCCCCCGGCGTCGCCGCCGTGCTCCTGCAGGACGCCCGGGTCAGGGCCGCGACCGTCGGCGGGATGGGCGCGGTCCGGTGGCCGTACGCGCTAATCGCGCTCGCGTTCCCGCCGGCGTCGGTCGGCTACCTGCTCCACCAGCGTCGCCGCGCCCGGTAGCCGCCGGCGGGGCGGCGGAGTCGGCGGGCCCGGGGACGGACCGCCCCGGCGCCGGACCGGCCGCGACCTGTGGAATCATTACAGACTGGCCGAAACGTCCGGGCGTGATCGACGAGACCGTCCGGCGGATCGAGGCGATGGAGACACAGAGCGCGTCGCAGGTCGCCGTCGACGCCGCCGAGGCGCTCGGCGAGCTGCTCGACCGGGAGTTCCGGAGCGTCGAGGAGTTCGAGCGCTCGCTGGAGCGGAACAGCCGCACGCTCCGGCAGGCGAACCGGTCGCACGCGCCCCTGTACACCACCCAGCGGCGCGTCCTCGACGCCGTCGCGGCCGCCGAGCCCGACGACGTCGAGGCGGCGAAGGCGGGGCTGTCGGCGGCGATCGACGACGCCGTCGAGCGGGTCAAGACCAGCAAGAACGGCGCGGGCGAACAGGCCGCCACCCTGATCGACGACGGCGACACGCTCCTGACGCACGAGAACTCCTCGACGGTGATGGCGGCGCTCGACCACGCGCTCGCCGCGGGGAAGTCGTTCGACCTGTACGTGACCGAGTCGCGCCCGCGGTTCCTCGGCCGCCGGACCGCCCGTCAGCTCGCCGGCTACGACGGCGTCGACGTGACCCTGATCGTCGACGGCGCCGCCGGGCACGTGCTCGCGGAGTGCGACCGCGTCCTCGTCGGGATGAACTGCCTCATCGACGACACCGTGTACAACCGGATCGGCACCTACGGCATCGCCACCGCGGCCGCCGACCGCGACGTCCCGTTCACCGTCGTCGGCGCCTCCGCGAAGTTCGTCGGCGACTCGGGGTTCACCTTCGAGAACGCCCGCCGGCCGCCGGCGGAGGTGCTGCGCGAGCCGGCCGACGGCTTCGGCGCGTCCAACCCCGGGTACGACGCGACGCCGCTGCGGCTCGTCGACGCCGTCGTCACCGAGGACGACGTGCTCCGACTGTGAGCGGGTCCGGCCGGCGGCCCCCCGCCGCCGCGAGGGCCGTGTGCGGGATTCGCAGACGCTTTTGCCGCGACCCGCGAACGACCCGCACATGACTCTCTACGACCGGCTCTACGAGCTCTACGCCGAGTTCGACACCGAGACGCTCCGCGCGTACCGCGAGTTCGTCGACCTGTTCCCGCCGCTGGACTCCCGCGTCGCGCTCGACAGCTGGGACGACGCGAACGCCGAACTCGCCGACCGCCGCGAGCGCATCGAGCGCGCCTTCGGCGACGGCGGCGACACGCTCGCGGAGGTGGCCTCGATCGCCGACCGCGAGTCCTCCTTCACCGCGCTGGACCTCCACGGGAAGTACGGCCGCGCGCCGAACGCGCTCGTGCTCGACGTGGACGAGACGCTCCGCTCGGCGGGCGACACCGACAACGAGATCCCCCGCGTGACGCTCCACCTGCTCACCGAGTTCGCCGAGCGGGGCGTGCCGCTGGTGATCTGCACCGGCCAGACCCTCGAGAACGTGAAGGGCTTCCTCATCCAGGGGCTCGGCAACGAACTCGTCCACTCGGGCGACGTGTCGGTCGTCTACGAGGCCGGCGCCGGCGTGTTCACGCCCGGCAGCGGCGCCGACACCAAGCGCCTGCTGTACGACGACCTCGCGGACGACGTGCGCGGCGTCGTCGACGACGTCCGGGAGGGCGTCCTCCGCGAGGCGCCCGAGCGCGTCCGGCGCGGCTGTCACCTCCAAGGCAACGAGTTCAACGTCACGCTCAAGCCCAACTACGAGACCGGCAGCGACGACGCCGAGGCGGTGATCGACGAGGCGATGGTCCACCTGCTCGACCTCGTCGGCGACGCGGTGGGCGAGCGGGTCGACGTCGACGACGGGCCGGCCGCCGCGCGGGCGTACTACGCGGACGCCGACCCGGAGATCGCCGGCGCGCTCGACCGGGCCGGCGCCGACGCGCCCGAGGACGTGCCCGCCGCGGCCGGGCGCCTGCTGGACCGGCTGGAGGTGGCGCTGTACCGCGCCGACGCCGCCGAGCTCGCCGCGGCCGACCTCCACAAGGCCGCCGGCGTCGAGGCGTCGCTCGACGTGCTCGGGGTCGACGACCCCTTCGTCTGCATGATGGGCGACTCGAAGTCGGACCTGCGCGTGATGGAGTGGGCCGAGGAGACGGACTCGGGGGTCGCCGCCGCGCCGGAACACTCCTCGGGGCGCGTCCTGGAGCACGTCCGCTCGACCGACGACCTCGTGTTCGCCCCCGGCGACGCGGCGGCGGTGCTGCGGACCATGTACGCCTGGCGGTGTCTGGCCGAACTGAACGGGAATAGCATACCACAGATGTGATAGAAACATTCAACTGAGATTGTACATCCAATTGAAATGGTGTGGGTGCGTGTCACAGCGAGTCAGAGATCATCAACCGACACGATTTCGAACGATCGATCGCCGTAACAGGACGTTTCTTGTGTCCGGTTTAACACTCCTTGTCGTCAGCAAGATCGCAGACGTGGTGACGACAGCTGTAGGGCTGCTGTTCATTCCGGGGATCACCGAGCTCAACCCGATCGCAGCGAGCGTGTTTCAGAGCATGGGCACGGTGGTTGGGGTCGTCGTGTTCGGATTTATAATCGTGTTTTGTACAACCGCCGTCGTCGAGTTGGGTGGATGCGAACTGTATCGGCAGACCGGGTCCGAAACGGCCACAGTATGCCTGCGGTTCGGCGCGTACGGAGCCCTCTCCATGATTTACTCATACGCCGCGTATCAGAACGCGGTGCTGATCGCCGATAACGTATCCATCTGGCTGCTGCTGTGAGTCGGGACCCGTAACTACTGTTGTGCACTCGTGTCGACAATGATACTGGATTTAGAGGTTAAGTCTCTCCTCAGGGGGGAATTTAGAGAGTGAAGTGATCGAGTAGCGCAGTGGAAAAGTTGTCTCACATGCGGGACACCGCCGCTTTTGAGTTTACTACGCACAGATTACACCGGGGCGATGCTGCATTTTGAGTGATAGTATACCATTTTCGGTCGAGATCGTTTCTTTCCCAGAGGCAGTCGGACATCGAACGGATCAATATTTACTGCAGGATTGAGACGTGTATACGTGGCCCCAGACGGTGATGAAGAGTCGGATGAGTCGAACGACTCTAAGGATGAATCCGGTCGCTCGTCGTTTTCCCACCTGGCCGATCGGGTTCGAAATAGTTCGACCGAAAACGCCCAAGAGTCCGACCGACAGGAGCGGTCGCTTGCCAGTCTAGCGGATTCAGTCCGACAAAAGAGTGCGGCCAACACACAGGACACCGCAGATCCCTCTGTTGATAATACTGAAAGCGAGGAATGGGATGTCGTTGACGGAGGCGATACGAACGCCACGGCACCGACAACGGACGCTAAAACCGAAGCCGTCCTCGAATTGATCGATGGTGCATCTAATGTATTAATAAAGGGTCCGGCCAACTGTGCGACCGAGGAGAGTCTCTGTTCGAGACTGATGGCCGCACGGCCGGAGGAGAAGGTTGATTTGGTTCTGTTGCTGGTCAATGAGTCGCCTAGCGAGCGTCTTTCGTTTCTTCAGAATTATATTACGAACCCCATTAGTGATATTTCAGTGATATATGTTCAGACCTACGATCGACAGGATAAGCACGAGGAATTTTCGGATATCTCAATTAAAAGAATATCGGACCCGACAGACCTCCGGCGGATCGGTATCCTGACGAGCAAGGCAATGGGCGCTCGCCAAGATTCTCCGAATCAGACGGTTCTCTGTGTGCATTCCATATCAGATCTGATCAACGCGGCAAAGGACAACCAACGTGTTTTTCGGTTCTTGCACGTTCTCTTGGGACGTGTCGACTCGACGGGTGCGCGAGCGCACTATCATTTCGATCCGGATCGACACGCAAACGAGATCGTTCAGACATTCGTCTCCCTGTTCGATACCGTTCTCGACTTCGACGAACAGGGATCCTTATCACTCGAGTGAGACCGGATGTAGGAGAGGCGGCTCCGATCGATATCCTCCTAATCTAAACGACGAGGAATTCTCAAGGGAATATTCAAGTGGCGTGCTTCCTCAGTTCTCAAGTACGCTTTCGCGTGGAACGTCGAAGGTCACCATCCAGTTGTGATCGAGGACGTGCTTTCCAGCGCGGGTAGTCCCGTCAATAGAGCCTTTCCACCTTTCAAGGGCGCTCTTGTGGCGTAGATTGTTGGTGAGTCACAGCGCAGTTTCGAGGATGGTTTTGAGCGCGTCTTCACCCGGGTTCCGGAAGACTTCACGACGGAGCTGAAACGCTCGGAGATACGGTGTAAGTCTGTCTTTGGAGACACCCCGATGCGGCGAGAGCCACCGTCGCGTCAGCGACGCGTGGCTCTCGCAGGTGTTCACGTGAACGGCTCCATCGACGTACTCACCCTCGCTTGGACGACGTATTCACGAGTGAATGCGTCGTCCTCCTCAAGCGGATCGTACGCCCGGAACCCGTCGATATAGACGGTTAGCGACTCCTGCTGGCGGTCGGCCAGCAGGAGTCGAATCGCCGATTCAGTGGCGGCTTTCGCCGGAATGACGTACCGCTTCCCGCTCCCGCGATCCGCGAGGATGAACACGGGTGGCTTGTCCCCAGCGTGCGTTCCACGTCCGCGCGTGGACAGACCACGCGAGCGCGACGAGCCGTCGCGCTCGCGGCCCTTGAGACCGGCTTCCACGTACAGTTCGTCCACCTCGACCGGACCTTCGAGCTGTAGTGGAGGCGCGTCCAGCGCTCGCAGGAAGCGCTGGACGCGCCGATAGATCGACTTGTACGAAACGCCGATCTCCACGTCTAGTTGTCTGAGACTCGTGTTGAAGCGGATGTACGTATACACCGCGAGGAACTACTTTCTGAGTGCGACCGCAGAGTGTTCGAACACCGTGCCCGTCTGATTGTTGAACGTGCGGTCGCGATCCTTACACAGATATCGCTGAAACACGCGATAGCTGCCGTTGCCGAATCCGTGATTCGGCACGGCAGCGCGGGCAATAAACGCCGTCACGCCAGCGAATCTGTGCCAGCAGATTCGCGGCCCGACGCTCCGAGACGAACGTCTTGATTCAAGTCTTCGATTCGACGCTGTTCTTTGTCACCCACACAGATAGGTGCTCGAAGCGAAGTCAACCTCGATACCGATGGACGTCTCACCCGACGTGTCGGAGCCGTACTCGGCGTTGAACGTACAGTACCAGTCGTTCCCATGGCAGTAACTTGAACTCGCGTCTGTTTCGTCCTATTCCGTCAGCCGGTCTACGGCGTCGGCAATATCGTCGTACACACCGATGGGTGTACTACCACTTTGAGACGCACAGGAGGCCGACGACGACCGTGCCGTCCTCGGTCGTGTCGATTCCTCAGTTCTGGTTATCGATGGCGAATGGTTGACGCCTCAAAAATGAATCTTGTTCTGGTCAGATTTCGCCTCACTAATGATTTAATACTGGACAAGGAATCTTGGAAACGAGTTACTCAAACTCCTGCCAATCGAAACTGTCGACCAGTTTGGAGTCTTCAGTATCTTCTTCCTCGCTGTGACGTACCTCGTCCGAGGGGTTTGGGTCCAGTCGCTTCTGAATATCTTCAGGAAGCTGACCGGACATCGATCGCTCCTGACGCTCCTCGGAGGAGTCGCCCTCTTCCATTATCGGGTCGGATTGGTTCCCGGTTGTCGATAGCTCATCTTCGCCACCGGGATTGATATCAAGCCGATGTCTGTCGTCGGACGAATGCTCCGTCGTCTCTGATGTCTGGGTGTGAGGACTACCGTGTCCTCGGGACGTTTCCTCCTGTACAGGTTCAGGGGGATTCCGACGATCTGATCTCGATTCGGTCGTTTGAGCAACTGGGTTCCCGAACAGGAACCACTTGGTTTCCTCTTCAATCCCGGTCAACCGACGCCCGCAATTGTAGCACTCGGGGGTGGTAAGTAACGGGAGATCGATCGTCTCCTCACAGTTGTCACAAGTTGCCGTCGTCGTGTCGATCTCCGCTGCGTCCTGCATCACTCGCTGCAGTTGTAGTTGATCAACCTGTAACTCCTCAAGTGCTGACTGGAGCGCGTCCGTTTTCGACCGTTGCTGTCGTTCAATTCGATCGATCTGGGACTCAAGGGAATCTGTCGTCGTAAGCAGGTGGTCGAGGATCGTCTCGAGATCCTCAAATTCGTTGTCGAGTCGAGATTCGATCCGTGCCTGCTCGTCTGTGACCTCGGATTCTATCGCGTCTAGTTCCTCGTTGAACTGTCGTAACTCAGATAGAGTTGCCGACTCGTGTTCGGCTATTTCCGTTTCGAACGCCTCGATGCGGTCTACTACCGTTCGGAGCTGTGACTCCAACTCGGTCCCCCGTTCGATCTGGGCTTCAAGTTTCGCTTCAAGCAGGCCGAGTCGCTCGTTAAAGTCCTCGTCCGACTGAGATCCTACGTCCGATTCACTCTCTCGTTGATGAGACGATGACGATCGTTTGTCCCCCGTCTGAGTGTTCGAGGATGGGGGTCCTCTGTCGGACGACCCACCGAACAGGTTGTCTTCATCGGCAGACTGCAGTAGCTGCGTTACCTCATTAAGAGTCCAGTATGATGAGAGTAATCGCTGAAAGAGTTCTTCTTCAGAAACGCCCTCCCGCTTAGCTTGATCGGCCAACCACTCCTCTAACGAATCAGCCGAGGGATCCAGGTCCCGATCGTCCCAGGAGTCGTCAGCCATATTCATCGATACACTTGACCCTAGGAGTTGCTCCGAAGTTAAAAAAGCGTTGCCTATTGACACTGAGATAATAAAGTATATATTCTCATACTGTGGTTGTATAAATATCTGATTAAAAAGTAGAATTAGCTCGCACCTGTGTCTTTCGTGGCTCCGAAGCGTACAAGAGGTCAGACAGGCTTAGACTAAGCAGGGTCCGAGGATTGAATGTCCCGATCACTGTGGTACCTCGGTGTCATACTCATCATCGGAGGGTTGGCGTTTAGCGTCGTTCCAACGGGGAGTTACGGTACGATCGCCGGCGATCGACCCGTCGATGTCTCAGTTGCTAGTGATAGCGAGGCGTTCGTCGCGCTCCAAGGAGCTAAAAACCAAGTGTCGGGTTCGGGGGACGGATCTGTTGTCGCCTATCTTACGAACAACCTCCAATCGTCGATGACAATCGAGTACGAGGCGACGGTTCGATCGGATACGGTATCAGTCGAACAATCATCGAATACGGTGACCGTTTCACGCGGGTCCCGACACGGGATCACTGTCGCCTGCTCATCACAGAATAGTGGTTCGGGAACTGCTACACTGGAAGTCACAGTAATCGAAGCGAAAACTGGATCTGCCACAGTCAGGGACGCAACACTCGAGACCACATTCGAGTACGATTGCTCCGCCGGAGGATCCGGCCCAAACGCACCCCCCGCGCCGAGGGGGCCGCCAGGTAGCGCCATTGCGTACATCGACTCGGATCACGACTACTCCTACGATAGCGGGGAGGTAACGGTCGACCGAAACGAGCTAGCGTCCTTCGAAAACGAGAGCGCTCACCTCGTTATTGCCGCGGACGGTGGACGAATTAATTACCGTAATCAAGAGGTCGATATCTCGGCGAAAACAGTAACTATCGGAGAAGCAACACTTGTGAGTAACAGCGCGATCACACTCTCCGCCCAGAGCGGTGGCCTTTCGATGCGGGACGCGACGATCGATACAAAAAACGGAGAGATTTCTCTCACTGGCGATACAATCCGAGTAGCAGAGAGTACGATAACGTCGAACCGTAAGATCAGTCTCGAAGCGAAGTCAGGTACGGTGGGTCTCAGTCGTTCGACCGTCGATTCCGAGAACGGCAAGATCGAGATCAAGGGACCGTCCGTCGATACCTCCGAGTCGACGATCACCACCAATCGTGAGATCAAGCTTACCGCCGAAAGCGGTTCTCTCTCACTCCCGAACGGACGAATCGAATCAAAAAACGGTGCGATCACGATCAAGGGTCGCTCTATCGACGCAGCCAAATCGACCATTTCAACCAACCGGGAAATCAAGCTCGAATCCGAGGGAAGCACGCTCACCCTGAGCGACGCGAGCGTCACGTCGAAGAACGGCGCGATCACGCTCAAGGCGACCCACATTGATGCTGAAAGTGCGACGATCTCGACGAACAGGGAGATTAAAATCACCAGCGAGTCCGGTCCTGTTTCTCTCCGGTACGCCTCCGTCGAGAGTAAGAACGGCGAGATTACCGTCAAATCGACGGCTAACTTGGACGCCGACGGCGCGGTTATCAAGACGAACAAAGCGATCAAGCTCACTGCAACAGGAAACGTCACGATCGCGGGGACACGAATTTCCTCGATGAACGGCCAGGCGACCATTACGCTGAACCGAGCATCGGCGACGCTGGCAGTCGATGGTGCGGTCATCGCCGACCGCGATAACACGGTCGTGTACAGTCCGAGCGGCGTCCGAGTCATCGGATCGCCGTCGCAGGGGACTGTCAGGGCCGGTTGACATTCTCCCGGCTATGAAAGGCGAAGACTCTGATACAGGGCAGCGAGCGGTCCGGCGTCCCAGTTTGTAACTTCAGGTCTTCCGAACGCAGTCCGGCGCAGGCGATAGCGATGTGCGCAATATACGTCGGCCACGCGAGCGGTGTAGCGTGTTCAGCGACCGATCGGACGAGGTAGCCGCCTCCACCGTACATCTCGTTCGTTTCAGAGATACGGCGGTGATTGCATCTGTCTAACGGTTCCCGCGTCTGGGAACGGGCCATGTCATCGCCTGACTCTCTTTTATATCACGGTGGACAAGCATGCTCGGGCCGAGGATCGTGTTTTGTCTACCGTGTCGCCATGACCTGAGTATCGCCCGCTAAGGGAAAGTGTGGGGGCCTTCGTCGTCCAAGCGGACCCCAATTCAACCTCAATATCTATCTGTTGTGTATAACCTCAAATTCACGGATATGAAACGCGGACGGCAAGGTTTTATCCTCGTACTTTTCTTACAACCAGGTGGCTCGGATATTCGTAGTCGAGCCGGGACCGAAGCGACTACAGGTTGCCAACGGATGACCGAACTGTAATGAGAACGCCATCTTGCCTACACGGTGGCTCCCAGTTTGTTAATTATTATTGAGATTACCAGGAGTCGTCGTGTAGTTCGATACAGAGAAACCTTTGGTGAAAGGAGGCCGTCCACTTGAAGATGAATGCAAAGATCAACTCCTTCGAGAGTGAGAGGAGAGCGATACTCCCAAGGATAACCCACGTAGAGACTGGTTCAGCTTTTTTATAACGATCGGTCGAATTCATCGATCCGATACCGTTGATTGAGATACGTATGATATATAGAAGAAAATAGAAAAATGGCGACAATTATTGTCGGATACAGCAGCTCCGGTGCCAATCCTGCCGGAATAAAGTCTAACCAAAGAGCCGCCAGAATGACTGTTGAGAGAACGGAAAGTCCGAGATAGTACACTCCCCAAGGGATCGATCCTTCCGGAACGATATCGAGATAAATATCAAGACGCTCGATCCGCTCGGTTAATTCTACACTGCCGTCCTCGAACTCCACGACTCCTGCACGGTCGAGACGGGGAAGATGCGTCTGTTGAAGCGACGTGTAGACCGCTTTGCGTTCACCCGACGTGATCTCCGAGATGCCTTTGTCGTGCTCCAACGCGGCGACATGTTCGGCTAACTCGGAAAGTGACACCGTTCCACCGGCCTCCTTGCAGTATTGAATCGTATACCGACGGCGACTGTTACTGATAAGATCAAATATTTCATCACGCGATAGTTCTTCATCCCACTGATTACGAGTGAGTATCTCATCAGCTCGCGTGTCCATCTTCTGAGTAAGTGAGACTTACGTGAACACTTAATTCCTCCTATGTGCCTTGTTTCCAGCAGATATGACCGGTATTGTACAAAACTGTTCCACGTAGACTTCCCCCTCTCCCATATGAAGTTATTTCTCTCGACCGGCGACGACAGTATTTTGTTCCAGTTGTCAGTACCTTCACCGCGATGACTGACGCTCGCATTCCTGTAACCATGGTCTACCCCGGATTATTGAATTTCGATGGCGTTTGAAGACCGAGTGAAGCTGTTTATCAGCCAGAATCATAGAGCTGTAGCCGGCCTTCTCCTTGTTGTCGGCGTGTTCTGTTTGATAACGGCGGGATACGTGTATGCGACGCCGGCAACGCAAACAGTTACTCAAGAAACTAATGTCCAGACATTCAGTAGTCACGTCGATTCGAGCGCTGTCGTAACTCGCCCCACGATGTTGTACGATCAGGGAGAGCGATTAGAAAACCGGTCTGTGTATTTTCTGTTTGCGACACCAGTATTCTCTTTTGAGGTGAACACGACCGTCCCGGCTGGAACACCCGTAGAAGTCCAGCAACGACTACAGTTCGAGATCGTCGGCGTTCGTGATGGAGCACCGTTCTATCGCCAGACACGAACGTTAGTCGAGAGAAATCAGACCGTCAGGGACGGTACGGTAACGACTTCGAGCCACCTGAACATCTCCGCGGTATCTCAGGAACTCGCAGCGCTTCTCGAGGAGGTACAGAATACGGGACAGTTCCAACTCCGACTACAATTAAATGTAACGTACCAAACGGAACGATACCAAGGGAGACTTCGATCGACAGTTCCGTTCGTGATCACCGGCGAAGCGTACTATATCGACGGCGAACTCTCTGCGGAGCGAACGGAATCGACGACGGTGGAACGGCAGATCACCCGCCAGCCGAGTCCTATAGAGTACGGTTCGATCGCCATTATCGGTCTACTGATAATCGGTCTCGCGACTGTGACAAGTCGGATAAAAAAGCGGGCAGACACCGAACTCCTGAAAACCCGAATCGTCCACGATCAGCATGAGGAGTGGATCTCGCGAGGCCAGTTCCCAACCAATGCCGAAAAACAATATATATCTATATTAACGCTTGAAGACCTCGTAGATGTCGCTATCGACACGAATCGACGGGTGATTCATGACCCGGAAATCGACGCGTACGCCGTTATCGACAGTACCGAGATCTACTACTACGCTCTCGAGGGAATCCAGGCCGACGACTGGCTAGATATTTAAATTAGACCGCCACTCTCAGATCTCCTTCCAATCCGAACCACGAACGACAGCTTCCCGATCGAATGGCCGGGCAAGAAACATTCAAAACATTTTACGCTTTATTCGTTGCACTGTCGAAATATCTCTTCCGGCCGACCGGAATCGGATAGGTCCGATTCCGACGGCCAAGAGCCCGGCAGTGACCGCCCCGAGTAGCAGCACGAGATCGATAGTTAGGACCGCTATAAGCGGATGGATAGCGTGGAGCCCCAGAATGATCGACCGTGGAAGGATCGGAAGATACTGCCATTGGGTGATACTTCTGGTGAACACTCCGGTCTGATCGGGGGCCCGAATGCTAAGCATCGTCACCCGCTCTGTTTTGCCTGGAACGAACAGTACCTGCTGAGATATCGAGACACTGGGACTGTCTGATTCGATCACGGTCAGCACCGGGATGTATCCGCCATTTGAGACCTGATACTCAACAGATGTTTCTTGACCGACACCAACGACGAGCGGATTCCCCCCCGGTGATTCCGAACTGACAATATCGAACGTCGTCGTACCGGAAGGAACAATCATACTTGCCGTTGCCGGCGTGAGAACGACTAATATCAATACGAGTAGAAATGTAGTATTTTTTATATAACCTGAGCGTCGTCGTGTCCGCCGGCCGGAGGAACGATCGCTTGAGACTATGTCGGCGACGAACCCGATCCCGATAACGCCGATACCGATCCAGACGAGCGACTGCGCACCGTCACCGACGAGCGACCCGATGCCGATAGCGGTTACTGCGGAACTGATGATATTCTGAAAACCCAACACCGCGTCGCCCAAGTTGGGAATCACGACGATTTGATTGTTGATCTCCAATGCAACGGCGACGATCTGATCCTCTGAGACAGGTGGTTCTGTTCCCGACTGGTCGGTAAACGGATTGGCGTCTCCGCGGGTTATATATCCGGCCTGAGATCGGCCGACGATCCGGTGGGTCACGAGTCCACCCCCATGCAGCTCCTCCGCCCTAAACGTAACGACGTCGCCGACCTCGGGCTCTCCCGCGATCACCGACGGGATCGCGATGAACCCATCGCCGGGTTCCATCGTCGGGGACATACTTCCGGTTTCGACATACCCCAAGAGGATCGGTTGGCCCATCATCTGCCCGAACAGCAGTGCCCCGACTGCGAGCAGCACAAGCACCACGAAAGCGTTCTGTACGATCCCTGAAAGCCTCACAGATGCAGTTGTCGACGGGAGAATATAACGCTTGATACGGTCTCTGCGTCTGTGCAACGGGAATCGGAGCGCACTTGAACCCAGAACTGAGTAGACTGTCCCACTCCACTGCGTTACCCGGTCGCTTCATCTCCCGCGTTGCTCTTTGAGATAGAGGAGGTTTGCGCCTAAAATGAATACGGTCCCCACTTATTCGACATCTCTGGCGCCGGCGACAAGCGACGTACAAGCTCACCTTTCGGAGTTCTCACCGAGCTTGAACGGCGTTCAAGCACCTGAATACAAAGATGGTAGGGATCTATTACGGAGACAGAGACGCAGACCGGCTGCGTCAAGGGAGCACATAACCATGGCACTCAGCAGACGGAACATCCTGATCGGACTGGGAGCAGCGGTCGGGGGCGGCGGCGCCCTCGTGAGCACAGGCGCGTTCACTACGGTGAGCGCTCAGCGGACGGTCGACGTTCAAACCGCTGGAGATGCAAGCGCGTTCCTGCAGATCACCGCCGACGACGAGTACGTCCCGGCGAACAGCGACGGGGGTACCCTCACTATCGACCTCGCCGGCGGAGGCAGCAGCGGGTTCAACCAGAACGCGGTTACGACGATCGACGGCGTGGTGAGCATCACTAACAACGCCGCCGACGGGAGCAGCGCGCTAGTCGGGGTTTCGACGACCGCGCCCGGAAGCGATCCCAGCGCGAACGGGTCGGCCTCGCTGCTGCTAACGGACCAGAACGGCAACAACGTCGCCGTGGTGACGTTCTACGTGAGCCCGGACGACTCCAGCATCTCGTCGGGGAGCACCCAGACGGTTCAGTCCGGCAACTCGGTCGAGCTCGATGTCGAGGTCGACACCACCGACAGCACGCTGAACAATACCAGCGCGACGACCGGCGGCCTCACGATCGTCGCGACGGAGTCGGCGTAATCAGCCGATACCGTTTTCACTACGGTATCAAACAAATGACCTGAAGTCGAACACAATGAAACGGCGAAACCTCATCACGGCTGTCGGAACGCTCGCGATCGGAACCGGAACGGCCCTCGGTACGGGCGCGTTCAGCGCGACGTCGTCCAGTAGCGAGGCGACGATGTCGATCGTTACTCAAGGGTCGGACGCGAACCTCGATCTGGATGTCGGTAACGGCGTCAGTAGTAGTTCCGACATCAAAAATGGTTTGTATAGTGGTGGTACCATCGATGAGTTCGATGTTAACGAGCTCCCCAAAGCCGCTGTCGAAGATAACGGGCAGGGGATGGTGAACGTTCAGGTATTCGGCGTGACGGGGAAGAGCAACACGTTCTCAAAAATAATTGAAGTCGTTAACAACGATTCTGTTCCCTACAACGTCGGATTCGCCTTTACCGGATTCGCAAGTTTCGTCGGAAATGGAGGAAAAATCACAACATCGGATATTAACTCTGTTTTCAAATTTGAAAACGGAGGCGATGTGATTTCAGGGGTCCCCGACGCAGAGCCCGGGTCAGGTACGGATCTATCGAATATCTCGTTCTCTGACCTCGGCATTGATAATCCCCTCAAAGTCAGTGGCGCTAATACTAAACAGGTCGATCTGAAATTCAACGGGAGCACTAGTGCATTGACAGACCACTATAACACCGCCCCGGGGAACTTCACGAACGCGAACAACGCTACCGATGGTAGCATCGCATCCGAACGGCAGGAACTGGTGAATGAGGTCACAGCCGTCGCGAACCCGACGAGCGAGTAGTCACCGTCGAGAATTCGATCTGTAATTCGAGACACCGTTGGGATGAACGAGGGGCGAACCCCGGAATCGCGGACACGATGATCGAATGCTCACCCGTCGCCAACTCATCGCTGGAATCGGAAGCGCCTTTATCAGTGCCGGGGTCGTAAGCTCCGCAGCCGCGTTCTCGGCGACATCGAGTGCGGCGTCAGCCTCCTTCACCGTCGTCTATCCCGACCTGATCGAGCTTCGGGCGGCCAACGATCCGCCAGTGCACGTGGAGACGACCGACGGGGGACGCGTAACGGCGATCACCCCCGGCGGCGAGGAGGAGGGGGTCAATCAGCATGCCATCACCCGATTCGAGGACATCATCGAGGTGGTCAACGCCGGCACGATGGACCTCGACGGGATCTACTTCGCCTTCGAGGCCGAGAGCGATACCCTGGGGTCGGAGGTGCTCTCCGACATCGAGGCGGCGCTGGCCGTCACCGCGGGTAGCGAACCGCTCGATGGGAGCGGCGAGTCCAGCGACGACCTCCTGGCAGTAAGCCCACACCCGAACGTCGCGGACGGCGTCCTCTCGCCGGGCGAATCGATCCCCTTCGGGATCCGTGTAGATCTCGTCCCAGAACACGGCACAAGCCAGCTGTCGGACCTTCCTGACAGGGATTACGAAGTCACTCTCCGGGTCACGGTGAATACCCGAAAAGAGTGAGGGGTCCGTCGAGAGGCTCCGAACCGAGTCGTGGACGACGTGTCGAAACAGCAGTGTTCGGGAGTTCGGTTCGCGCAGTCAAGAGACGGCTCGGTGGAGTGCGTCACATTGCACGTCGGAAGCCGTGTGTTTCACGGAACCACTTCGACACTTGTCAAACACCTTAGCGAGACACCAACAGTATTTCATACAATTGGTGGTCGATCGATCGCAGTCTATCGGTCGTATCGCACCTTGTCGAGTATTTATCCGGCCTACTCGTTCCCTTTGGTCACTCTTTGGACCGGTAGGGTCCTATTTAAATAACGCTGAGAAACTATTTTCATGTGTCAGATCGATCGGTAGGGTATGGATTCATTTCGCCGTGCGACATACGCGGAGATATCGAACGCGGTTCACGATATCGCGGATATTTCTGTCGAACTAGGTCAACCCGCCGGAGACTGACATTGTCCCGCGGATACCAAACGAAGTAGGGTGTCAACTTCAAGACTTCAAAGCCGGGGGCCATCGATCTCGCCTCTTTTATAAATGAACCTAACGTTTTATTATATATCGAACGAGTCTGATTTGCCTCCCGTACGTTCACTGCTTTCGATAAACCATTGTATACCGAAGGTAATCATCACCCAGTGGCCCGGAAAATCGTCGCAGTGGACGATGACGAAACGATCCGGGAACTCCTTCGATACCGCTTCGAACGCGAGGGGTATGAGATCGAGGTGTTTGTCGATGGCATGGAGGCGACGAACGCGCTCGTCGAGGGTGACGTCGATCCGGACCTGATAATCGTGGATGTGATGATGCCACGGCTCGACGGGAAACGACTCCTCCGTCGGATCCGTGCCGGCGATGCCGGGGTCGACTCCGACACGCCGGTCATCATGTTGACCTCGAGAGGGAGAGAGGAGGACGTCCTCGGTGGATTCGACTCCGGTGCCGATGATTACATGACGAAACCGTTCAGCCCCGCAGAACTGGTCGCACGCGTTCGGAGACACCTCAATGAGTGAGCTGTCATGTCCGGAGGCGAGCGTCGTCAGCCAAGTTCCGAGCCGGTCAGTCGCGCTCAGCGATCTACTCGGGGAGATTATCGGTATTATCGGAGTGGTTCTTTGCTCACTGCTCCTCTCTGTTGTGATTCTAACTCTTGGGAGATCCATAGCGGCGGCCCGGAGACGGAAACGCCGCGAACGCGTCCATGATACCCTCCGTGCAGGTCTTCTCGATCGATTATATAGCCCCGGAGACTCCGAGTGGGATGCCTGGGTACGCAGGCTCTCCCGAGTGGAACGGTCTGTGCTGGAGTCGGTGTTGGATTCGACGTTGAGAGAGGTAGAGGGAAGCGATGCCGAGACACTCCGTGAGTTGAGTGTGGCGTTGGGGATCCCCGCACGAGCGCGACGCAATCTGAGCTCAGGTCGCGAATCCGTACGGCTTCAGGCCCTTACTTGGCTGACGCTACTTCGAGATCCGACCGACGAGATACTCGACAGGAGCTACGAGCCGTCGACCACGGCAGAACGTGTCGCGGTCGCACGGTTGGTCTATGCCGCGGACCAGCCCGATGCGGAGTACGGCCTCTCGATCCTCCTTGAGGATGCGAACGAGCCGTTCAGTGTGTTCGGTGTCGACACGCTCTATCGGCTCGCGGAACGTGACGTGGAGACGTTCCTCGATCGAGTAGCTGCCTCCGCGTCGACATGGGATTCGGACCTCCTGGCGCAGGTGTTACTCGTCGTCCGGTCGGTAGGCACGCCCGCTGAGCCGGACCGTCTCAAGTGGATCGTCGACCAACTCGATCACCCTGACGGCTCAGTCCGTGCAGCAGCGGCTCGCACCCTCGGAACGGTGGGCTGGAACGCGAGGATCCGGGCGAATACACCCCTCAAACGCATCATTCACGATGGCGACCCGACAGTGCGTTCGAGCGTATACCAGATGCTCGGTGAATGGCGAACCGAGAAGGCCCGTACCACCATCCTGTCGGCACTTGCGGAGGAAGCGGACGACAGGGCACTCGTCGCCGCAGCACGTGCGCTCCATACCGGCAACGACACCCTGGCGATCTCGGCGCTCCCGCCACGAGCACGGCCCGCGTTCGAGTGGGTACGCGAGATCCACGAATACGAGCGACGCGCTCGAACGGGTCAGAACGTTGCGGCCTCCACGAGCACCGCGAGGTGATCCATGCACACGATTCAACACCTCGCGGTGTCCATGCTGGCAGCGAGTGGTGTCGTTGTCGTCGGATACTACGCGCTGGTCAACGCGTTCTACTTCCTGATACACGGTCTCGCGCTCCGGGAACTGCAAGAAGACGTCCGTGAGGCATCCTATGACCCGCCGTTTCGAGCGTTCGACACTCCTTCGTATCCCGGGGTCGGGGTGATCGTTCCCGCATACAACGAGGAAGCGACAATCGTCGAAAGCCTCCGGTCGATGCTCGCATTGAACTACCCCGACATGGAAGTCGTCGTGGTCAACGACGGGTCGACAGACGGGACCCTGCCGGCACTGATCGAACAATTCGACCTCGAACGGGGTGAGGCAGAGATTCCATTCGATATTCCGAGCGAGCCGATCCACGCGGTGTATCGTTCGACGACGTACGAGGAGTTACTCGTCGTAGACAAAGAGAACGGTGGGAAGAGCGACGCGCTCAATGCGGGATTATGGCTCACAGAGAAGGAACTGTTCTGTGCAGTCGATTCCGACACGGTCATCGACAGATCGGGACTTCTCCAGATCGCTCGTCCGTTCTTGAACGAACCGACGAGGGCCGTCGCCTCGGGCGGAACGATCCGAGTCGCAAACGAGTGCGTCATCGAGGAAGGACTGGTCAAGGAGGTGAACCTTCCGAAGACAGGGTTAGCCGGACTACAGGTGATGGAATACCTCCGGGCGTTTTATTCGGGACGTCTCGGAATGAACCGGCTCAACGGTCTAATCCTGATCTCTGGAGCTTTCGGACTGTTCCGGACGGACCTCGTCCGAACGGTTGGTGGATATCGTCACGACACCGTCACCGAGGACTTCGATGTCGTGATGCGGCTTCATCGATACCTCAAAGAGAACGACCAGGAGTACACCGTCGATTTCGTTCCTGAACCGGTCGCATGGACGGAAGTCCCGGCCACCCGGAAGATGTTAAGTCGGCAGCGTAGGCGGTGGTATCGCGGAATGGTGGAGACAGTCGCTACCCACAGAGACATGATCTTCAATCCGAGATATGGTCGCGTCGGGACGTTCGTGCTTCCGATGTTCGTCCTCGCGGAGATGTTCGGACCGCTCGTCGAGGGTCTCGGGTATCTGTTACTCCCGCTCGCGTGGTACTATGGGGTACTCAACGTCGAATTCTTCGTCCTGTTCTTTCTCCTCACGACGGGGTTCGGCGTCTTCCTTTCGTGGTTCGGAATTTTCAGCGAGGCGTGGAGTTTCAACAGATACGACCGCCCCGAACAGGTCCTTCGGCTGCTGTGGTACGGCATCTTAGAAAACTTCGGGTACCGACAGTGGAAGACGCTGGTTGCCTGGCACGGACTCGTCGAATATCTCCGCGGTACCACCGCTTGGGGTGTGATGGAGCGAACAGGATTCACGACCGGGGAGGAGGACGAACACGAGTGAGACGCGGCAAGAGAGGTTACCTCCTCGAAAGGGGGAGGAGCCGCGAACGCTTCCACCGTTGATCAAGGGGTCTCCCGAAAATCTATCTTCGTGGCGACAATTGATCGGATATGACTTTTGAGTCCACGCCGTCCACGACCGAAGGATATTTTGCGGATTTGTATCGTCTGGCGAGTTCCGACGAGCTGGGGCTCGAAGAACGGATCGAGCGTGCGATCGAGATCGGACGTGATCGTCTCGGGGCAAGCAACGGCGTGTTGTCGTACACTGCGGACGGAAAGTACGAAGTGGTGGCTTCTACGATCGACTCTGGGACGTACGCTCCTGGAGGCGTGAGTGCTCTCGAGGACACATGGTGTCGACACGTAACGGAACGACGCAAACTAGTCGGCTTCGCCGATGTTGTCGGCTCCACATACGCCGACGACGTGGCGAGGGAGACGACGGGCCTCACTTGTTATATCGGTGCCCCGGTCGTCGTCGACAACGAGACGTACGGGACGCTGTGTTTCTCCAGCGAGGACCCACGAACTACAGAATTCACGGAACCTGAGCGACAGTTCGTTGAGCTGCTGGCTCAGTGGGTGTCCTACGAACTGGAACGCGACAGGCATCACAGGGAGCTCCGGGTACAAAACGAACGTCTAGACGAGTTCGTCGGGATCGTCGCTCACGACCTTCGAAACCCGCTCTCGACTATCACGGGATACACAGAGCTCGCGATCGAAGCGGCCGAAGGCGAGCAGGCGGAATTTCTCGCCCGAGTCAAATCCGCCGCCGACCGAATGGACCGGCTCATCGGGGATCTCCTCCGGTTGGCCCGCGACGGGGGTGACGTCGGCGAACGAGAGCCGGTCGATATAGCGGCGATAGCACAGCAGGCGTGGTCGTTTTTCGCGGACTCCGACGCCTCGCTGATCGTCCGAACCGAGAAGACGATCTACGCGAACCGATCACGCCTCGAACAATTGTTCGAGAACGCCTTTCGAAACGTCGTCGAACACTGTCCTCCGGGTACGACCGTCGTCGTCCGGGATACCGACGACGGGTTCATGATCGAGGACGACGGACCGGGAATGCCGGAGGCGCTCGCCGCGTCGCTATTTTCGTCGGAAATCGACCGTGAGGTGGCCCTAGGACTCGGACTGCTCATTATCGAACGCGTGGTGAACGGCCACGGCTGGGATGGCGAGGTAGACAGTGATGACGGTGGAACGACCCTCGTCTTCCGAGGGGTCGAGGACGCGGAACACTCGGGGGCCGGGCAGATCGGGGAACCCACGTGACGGCGTCGCGGGCGAATAACTGACGTTCGCTCGACTGCTCTCATTCGGCCGACGCCAGCGAGCGTGTTGCTGTTCCTGTGGACACGAGTATGATTGTCGAGAACGTACTCGTGTAACAGGGTGCAAGCGTGACCCGAACAAAGGTCGACGACGTACAGATCACCGAGCGTGCGACCGAGCTGAACGTTCCATCGGGCGGCGAACTGAGCAGCACGTGGATCTGCCCCGAGGAGACGTTCTGTTCCGATGGATCACTCGCGGCAGGACGCTTGGCCGCGATCGTCGCCGATGAAGGCGCATTGTCTTCCTTCATCGACCGTATTCAGATGTGTCCGACCCGGCGAGATCCTATCGAAACCGTAAAAAATGGTAATACAGACGCTCGAAGCACACCCACCGGAGCGACAGATTTGTCACCGATCGAAGTGTTAGATGGATTTTATGTGGAGCGAGCAGGAGGATGGCCGCTGATTCGTGCGAGCGGAACGCAAACCGCTTGTTCGGATCACCACAGGGGCACGTAACGTTTCTCGCGCTGAGGAATTTCTTTCAGGACCAAGAGCTCGTTTCGGACGCGACCCTGGAACTCAAGAACACGTAATTCACTACAAACCAGTAGAAATATCCGGTACTACCCACTGTACACAGGAAATGGCTGAGAGGGCGGACCAGACGGACCGAATGGTCGAAGTAGAGTTCGCCTTGTCGGATCCCAGCAATCCGATCGTTGGGCTTTCCTCGGGTACTGCGGGACGGGCGGAACTCGTCGAAATGCTTCCGGCCGGCGCTGGAAGATACACCGAATACTTCACCTTATCAGGGATATCGACGAAGGAGATTCCGGAGATCGATGCCGATAACGATCCGATCGATGCAACTGTCGTGACCGAACGCGAGAACGGAGGTCTCGTCGAGATCGTGGTCGGCGACAGCTGCCCGGCCGTGACCCTGACCGAGTTCGGGGCCATCCCGAACTCGGTCACAAGTTCCGAGGGAACCTTACAGATCACTGCGAGCGTACTCCCGGAAGACGACACGACCGAACTCATCGATGCGTTCCTGACAGACTATCCGACGGCGGAGCTGGTGGCAAAGCGAACCAAAACTAGCGACCGGCCGGTGTTTTCCGGGGTAGACATCCGAGAGACGATCAGCTCAGCGCTCACCGAACGGCAAGAGGAAGTACTCAGGTGCGCACTGGAAGGAGGCTACTACGACCAGCCTCGGTCGACGACCGCTGCCGAACTCGCCTCGGAGTTGGGGATCTCCCAACCCACGTTCAGTCAGCACTTGCGCTCCGCAGAGCGGAAGGCGCTCTCGGTAATATACGACGACTGATCCTTTCAGGAGGGAACTGACGGACGGAGTTCGAAGACCCTCTACGGGAGGACAGCTGCGATCTCGATTTCGTCCTATTCGAACCGTCCGGCAAACAAACAACCAAGTGTGACCGTCGGCGTTGTGTGTGTGGAAGTAGATGTTTCGTTCCTCTGTTCCCACAAGCGACCCTTTGGATCCGTACGTCGATAGCACGTACGGGAGCAGTCAGGAGTTCGAGGGCATTCTCGATCGCCTCGCCGAGGAGACGAGGAGTTCGTTCAGCGAGACGACCACTATCGAGGACTGTCCGCTCGATCTCGCACCAGGAAACGGGCGGGGGGCCGTCGTGTTCGCGGCGACGACCGACGCGATCCCGACGGCGATCGACCGACCGACGCTTTGGGTCGCGCGTGACCCGAGCACCGCGGCGGCCGCCATCGATGCGGGGGCGCTCGATGCGCTGACGTGGGACCCAAGCGACGGAACCGATCTTCTCGTTCGAAAACTGTCGCAGTTTGTCGCTGACTCCGACGACCGACGGACCACCACATCAGGGGAATCACCGGGACTAGACGACGATCGGAGCGATCGGACGGCGTACGAATCCCTGGTGAAAACGATCGGGGACGGAGTGTATCTCCTCGATACCGACGGCCGGTTCACGTTCGTCAACGACGCGCTCTGCGAAATGACCGGGTACGATCGTGAGGAGCTTCTGGGCTCGTCCGTGCACCTGATCAAAGACGACGAAACCGTTAAAGAGGCGGAGGAAGCCCTTCGCCGCCTTCTGAGCGAGTACGACGGGGACGCTCCCGGAGAGACTTCCATTGCCAAGCTCGACGTGGAACTCGTGACGAAGGAGGGTCGACGGCTCCCGTGCACCGACCGGATGACGCTGCGTCCGCTCGAGAACGGGTCGTTCTCCGGAACTGTCGGAACGCTCCGAGATATCAGCCGTCAACGGCGGCGCGAGCGGATCCTGAACAACTTATTGGAAGCCGCACAGGAGATGGTCGGCGAGGCGACAACAGAGGGCGTCGCCGAACGTGTGGTCGATGTCGCGATGAATACGATCGAAGCCGACGGTGCGGTCGTTCGCGAACACGATCCCCGGACCGACGAACTCGTGCCCGTCGCGGTTCCTGATCCAGTTCGGGATCTCCTCGGAAACCGTCCCCGATACGACGCCGACGAAGGACCCGTGGGAACCGCGTTCACCGAGGGACGATCGGTAACGGTCGACGAGTTCGATCATCTGGACGTCGACCCTGGCAAGACCGGAATGTATCTTCCGATCGGTGACTCGCGGACGCTCAGCGTCGGGTTGGATTCGAGTGATCAGGTGACGGACGACGAGCAGCAGTTTCTCAAGCTCCTGACGACGACTGCGGAGTCGGTGTTCGACCGGGTCGAGCGGGATCAGGAGCGCCGTCGATACGAGGCGATCGTGGAGGCGGCCGATGACATGCTCTTCACGCTCGATTCTGACGGGAACTTCACGCTCGTCACGGAGTCGTTCGCCGCGATGCTGGGACTGAACCGCTCGGACCTCGTCGGTAGGCCGATCGACGAGGTTCTCGTGGACGACGATATCGGTCGATTCGAGACCGAAACGGACGAGGGTATCGAGACCGAGACATCGCTTCTCAGTCACGACGGGACGGAGGTGCCCTGTCGGATCTCGGTGACTCCGATCACAGACCCTGTGGGAAGCGGTTCCGTCGGGACAGTTCGAGACATTCGTGAGCTCCGGCTGGCCGAACAGGAAGCCTCCCGACAGCGCCGTCGGTTCACCGAGCTGTTCGACACACTGACCGATCCCCTCGTTGAGGTGACCGTCGAAGACGACGCGACGACGATTCTCACGGCGAACGCTCAGTTTGCCGAGCTCGCCGGTCTCAACGAGTCAGAGTTCCGCGACGCGGCGGTGGCGAACGTTCGAGAGGCGCTCCCGTCGGCGATCGTTGATGCGCTCGACGCGATCAAGCCGGACACCGCCGACATCGAACGGGAGGTCCGCGTCCGGACGCCGAACGGTGTTCGATTCTACCTGCTTCGGAGCGTGCCGTATCAAACAGAGAACCGGTCTCGTGCGTTCGTGGTGTTGACGGATGTGACGGAGGTGAAACAACAGAGCACGCATCTGCGTGTGCTCCACCGGCTGTTACGACACAACCTCCGGAACAAGACGAACGTGATCCACGGACGGGCGGAGCTCGTTCGAACACGGACCGACGATCCAGAGATAGACACACATGCCGCCGAGATCGAGACGGCGAGCCGGTCGTTGGTCGACGCGAGCGAGACCGCACAATCGATCCAAGAGGTGTTGCAGACGGGTGCAGTCGCTCCCGATCTACTGTCGGGAGAGGCAGTGGAGCAACGTCTCGAGCGCAAAGCGAGCACGATCGACCCTTCCGAACGCGCAGTGCGCGTGTCCGTTTCCGTCGACCGGGAGATCCCGTATGACGACGCGATCGAGCGAGCGATCGGGGAGCTGCTTGAGAACGCCATCGAGTTCGGTACGCCGTCTCCGGATTCGACTGTCGATCTCGCTGTGTCGGAGCTCACGGATGGCCTCGTCCGGTTCTCGATTGCCGACGACGGGCCGGGGATCCCGGAAGCCGAGTGGACGGTCGTGGCCGGCGACCGCGAGATCACCCAGCTCCAACACGCGTCGGGGATGGGGTTGTGGCTCGCGAAATGGGTCGCCGACAGCCACGGCGGCGACCTCAGGCTCCTCTCGGCGGATGAAGACGGGACTACGATCGCGCTCGACATCCCGGTCGAGACATCGGCTCGCGAGTGACCGGCTAGTTCCCGATGAACGGCCACGTAGTCGCTCGAGTCGGACCGAGAGTCACCGGGTACGCTATCGGGTCGTCGTGTCCTCCGTTCCGGAGGAAACGACGAGAGACTAGTTCTATACGAACCCGACGATCACTGTCATACATGCCCGATATTACGTTGTCCGACGATCAGATCGAGTACCTCGACTCCCTCCGCGAGTGGATCGCCGAGGAACACGTCGGTCCGTACGGCCACGTGAGGATGCGCGACACGGTCCAGTTTCTAATCGACCGACACGAACGAGAGGACACCGTCTCCAGAGACAGCCTCAGACGCGTCGTTGAAGCGTGTCTCTCCGAATACACGTATCAGGAACTCCAGTCGCTGGCCGCTGAGACGGCCGGTGTGGAACCGGGCGGCAAGGCCGAGGCGCTCCGTTCCCGGCTCGTCGACGCGAGGGTGAACGAGGTTCTGGACGACGAGGCGACAAACAATATCGGCCCGACAGCGACGATGTGTCCGACTACGAAGGACGATTCCGAAGCGAATGTCACGGAGCGGACGGACACGGACGACTCTCTTGAGACCGAAAACGGCGAGAGCGTGGGCGGAACCGAGGACGCGGAGGGTGACGGTACCAGCGACGACGACAGTGGCGACTCGATCGAAACGGGACGGGACACCAACGATGGAGGGACAGCCTCGGGTGAGGAGTCCTCACGGCTCCAGCGAATGATCGGGCTCTTGGACCGCTACGATGACGTTTGGGAAGAAACCGATAGTGACGAGGGGAAATACGCGGTCACGCTTCCCGAGGGAGGGACGCGGACCGTCCGGACAAAGGACGATGTCCGCGCGCTGTTGTTTCGGCACTACGATTGACTCTCACTGTGAACTGCCTCGGGGTCAAGCCCCGAAGCACTCGGCCTGCTCCGCCTGTAGATTGATTACTGTAGGGTGCCCGACCGAACGCATGGACTGTCCGCGATGCGGTGCGTCGCTCCGGACGTTCCGGCTGTCAGGAAGCGAGTCGGTCGTCTGCGAGTCCTGCTCGTATGTCGGCGTGTCGACCGACCTGCGGCCGGAATCCGGGACACGGCCGGAATCGTGGGAAGAAGCTCTCGACCGGTTCCGTTCTTCCAAAAACGTCACCGAACGTGCTGAAAATCTGCCCTCGGCGGACGACCGCTCGGAATCGGACGACGAACACATGAACGACCGCCTGGAGTAGCCTCGAATCTGACCCGTCGGTTCGAATTCCCGGACGCTCGTCCCGGACCCGGACAACGCGAACGAGACGGTCAATCCTCGGTTGTCGCCTCTGCCTCTTCCGGTCCGGTGTCGGAGCTCCCCGGTACTGTTCCTTCCTCGGAGCGAGCCGCGACGAGCGCCCCCCGTGCGACACTGTACATCGGTTCACGCGCACGTGTGACACCGCTGACTGTGAAGGGGATGTTCGATTCGGCCAGCCGTTCACGGAATAGTTCCTCGAAGCCATCGGGACTGGAGGTCCCGCCGGTGACCACGACCGGAACATCTAGTCCCTCCTCGACATCCTCTTCGTCGACCTCGCGGACGATGTTCTCGACGACATAATCCAGCAGGTTGTCGTAGTAAATAGAGACGGCGCCCTCGACGCCGCCGATATCGCTCTCGAAGTCGAGCTGGAAGTCGTCCTCTTTCGTCGAGGTCACCTTGTCGACGGGCGTCCCCGTCGCCTGTGCGGCCTGCTCGTCGATCCAGTCGCCACCACGCGCGATCGAAAACCGCATGACCGGCACCGCGTAGTATGCCAAACAGACGTTCGTCATTCCGGCCCCGAAGCTGATCCCGAGCCCGGTGAAATCGTTGTTCGCGAGTTCCGAATAGATGACCGCCATCCCCTCGTTGATCGGCTCCGGGTCGTACCCCATATCGCTGAGGATGGCCTCCAGCGTTTTCTGGTGGTACAGCGTCGATAGTTCGGAGTCCATCGGGTCCGCCGGAGTTGAAAAGAACAGCACTTCGCCCTCATGAGCGGGCTCGCCGACGACCTGTTCGATGATGAGCTCGATCATCGGGATCGCCGACTGCTCGTCGCTCGAGAGGATGCCGTGTTGCATCGGCCGGCGCGTCTCGGTGTTGAAGATGTTGGCGAAGTTGAGCGCGTCGTCGCCCACCACGTACACCTTGTCTTCCTTCTTGATATGCAACACCTCGCTGCGCGAGAGCATCTGCTCCGCCATGTCGCTGTAGTCCAACTCGACGAACGAGTTTCGTTGTTGAACGAAGACCGTTTCATCGCCCTCCTGACGAGCTGAGAGGATGTTCATCGTCCCGACGTCAAGTCCCTTAGCCATAGTCGGATAGATGTCTCACACGTTATAAATCGGTCCCTGATAATTTCATATATAGCCGTATTGAGTCCGGTTGTGGCGATAAACGGGGTCTGACCGGCATACAGGGGAGGCATCCGGGAGCGATCACCAGGGCGATGACCGACTTGGCCGGTGTGAACAGGATGTTAACGGAATTAACGGGATTCACGAGAAGTAACTGTACAAACCGGTGCCGCCTACCTCCTGTGTCGCCCCGGTTCACCTCCGACGGAGACGTCTCGTTGTTCTCAGACACCGAGCATGTCGCGGAGGCGTCCTACGAGGCTCGTTCGCTGCGCTGACTCCGTTGTATCGTCACGTTCACGGAGTTCCCGGAGCGCGTTCGCCTGCTCGTCGGTTCCCTCACCGGTCGCCTCCTCGGACGTCCCTCCTCGTAGCTTGGTGAGCCCGTCGACGGCATCGACGACATCCGAGCCTGTCGAACGACGTTCAGTAGCGCTTGCGGTATCCAAGCCCGATCGATCGATATCAGATGTATCCGTCCGTATCTTTGGTCGCTTGGTGTCGTCTTTTTCGACGCCGCCCCACGAGAGCTCCGCGTCAGACCTCGCCTCGTCGATGTCGGACCTGACTTGCGCGTCAGTTACCGTTTCCGAGTCGTCCGGTTCACCGTCGGTCGCCGACGAGGGACTCGTCGAACTCGCCCGTCGAATGTAGTTGGAGACGAGCGCCGCACCGACGGCAGTGGTCGCGAGAACGACACCAACCGCGTACACTGTCACACCGGTCGCGCTCGCATCGGGACCGGGTGCGTTCCAGTTCTGTGGATAGTTCACGACGAACAGGCTGACCGCACCGAGCGTGACGAGAACGCCCCCAGTGCCGCCGGCGAGCGCCCGCCGGTCGCTCGGCAGGAGCACAACGACGCCGAGTAGGAACACCGGAAGCGCTAACATCGACAGGGAGATCGCGATCTCTCGAAGTTGCCAATACAGACCTGGACGCGGCGGAAGCGCGCTGCTCCAGAGAAACAGCAGCACACCGACGACGCCCATCGAGATCCCGCCGAAGAAGAAGCTGAAGCCGACGTACACGTCGGATAGTTGGTCCGGTTCGCCGAGATAGCGTCGATACAACCGAAGCAACCGTCTCGTCAGTAAGTCGTGCTGCTCCTCGTTGGGGCCCTGTGACATGGATCAGAATATTACATCAGGCACCATGACTGTTGGCGATGACCCGGCCTCGACGGTACGGAACTGGCAGTATCGGTCGGGTCCAGTATATATTCGTCAGTCCTCTGGTCGGACGACAAACGACGAATGCAGAACGGTCTGGATGCAGAGACCCTAGTGTCGATCGGGACTAGCGTGTGTACCACGTTTCTTGACTTGACGGGTTCTCTACAAATATCGACGAAACACTCCGGTCGTTGAGCTGAAAGCTGGCGCTGTCTCCCCTTGCTCGCTCCCGTTAGTCGCTTGCTGAGGACGGAGGTTTAATGTTCATTTTTTGGCTAGATGCACCATCCGAACGCTCGGTCAACAAAGGGTGTCAGGTGTTAACGGGTGATTCGCCCGATACTGCCGGTGTTCGATCGCCGTTCGGCGAGCGGCCCGTTGCGTCCCCCGCATCCGGGGCATACCGGATACCCGAGATCGTCGTACTCGATCCCGACTGACGGTGCAGAAGCACCGCAACTCGAGCAGGTGAACACGGCCCGGTCAGTGGGACTCATTGACACATCATGGTTGCTTTTCTTATTTAATTGTATGCCGGTTGTGCGCCAGTCGTCTGACATCAGAGTGAGTCGCAGTTCATTCGTGTGGGAAACGGGTATCCGACTCCCGCATGTCTGGCGATCTCCGATTGACATCCTCCCCGCGCTAAAGCGCGAGGATTCCCGACCGCGTTGGGATATTACGGTTCGCGGTTCACGACCTGTTCTCGTGGGGCGAAACGACCCTCACTGCGGTCGAACAGATGAACCGCTGGCTGTGCCAACCAGCCGTTATCCCTATCTCCGCCGTCCGTGGCGAGACTCGGGAGTACCTTCTGTCGAATGTTCTCCGCACCGTTCACGTCAGCGTTCGCAACCGTGTCGCACGCCTCACAGACGTACAGTCCCCGTTCAACACGCTGATTGCCCTCGGTGTGACCACACGCCGAACACGACTTCGACGTATCGCGTTCCGACACAAACTCCACGTCGATACCTTCGGCTTCCGCCTTGTAGTCGAGTAGCGTGGTGAATCGGTCGAACGCCCACCCGTGCAAGTCGAGATTTCCGTGGTCGCCCCAATTTCGAGACTCGCCGTTCTCATCGTCTTCGCGGATGCCGCCGAGATCGCCAACCACAAGCGTTCCGACACTCCGTTCGACGCACTCCTCCACGATTGCTTTCGAGAGGGCGTGCAAGAAGTGCGTCCGACGGCCCGTTCGCTTGCGGTCGAGACGAGTCGCCTCACGGGACGAAGAATCGTCGCAGTTGGCTTTCTGCTTCGTGAAGTAGTATTCGTCCTCTTTGAGTGCGCCACCGGGATACAACACCGAGTCACCGCCGAAGGAGACGGCGGCGACGTTGCAAATCCCGAGGTCAACACCAGCCACGTCGTCGCCCGGTGGTTCCGGGTCGATAGTGGTGCGACAGACGAATTGAAGCCGCCACTCGTCGCGTTTGTAGACGGCACGAACCTGTTGAATGTCCCACCCGGTCAGGTCAACATCCGGGCGCGTCTGGTACTCACACAGGATGAAGTCCGAACGGTGGTCTTTGAGGTTACGGCCTTTCGAGAGGCGGACACGGGTGAACTGTGCGTCGTGCTTGAAGCCAGCCGCTTTGAACGACACAGTTGAACGTGGATGGGAGTCTCCGCGTTTACGGTAGCCGGGCGGTCGAGCACGGTCGTCGCCGTTCCGACGCTTGCCGGACCAACCGGTGAACGCTTCAGCGAGTTCTTCGAGAACGCGCTGACTGGATTGAGAATGTAAGTCCGTGTAGCGTTCGTGGCTTTTGAGTTCGGCTTTGAGTTCCCCGTCATCGGGAATCTCGCCCGTTTCGTCCCACCGTTCTTGTGCGTAGTAGCGACCGACGTTCCAGAGTTTTGAGGCGGCCCATCCGAGTTGGTCGAGGTTGTCACGAACCTGTTGCTGGTTCGTGATTGTGGCCTCGAAGGTTCGGATGGCTCGACTCATATCTGACTTCATAACTGGTTATGAACAGTGTTATATTAATAGCGTCGGTTGGCGTGGAATATCCGGCCTTGCCATCGACGGTGGGTTGTGTAGGAATTGTCGGCTGTATCCCCGCCCTGAAGGGCTGGGTTTTAGCCTTGAGACTTCCATAATAGATATAATATATCGACTCTGGATAGATAGAATAATATATCTCAGTTGCCAGATTCAGGTATGGATTTTCGGTTCAATTGCGGCTGTGGAGACGTCGTATCCGACTTCACCCGGGGGAGTGGTGAGATCGCCACGCGCGCTGAATGCGATGAATGCGGTACCGTGTTCGCAATAACTGTCACGCCGATCAACGAGGAATTCGACGAGAAGTGAAGGTGTTCGTCTGGTGGGCCCTCTCACCGTTTCTGCTTGACCCGGCCATCCGAGCGTTTGAGGTCATCACAGTTCGGGCAGGCACGAGGATCGTCGATCTCATTGGGGGTGAACACCCGAACGTACCGTCGGGTGACGTGGCTCCCGCAGTTCTGGCACTCGGGCACACGTTGACACTAGCAGTGGATATAAAAATAGTATCGGCAAGGGGGAAGCATCGACCGTTCAGCCGGTGAACTCCCCTACCCTACTCGACGGCTGACGGCGTTCGCTCCGTGAGGGTAGGGCTTCCTGCTTCCACGACGCGCTTTGCAGATACAGGCGTATCCACAGGGAGCGCAGTCTCCACAGGCGTTGATTCGGAGTGTCCCACTCCTACGTCTTCGAGGCCGCGAGAACGGGTGTTCCGTGCCGCATTCGCGTCCCTGTCCGCCTCGAACCCGCAGGCAGGACAAGAATGTTCACGGACCCATAGCGGCTTCTCCGTCGAGACGCCGCACGCCGCGCACTCTTTCGTCGTCCCGCTCGGGTTGACCGCCACGAAGTGCGTTCCTTCACGGTCGCGCTTATACTCGAGTAGTGAGAGGAACGTTCGCCACGCCGCCGACGCCGCATTGCGACTGTTCGACGGCGATTCCATTATCCCCTTCACGTTCAGGTCTTCGACCGCCACGAGGTCGTATTCTCTCGCGTAGTAGTTCGAGAGCTTGTGCAGGAAGTCGCGGCGCTTTCGTCGGGGGTCGGCGTGACACTCCGCAACGCGCCGTCGTTGCTCCTCGTAGTTGTTTGACCCGTACTGTTTGCGCGAGAGCGTCCGTTGCTCGCGTTCCAAGCGGTCGCGCTCGCCGGAGAGGTCGAGCGACCCGACTGCCGTACCGTCGGTGTCGTGGGCGTACGTAAGAATCCCCACGTCGATGCCGACGCACTTTTCGGGATTCTCAGGCGGCTCGGGCGGTTCGTGGTCCATTTCGACGCCGAAGGTGGCGAACCACTTGCCCGTCGGTTCCTTCTTCACCGTGACCTGCTTGAGTTTGGCGTCGTCGGGGATGGCGCGGTGGAGCCGAATCGGTATGTCCGCGAGTTTCGAGAGTGACAGGACAGTCTGACCGCCCTTCTTGTCGAGCTTGAAGCCAGACTGGCTGTACGTGAAACTGCGGAACTCGCGTGGCGGCTTCCACGTGAGTTGGCCGACGCCGTAGCCGTTCTTCTTGAGTGCGGAGAGGCTGTTGAGGTTGTCGAACAGGCGTTCCACGACGGTTTGGAGAACCTTCGAGTACACGTTCGAGAGGCCGTCCCACCACTCCTTGAGGTCGGGCAGTTCCGACCGCAGGGTGGTCATGGACGGCAGTTCGCCGTGGTCGTCTTGGTACTCGTTGAGTCGGTAGTGCGTGTGGTTGTAGAGTTGCCTACAAATGTCTCGGTGGCGGTCCAACTCCTCACGGTGGGCGTCGGACGGCGTGAGACGGTACTTGTAAGCGTAGTACATTCTACTCGCGTTGGTTCTCGACGTACTGGTTCAGCACATCCAGCGACACTTGCCCCGTCGAGATGAGGCAGTACGAATCGTTCCAGAACGAGTCTCACCACAGTTCGGTCTTCAGTTCGTCCGCGTACTCATTGCGGATACGGCGGGCGGTCGCGCCCTTGACCGTGTTGATGAACTTCACGAGGTCTGTGGTTGGTTTCCCTCGGAACAGGATGTGTACGTGGTCGTCCTCGCCGTCGAGGTTCGTCAGTTCGACACCGTAGTTGTCCGTGAACCCGCTGACGACCTCGTGAATGAATTGGGTTCGCTCCTCGGTTAGCACTCCGCGCCGATACTTCGTGGTGAGTATCAGGTGGTAGTGCAGGGAAAACGTCGAGTGTGCTCCCGAGTCGAGATCGTATTCTATTGGGTTCGGTTAATACTATGCTACCCTACTGCAAAAACGGTGCGATTGCGTGGGCCTGTGGGCCTGTCACCGAATCGTGTATGAGAACTGCGCGGCGTTCACGAGAGCAAAGCTCTCGTGTGCGGACGAGACGCTCCGCGTCTCGTCAACGCTGTATCCCCTCCCTGCTCGAGCCTCCCGTTCGGTCGGCGCTCGCTGAGGAAGGGGCTTAGCGCCTACTTTCAGCTAAACGCTGGAATCGTCGGGTTCAGGAGTCCATCTCAGGTTGGCTCTTCCACGGCGCGTGAACCGGGTCGACGGTCGCTCTCACTGGTTTGACCGGTAACTGTGCCCGGGCGGTCGAAACACCCGCGGCCACGTCCTGCTGCTTGCCGGCTACGTGTGTCATGGCTACCAGAGGATGAACGCTTGAGGGCTCCTCGTGCGCGTACACCGCGATCCCCTCGTCCCCGTCATCGAACAACATCACGTGCACCTGCCGCCGAGCGAGCGGCGTCCGACGATATGCCCACGATCCGAGTTCTTGGACGCCCGTCCATCGTTTTACCCGAGCGAACGGGTTCCGAACGTATCCGGTCGTCCAGAGGTACCGCTCAGCTTCCGCAAGCGACATGGACAACGTTCCGACGTACTCGGCGGAAGTGATCTCTCGGGGACCGAGTCGCTCGTCGACCACCTCCCCGGCAGTTTGTGAGGCGAGCCGACGAAGCGGTTCGATCCATCGACTCTCAGGCCCGCGACTCCAGCGAACTGGGATCCCATACGAGTGAACGAAGCCGATCGTCGCGCCGATGGTCGCGAGGGCGGAACGCAGGCAGTGGCCGATGCGAGAACCCATGTTGACGGGATATCTGACGAGTCCCGATCGTACGGAAGTACCGGTTCCTTACGTTCAAGTGACTTTTTATTCCATCCGGGTCACATACACCCCAGAAAACTCAATGATCCCGTGGCTCGATCCCGCGACGATCAACGTTCTCATCGGGGCCGCAGTCGCGCTGTTCAGTTCGGCATTTCTCAACTGGAACCAACGTCGAGTCAGACGCGACCGGCTTCGCCGGTCGATCCTCTTCGAAGTCGACTACATTAGCGGTATTCTCAACGACCTGATAGACGACGAGCGGGGCGAGTGCGTCATAGATGACACCGATCGGGCACTGTTGCGTCTCTCGCCGGACATGCTGGAGGCGGATCCGACACGCCTGAGCAAACTCACGACACGAGAGATCGAACCGATCTACGAATTCTACGAGGAGGCACGCAGCGTACTCATCGAACTCGAGCGCCCCGGCGACGAGCCGGACCCGGAGCGCCTGTATGTACATGCACAGCGAACGGTCGACTGCGCTGACCACGTTCGTGGCAACATGCGTCGGAGCAGACTATCTCTACTCACCGAGTGGTACAAGAGCGTCGATGCCGCCCGACTGTGAGCGACCATGATCCCGATTATTCAGAACGGCAAACTGGCTCGGGACCTTTGTTGTCAGCAAACGCCGATTCACACAGATTCGAGGCGGAAGCCCACGACTTTAGTCGTAGGTAACTTACTGTACAGTCGACCTGCAGAGTTGCTTGTATAACGCTGAAACAAGCGGCTCGATCTCACTCCACTCCGTTCCTCGGGAAACTGTGGCCGCCTTTTTATCCCACTTGATATATCCTGCCTGTTCGAGTTTCGGAAGGTGAACGTGATGGAGCGCTACCTGGAGATCGCGATAGTTCTCCCGAAACAAGACATCGTATCGAACCTCAACCGCGCGCTCCCGTCGTGATCGTTCATACATCGTGAAAAGTATCTGACGACGGTAGGAGTCCGACAGTATTCGTAGTGCGTTGTCGACTCTCCCTCCCTCCCCAGGGGTATCGGCCATAGTAACGGTTAGTGCAATTACATTATTTATATTTTTTGTATTCAATTATATATCCAGAGCGGACAACACCCAACTGAGTAACTTTCTCCGCGGTCGCGACAGGCACGACAGGGAGTTCACATGCAGCGTCAGAGCACACGTCGGTTATCGTTTTATTAGGTGGTCTGTAATCGAGTACCGGGTACCCCACCCGTAGCCCCTGACAGTCTCCCCTCTCGGGTGGGAGTACCCGCCTGTTCCGTCCCGCTCCGCATTCGAATGTTATTCTCCCTACACTTAATGGGTTTGGTACCAGTTGACATTTCCCGTTCGGGAGAGGTAGTCGTTGGAAGGTGAATCGTGAGACTGCGGCCGCTATCGTGTTTGTATCTGTATAAAGAAACCCGGAGTAGCCCTCGAAGCGCTTGTTTTGCTTGCTTGTCGAACACGGAAGGATTGGATACCATATCCTCTCGACTGTTCTTAAGCAACCGATACTTCTATTTTGTATGCGTCGCATCGCCGAGTTGTGTTGGGTCCCGCGGCACCCAGCACATCGCCGTCCTCACACGGTCGAGCGCCCACGTTCCCCCGGTTCATCGCCCCACCCCCCATCCACTTCCTGGCGGGATAGAGCGCCCGGCCGTGCCCATCCCCCTTTTTGATTCGACACCGACGCTGCGCTACGACGTGTTCCTCACACACGCGTGTCAGGTACGGAAGTTGGCGGGTCAAACACTCAAGCATCCACGCGAGCTCGGTGAATCAATGCGGCTACCGTCACCGGAGCCGTCCGTTTCGTGACATCCTCCCACGACTGAAGTCGTCGGTTTTCTCGCCTAACCTTTGAATTCTCGACCGTCGAGGACCGCTTCATTGGTGGCGGGAATGTCCGGGAGGTTCGGGAGTATCTCGTGAGTATACGTATTCCTCCGCCGAACGCTAGTCTCCGAACCCGAAACGTATCGAGTTCACGATGATTTAACTCGGTGACACAATACTCGCCGGCTATGCAGGACAATCGCGTGCTGGTGACGGGCGGCGCCGGGTTCATCGGATCGAACCTCGCGAATCACCTCGCCGACGACAACGACGTGATCGCGCTCGACAACGAGTATCTCGGTACGCCGTCGAATCTCACTGACGACGTCGAGTACGTGAACGGGGACGTGCTCGACGACGACCTTCCCACCAATGTCGACGTGGTGTTCCATCTGGCAGCGCTGTCCTCGCGCCAAATGCTGGAGGAGAATCCTCGTCAGGGCGCCCGCGTTAACATCGAGGGGTTCGTTAACGTCGTCGAGCAGGCTCACGATGACGGCTGTGACACGGTCGTGTACGCCTCGACATCATCGGCGTACGGCAGCCGGACGGAGCCCAGTCCCGAAGACATGGATCTGGAGGCGTCGACCGGCTACGACGCCTCGATGCTCGGACGCGAGCGCTACGCCGAGTACTACAGCGACTTCTACGACGATCTCACCTGTGCGGGGATGCGGTTCTTCTCCGTTTACCAGGGCTACGGCGGCAACGAGGAACACAAAGGCGAGTACGCCAACACCGTCTCACAGTTCGCCGATACGATCGCTCATGGAGAATCACCTGTCCTGTGGGGAGACGGCTCCCAGACACGCGATTTTACGCATGTTAACGACATCGTCAACGGGCTCGTTACCGCGGCTGACCACGAACTCACGGGTGTGTACAACCTCGGCACCGGCGATCCATACTCGTTTAACGAGATGGTCGGCCTGATTAACGACGTGCTCGGTACGGATGTCGAACCCGTATACGAGCCGATTCCGCTGGAGAACTACGTCCACGACACGTGTGCGGACATCTCGAAAATTCGAGCAGCGACGGGATGGGAACCCGAGATCTCCTTTGAAGAGGGAATACGACGCGTGTGTGCCCCGTATCTCGACGACCAGTGACGCTTGATTGACCCTGCCCGGAGTGACATCCTCCTCGCGGTAAACGGCGAGGCTTCCCCTACCGCGGGTGGGATATTTGACGGTCTACGACACGACTTGTTCTCTCGTGTGGAACATCCCGCTCTCGCAGTCGAACAAGTATGTCGATGGCTGTGCCACACAGCCGGTACTCCTATCCTCGGCGTGAGGACTCGGAGTTATCTTCTGTCGCATATTCTCCGCTCCGCTGCAATCCGCGTTGGCTACCAACTCACATGACTGGCAGACGTACAGGCCACGCTCGACACGGTTCGCCTTTGTGTCGTCACCACACTTCGAGCAGGTCTTCGACGTGTTCCACTCGTTCTCTTTCAGTACCTCGACACCACGTATCTCGCCTTTGTATTCGAGATACTGGTAGAGGCGGTCGAACGCCCACGAGCGCAACTTCTTGTTCCCGGTCTTTCCCCGATCTGAGTCACGAACGTTCACGGGCCAGCTCACTGCGAGCGTGCCAACACCGCGTTCGACACACTCGGTGATGATGGTGTCCGTGAGGGCGTGGTAGAAGTGCGTCTCGCGGTCTGCGAGTTTCTGTCGTGCCCACACCGACTTCTTCGACGGGCCGTTCTCACCCTCTGTGTCGTACTCCGTTCGGGTGAAGTAGTGCTTGTCTTCTTTGAGCGAGTTGCCCGGGTAGAGGACGTATTCGTGGGGGAACGCGACTGTGGCGATGTTCGTGATGCCGAGGTCGATCCCCGCCACTTCGTCGCCTGCTGAGTCGTTGGTTTCGAGTTGGAGCTTACAGATGAAGTGCAGTTCCCACGCGTCACCGTTCCAGACCGCCCGAACGTTCTGCACGCTGTTGACTTTCGAGAAGTCAGTGTCGGGACGCGTCTGGTACTCACAGAGCAGGAAGTCAGACCAACTCTCTTTCAGGTTCGATCCTTTCGAGAGCCGGACGCGGTCGTTCTTGGGGTCGTGCTTGAAGCCGTCTGTTTGGAACGTGACCGTACTCTTCGGACGAGTATCGTCGTGTTTGCGGTAGCCGGGCGCATTCGCCGTGTCGTCCTTGTATCGCAGGTCGAACCATGACTGGAAAGCGTCGGAAAGTTCTTCGATGACTTTCTGACTGGATTGTGCATTCAGGTCTTTCCCGCATGATTGGTTCTTCATGTACGCTTTCAGCACACCCTCGTCCGGGGGTTCGCCGGTTTGGTTCCAGATGCGGTCGGCTGTCCAGCGTGGGACGTTCCAGATCGTCGAGGCTGAATCAGCGAGCGAACCGAGGCCATCGCATACCTACCGGTGGTTCTGGATGGAACCAACGTAGGTGCGAGTGACCTCAATCACCATATATAACCTATGTAGACATACATATCTAATGGCGTGGATTGGCGTGGAATATCCAGTCTGCCATCGACGGTGGATTGTGGAGAGGTTGTCAGATTCACTCCCGCCCTGAAGGGCGGGATTCTCTCCCCCGCAGAAAGATAGGAATCGGTCCGGAAATTCCTCGGTGGATCCGCTATGCTTCCCGGAATTCGATTTCACGCAGGCTGTACGAGAAACACCATTATCCGATTTTCTGACAGATTGCCTGAGTCGTTCGAATTCGCCGAGTTCGAACTCGAACGGATCAGACCGTCCGAAATCACCGGAAGGAGCCCCGATCCTCCCGTCGTGACCGACAGATCCAGGTCAATATCCGCCACGGTCGAGATCGGCCGGCGTCACTCGACCGGAGTGACTATCCACGCCCTCGTCCGGCGGCGATCGTCCGGTGCGCGCGACGCCGATTCCCGTCGAATCCCTGGAGACGGGGCCCGTACGTGGGGTTCGCTCAACTACATGCTCGGACAGATCGTCGGATCGGCGGAAATCGCCGGAGGATCCCCCCGTGAAGACCGTCTGATGATCATCCGTCGCTCGGTGGTGACCCCGGAATCCGACAGTCTTCCGTCCCGCGTCGATACGCCTGTTCGTTCCACCTGAAACGATCGGCGATATATCAGGTGTCGACCGATGAGGTGCATTGATGGTATACGGACGAAACCACCTGTGAAACCTCCCGAACTGTCGATATATCGAGGGGGGGCTGGGTACCGATCCGACGGTGGATGTCGACGATACCACCACTTCTGATGGAGATATTGATACGACTGTCGCGTCGTTCGTTCGGTCGAATCGGCGAAGAAATACCACTATTCTGGGGGGAAGAAATCCCTTCAGGGAAGATACGTTGATTCGAACCTATACGATATATGATTTATTTCCCGAACGATCAATGTGCGTCCAGCCTGGGTCGAGAGCGGCGCTCGCGGCCGAGATCGGGAGCGAGCGGCGGGCCGTCCGGCGGGAACCCGAACCGTTCCTTCCGATCTCGAGTGCAGGGTTCGAACGGAGATTCGCGGAAGCGAGCGTCTCTCGTGACGATATCCGAACCGTGACCGCGTTCGCCGTCCCTCCCGATCGTCGGGGGATGGAGTGTAGGGATACGTTCGTTTCCGTCACCGTCAAGGCGGCTCGTCTTCGCACCGTTGCACACGGGTAACATCGGATCCCGCCGGACGACGGATCCAAGGGAGGAACTCGGTGTGCGCCCCGGAGAACGCGACACGGAGAGCGGAACTGACGGATGCGAAGGTGTCGAACCGGTCCGTCTCGATCGCTTCCGCCTGTGTTCCCGTGGCGAGTACACGAGCTGGTGGCCGCCCGGCCACCGCGATCGATTCGGACGGATAAATACGACGGGGAGGCTCTGTTGAAATCCTATTCTTCGGATAGATTTACAGCTGAAACAGCCTGTCGATAAGAACTGCGTAGGTACCGGTGAAATTTCTACCAGATTGCGTTGACGTTCATAGCGCCTTGCTGAATACAGCGCGTGAATGCAGCACCGGACCGGGTTCCGAATCAGGGTCACGGAATCGACACGTCCGGCCGGTGTATTTCAGCAGCTCTCCGGCTGTCTACAGGCGACCCGTCCTGGCCGAACTTATTAGTCCGCGTCATTCGATTGCGCTGCCATGAGTGCGTCCGAGCTGGACTCCCGCATCGAGCGAGCGATGGAGACGTTCAACGAGCACGACCTGGACCAGCATATGGCGGCGTTCGCCGACGGAGCGACGTTCGTCGACCCGGTTCTGGACGGCGAGGTGTCCGGCGAGAACCACCGCCGCTACCTGGCGGAGGTTATCGAGGCCTTCCCCGACATCCACCAGGAGGTAGACCAGGTGCTGTGTGCTGGCGACCCGACGGTTATCGAATCGACCTTCCGGGGGACCCACGAGGGCGAAATAGAAGGAATTCCACCGACGGGCAATTCGGTCGCCGTCCCGCTCGTCTCGATTATCAGCGTGTCCGACGAGGGCATCACGTCCTGGCGGGACTACTGGGACCAGCAGACGTTCCGGGACCAGCTCGGGTTGACCGTGCCCGCGGTTCTCGGACACCTCCCGAGATTCGCTCGCTGGAAACTCGCCGACGCGCTGTGAATCGTCGTCAGCCCTGATACGCGGCCCGGTTCGCCTGGCTCTGTCAGGTTGAGGACGGCGACGACCCTCGCTCGGGCGAACTAGCACCGGCCGTCCGGCTGTGGGTAGCCTCGTATCCGAGCAGTCGGCCGATGGGCGCGAGCGCCGAACTGACGGCCTGCTGGACGAACACAGGAGCGACAGTCAGGTAGACGCTCGTGTCGGGATACTCGTCGAAGATGACCGCCGACTGCAACAGGCCAGGAGCCCCTTCCTCGTTTGTCTTGCCGGCCTGTGCGAGCGCGTAGACGGATTCGGCCCACTCCTCGGTCCGCAACGCGGGGCGGACCTCCCACGTGATGCGGGCAGGACGGTCGCTGCGGTTCCAGTGGCGGTGTGGCTCACCCGGTGGAAAGGTGACGGTGTCGCCTTCGGTGACCGTTCAGGCGTCGCCCTGAAACTCGACGCGCATCTCGCCGCTCACCACCTCGATGCGTTCCTCCTGCTCGGGGTGGACGTGTTCAGCCGTGAGGTCGATTCCCCACCGCTCGTGGTCGAGTTGCGTATCTTCGACATCGAGTGACGGGTGGAGCGTGCTCTCGAAGCGTACGAACTCCCCGTCCGTCTCGTCGGCACCGACCAGGACGACGTGTGGATTCGCTTCGTCGAAATCAACTGGGCCTGTCATGGTGTTCAGTTGACCGATAGTGAACTTAGTGGTTCGGCGTGGCGGGCGATATGTCGGCATCGGTGCAGCGGTGCGCCGATTCGGTCGAACGGCCGGTTCGGTGATTGCTGTTCCCGAAGTGAGAGTCGCTCTTATGCGTTTGATAAAAGGGTTGCTGCACTCATCCTCTATATCGGTCACGCCGCTACTGACAGCAACCGGGTAGCTCGTCGAGGTTATGCTGAATACAGCGCGCATATCGGTCACTGATCACTTTGGGTGTGGTGAAAGGCCGTATCGGTACAGACAGAGAGGAGATGCAGCGTAGCGGGACGTTCCGTTCAGTGTTCTTCGACTGAACCATCGTCGGGGTTGACCGTACCGTATTCGAGGCGGGCAGCGACATCGTGGGGTCGCTGTCCCCTCTCGAACTTCTGCTGATATCGACGGATCCAGACAACGATTAGCGGGGTGCCAACGACGGTCGGCCACAGCTAGCGCACGACAGTTGGGAGAAACAACAGGTTCACCGCGGAAACGGCGGTCACGGTGGCGATGTAGCCGCCGAGCATCCGGGCGATATGCCGATAGAACCAGTCGAACCGGACGGTCGGCCCACGAACGAACGTGAACGCGTCCTGTCCGGCGAAGACGAGTCCCAACACGCCGAACGCGACGAGGACGAACGCACGGGCACTCCCGGTCGTGAGTGCCTGCCAGAGTCCGAGTCCGACCATACCCACGCCGACGAGTAGCATCAGTGCCGCTGCCACGTAGTCGACGGGTGTAGCCCCGTCCCCGCGGTCAGGATGCTTCTGGCTGAGCGCGCGGTAGCCGGCGAACACCATGTACCCACTGAACACGCCGATCGTACCGAGAAACAGGTCCTGTGTCGCGCTCGTAATCACGAGTGCCGTCGCGATAACCACCCCCATCCCGCCGACGTAGCTGAGTCCGAGCCGACGGTGGCGAGTACTGCCCTTTCGCGCGACCATCGCTCCAATCCCACCCAGTAATGCGACCGTTCCTGCGGCGATATGCAGCCACAGTACTGGCTGGAGTGAGGACGGGACGGCCATGCGTAGTAGTCATCAGTAACAGAACGACCTGACCGTCTTGAGAATTCCGCATGAGGTATACACCCTCTGTATCTACCGATTTGGTAGATTTGAGCTGCGGTGATTGAAGCAGTCAATAGTGTTCGCTGAGTTGAAGTTACAGTTGATATTCAGCGATCTCGTCAGATCCGCACTCAGGACACTCGTTTGTGCCCAGCGAGAGCGTTGTCCCACACTGCCGGCACTCAACAACCACGTACCGGCTAGTATTGGGGAGCAACCGAGCGATTACTGTGCGGACACTCATCGAATTCGTGGTTTCGGTGGCAGTGAATTAATGCTACTGGTGAATCGTGCGCCTCAGAAATCTGGTGCGTTCACACCACAATCACGCCAAAGGCTTATTTTAGACGCATCTGAGGATTCAGGTGGAAGGATGATGTCACACGCTCCTTCCCCCGTTCCATGAGTAGCGACACACCGACGTTGGGTCGCTGTCCAGACTGTGGTGAGCCAATTTCCCGTGGGCGAATGCTGATTGAATACGAAGAGACTGATGGAACACGCGGTGTGTGGGCCGAGTGTCCTGAATGCGATGATGTAGTCGCACCGGAGTGAGACATGTTGGAGTTCGATATGTGCTCTGTATTGACCGCAACCGGGTCAGCATGTATCACTTGCTGAGGATTTCAACAGAGCCGACGGGGAGGGAACGAGCCGATCCGCCGCTCCTGTCTCTCCGGATTCTCTCAGTGAGCCGCCGCGGGGTCACGCCCCGAGACACTCGGCCTGCTCCGCGTGTAGATGTGACACTGCTGAACTGACGACGTGCTTCTCTCACGGGGTCAGAGGGTGCGGCTTCGTGCGACCGACGAGGTCCGACTCGGGTCCGGGCGAGTCAGCGACGGATGTGTTCGTCCAACGAACCTTCGTTCGCGGCGGAAATGTGGAGTCGCGAGCCACTGCACGGGCGAAGTGAGGACACCGGGTTTATCATGTCATAGGATAATTACCGAGCGATTTATGCGAAACGAGAGCGAATAAACTGGTGTTTGTGACAGATACGAACGCGCTCCTCCCCTCCCTACTCGCTCCCTTCGGTCGCTCCTTGAGGAAGGGGACTCTGCGCTACCGCTTCAGTTGAACTGTGTTCTGAAGAAATCAAATATAATAATTTGAGCCGCGAGTTTTTATAGAAGGTACTCAATCGATAGGTAAGCACAGCAAGGGGCGGGGAAGAGGCCTGTCGCGCTGTGCGGGAGCAACCAATGGACTTCACAAACCTACTCGACGGCGACGATCGTGCCGTGTCCCCCGTTATCGGGGTGATCCTCATGGTCGCGATTACCGTGATCCTCGCGGCCGTGATCGGCTCGTTCGTCCTCGGCCTGGGGAACAGCGTGCAACAGACGGCGCCGAACGCCAACTTCCAGTTCGAATTCAGCGGTGGTGATGTGACTGCGACCCACACCGGTGGAGACTCGATTCCTGGGGACCAGCTGAACATCACTGATGGTACTAACAGCGAAGCGTTTACACAGACGACAGTAACCGCTGGAGACTCTTCGAATCCGCTCACGTACAGCGGCGACACCGTCCGCGTGATCTGGACCTCGGAGAACGGTGAGACCTCGCAGACGCTCGCCGAGGAGACCACTCCCTGATCCACAATGAACTTCAAACAACTCATCGACGACGACGACCGAGCCGTTTCGCCAGTCATCGGAGTCATCCTCATGGTCGCGATTACCGTGATCCTCGCGGCCGTGATCGGCTCGTTCGTCCTCGGCCTGGGGAACAGCGTGCAACAGACGGCGCCGAACGCCAACTTCCAGTTCGACTACAGCCAGGAGGGGGGAGACTACAACGTGACCGCCACGCACAGCGGTGGTGACACGATCAGCGATGGGGAGACGGTGACCCTGAATGCGAGCGATAGCGATGGTAGCGTCGACCAGGTCAACCAGTTCTCGACGCCGGTTTCGGCCGGCGACTCCGCAGAACTCGGCAACGTCTCCAGCGGCTCCACCGTCCGCGTGATCTGGACCTCGGAGAACGGCGAGACGTCGCAGGCACTCGCGACCGGCGAGACGCCCTCGTAATCCCCGACCGCGAGCAGTTTTCGATTTATATACGTCCACCCGACAGTGACAACCGTGACCATCGTTTCAGAAACCGACCTCGCCCGCACGTACAACCACCCGAGCTACGCGGATGCGGCCGACGTAGTCGCCGACTACGAACGCGTCCAGCGATACGCCAGTCACCACCCGGATCACGGCCGGACGCGGGTCGGTTCGGCGTTGGACCTCCCGCCGTCACGCGTCCGCGGCTGGCTCGGGGACGGGAAACCCGACGCTGTCCGCGGGATCGAAGCCGCCCGCGAGTACGGCTGGTTCGATATCGCGCCGGCCAGCCAGGCCGGATCGAACTTCGCGGTCGCCGTCGCCGGGATCTACACCTGCGGCGGGATCAGCGCGGGAACCTACGGCCCCTCGTGGAACCCGTCGACTCCGGAGGTCCGGACACGCCTCGAGGACGCGCTCGGTCACCTCGGTGTCGGCGTGACCACGCGGCACGAACGCGATCCGGACCGGCCGACGGAGGTCGTGCCGGAGCGAGACGCGGTGCTGTTCGGCCGGGTGCTGGCCGGGGCCGGTGTGCACGTCGGCCACGCATCCAGTGTCGGTCCCCTCCCTGAGTGGATCGAGTCGCTCCCGGAGGCGACTAAAGCGCTGCTCGGGCGAATCTGGATCCACGAGCGTGCGACGAAGGACCCCGAACGGACGACCGTCAAACTCCAGATGCGCTCGCGAACGCGGTCGTTCAAAGAGCACGTCGCAGCGCTCGTCGAACACGCGACCGGCGGATCGGTCACCGTGACCGAACAGAACATCATCATCCCTGCGGCGACAGCGGAGCAGTCGCCGGCTGTCGGATTTCCCTCGTAGGGGGCGCCCCGCCGGTTCTGCGGGGAAGATATCGCCGTGAACAGTTGACATCCGCTTGTTCGGCAGGCGAGTTGTCTCTCACAGAGACGCAAGGAGGAAGCCCACGGCTTCAGCCGTGGGAGGAATCCGACACTACCCGCGAGCGATGGATGGCCGACTCCTCAACGCCGGTCGGATAATTTATAAAAAGTCAGTTCGACATGTGAAACACGGATGGGGGATGTGATTCGCACCGTCAAGGTCAAACTCGACGTACCCGACGAGCGGTGCGACGACCTCCATCGGACTAAAGACCAGTTCCTCCACTGTGCAAACACGACCGCAGCGTGGGCGTGGAGACACCCGAACGACTACTGCGTCACCTCGAAACAGAACGCCGAGAACGCCCTTTACGACCGACTCCGCACCGAGACGGAGTTGACCGCGAATCTCGTCCAGAAGGGAATTCGACGTGCTATCGAGGCCACGAAAAGCGGTGTCTCCCGACTCAAGAAGGGCGACAACACAAGTCAACCGCACTTCGACGCGTGGAGCGTCGTCTACGACAAGCGGTCAGCGACGTTCCACCGCGACCACGTCTCCCTCTCCACGGTGAACGGGCGCGTCGAGTGCGACTACATGCTTCCCGACGACACCGAAGGGACGCCGATCGGTGAGTACCTGTTGAACGAGGACTACGAGTTCCGCATGTCCACGGTGCAGTACGACCGGCACTCGGAGTCGTTCTACCTCCACGCGCGGATGCGCCGAACCACCGACGAGCAAGCCCCGTCCGCGTCTTCTTCCGATGCCGAGCACAGAACAGTCCTTGGCGTCGACTTGAACGTGGACGGCTCGCTCGCCGTGACTTCCACGGGCGCGTTCATCGGGAACGCCGACGAGATGACCCACCGACGCCGTGAGTTCGAGCGGACTCGCGGGTCGATGCACCAGACCGGCACGCGGTCGGCACACCTGTCGATTCAGTCGATAAACGACCGCGAACACCGCTGGATGCAGGACGAACTCCACCGCGCCTCGAACCAGATTCTCGACGAGGCCCGCGATCACGGGTGTACGCACGTCGCGTTCGAGAACCTGACCGACATTCGCAAGCGGATGGGTGGCGCGAAGCGGTTCCACGCGTGGGCGTTCCGACGCCTGTACCAGTACGTCGAGTACAAGGCTGAAATGTACGGTGTCGAGGTGGAGCAAGTGAGTCCCGCGTACACATCTCAGCGGTGTTCGAAGTGTGGGTTCACCCACGAGTCGAACCGGCGATCGAAACACCAGTTCGCGTGTCAAAAGTGTGAGTACGATCTGAACGCGGACTACAACGCGAGTAAGAATATTGCTCGCAAGCTGCTCAAGCGACTCCACTCGGGGCAGACGTCTTCGGGTGGAGGCGCACCCCGTCAGTGTGCGCTTGCGTCAGGGACGCTGAACCTGAACGGCGAGTACAACGCCTCCGTCCAAGCGACGGTTGAAGGGGAGTCCACTGACAAGCCCACGACTTCAGTCGTGGGTCACTGACTTCTCGCTGTTCCGACCGGCATACAGCCGATACAGCTCCGAGCCGACAAGGAGCAGTGACGGACACACGACCAGCAGGACGAGACCGATGGACGACTGCGCAAACAAAATGACGTGACCGATGGCCGGAAGGTGAAACCACACCTCGCCGAGGACTTGATCGTGAGCGACCGGTTCGGGATCGATGTCCTCGTTGGCGTCCCCTTTGGTTCGGTACCTGACCGTCCCGTTTTCCCTGGATACGGACACCACCCGATGCGTGACTCGGGCCGTTCCGCCCTGGGCGGACGCGCCCTCCTCACGGTATGTGATGATATCACCCTCGGCGACCGCCGACGGCTCCGCCGACCGAACGACCACGACATCTCCCGCCTGGATCGCCGGCGACATACTTCCGGACAGAACGACGAAGCTCGCCTCGGCCCCGATTGTCTGCGGCGCAGCCAGCACCGTCAGTGAACTACCCTACCCTACTCGCTCACGGCTGACGCCGTTCGCTCCGTGAGGGTAGGGCTTCCTGCTTCCACGACGCGCTTTGCAGACACAACCGCAGTGTCCGCAGAGAGCGCAGTCTCCACAGGCGTTGATTCGGAGTGTCCCACTCCTACGTCTTCGAGACCGCGAGAAAGGATGTTCCACGCCGCGTTCGCGTCCCTGTCCGCCTCAAAACCGCAGGCGGGACAGGAGTGTTCACGCACCCACAACGGCTTGTCCGTCGAGACGCCACAGGACGCGCACTCCTTGGTCGTCCCGCTCGGGTTGACCGCGACGAAGTGCGTCCCCTCTCGTTCGCACTTGTATTCGAGCATCCGGAGGAACGTCCGCCACGCGGCAGACGCCGTGTTGCGGCTGTTCGACGGACTTTCCATCATCCCCTTCACGTTCAGGTCTTCGACCGCCACGAGGTCGTACTCCCGAGCGTAGTACGCCGAGAGTTTGTGCAGGAAGTCGCGGCGCTTCCGTCGGAGATCGGCGTGACACTCCGCAACGCGCCGCCGTTGCTTCTCGTAGTTGTTCGACCCGTGTTCTTTCCGTGAGAGCTTCCGTTGCTCGCGTTCCAAGCGGTCGCGCTCGCCGGAGAGGTCGAGCGACCCGACTGCCGTACCGTCGGTGTCGTGGGCGTACGTAAGAATCCCCACGTCGATGCCGACGCACTTTTCGGGATTCTCAGGCGGCTCGGGCGGTTCGTGGTCCATTTCGACGCCGAAGGTGGCGAACCACTTGCCCGTCGGTTCCTTCTTCACCGTGACCTGCTTGAGTTTGGCGTCGTCGGGGATGGCGCGGTGGAGCCGAATCGGTATGTCCGCGAGTTTCGAGAGTGACAGGACAGTCTGACCGCCCTTCTTGTCGAGCTTGAAGCCAGACTGACTGTACGTGAAACTGCGGAACTCCCGTGGCGGCTTCCACGTGAGTTGACCGACGCCGTAGCCGTTCTCCTTGAGTTTGGAGAGTCCTTTGAGGTTGTCGAACAGCCGTTCTACGACGGTTTGGAGAACTTTCGAGTACACATCGGAGAGGTCGTCCCACCACGTTTTGAGGTCGGGGAGTTCCGACCGTAGGGTGGTCATGGACGGTAGTTCGCCGTGTTCGTCTTGGTATTCGTTGAGGCGGTAGAGCGTGTGGTTGTACAGTTGCCTACAAATATCTCGGTAGCGGTCCAACTCCTCGCGGTGGGTGTCGGACGGTTTGAGACGGTATTTGTAGGCGTAGTACATCCGTTACTCTCGTTCCTCAATTAGCTCGTCCAACTGCTCTCGGACGAACGACGAGAGGTTGAGGTGTTGGTCCTCAATCCACTCGTCTTGGTCCTCTCGGATGGTGATTGTCTTCCGTTTCACCGTAATGCACACTATGCACACTACACGTATAATAGTTTTGGTGGAACGTTGGCCTGTGGGCCGAGCGTCGAACGTGTTTGAGGACTGTGCGGCGCTGTATCCCCTCCCTGCTCGCTCCCGTTGGTCGCTCGCTGAGGAAGGGGGCTTAGCGCCTCAATCAGCTAAAACCAGGCTTGCAACGAGCACGGTCGTGCCGATGAGGCGCGCAGCGCGTTCGATCATCGATTGTCGGACGTCCCGCCGTTCACTGTAGGTGAGGATGTCTCCCGCATCAAGGCCCCGATCCCTGTCGAACGTACCCACGTATCGCTGTGCTGTCGGGCTACGAATTCCTCGCTGCCCAGTATTAGCAGAACCGGTGGTTTCGACTGTCGTCCGCGTGCTGTCCGTGGAGATATTCCATGTTCGAAATCCGAATACTCTCCCCTGATACACTCGTCGGACTCCTCCCGCGGCTGAAGCCGTGAGCTTCCTGCTTGTTCCTCTGTTCCGCAGAGAATGCGGTCGGTGATTGCCAGCGGAGATATGGCACTTTCTCCACGCCGAATGGCGGGAGGATATCAATCGGCAACGAAGTCTACGCCGGTGATCTCGAAGCGTGCACCGCCGTCGGACCCATCCGTGACGTGGATTTCCCAGTCGTGGGCGTAGACGATCTCCCGTACAATACTCAGGCCGAGGCCGGTCCCTTCAGTGTTCGTTGAGTATCCGTCGTGAAATATCACGTCACGTTCCTCCTCGGGAATGCCCGGTCCATCATCCTCAATGTAGAAGCCGTCATCCAAGTCGCCGACTGTGATCGTGACATCCCCACCTCCGTGCTCGACGGCGTTCCGAATGAGATTCTCGAACAGTTGTTTGAGCCGCCCTCGTTCGGCCTTCACTCTTCGAGTGATGTCGGTGACGAGAGACGCGTGATCCGTCTCAACAGTTGTCCAACACGATTCGACCACGGCCGTGAGGGCTACCGGTTCTCTGTCCGTGGCAGCGTTATTCTGCCGGGAGAGCGTGAGAATGTCCTCGATAAGCGCTTCCATGCGGTCGTGTGCTCGCTTGACCGTTCCGAGATGCGCGCTCGTGCAGTCCTCCCGAGCGAGTTCCAAGTGCCCTTCAGCGATATTCAAGGGGTTGCGAAGGTCGTGACTGACGACACTGGCGAGTGTTTCGAGCTGGTCGTTCTTGCGTTTCAGCTCGCGCTCGCGCTCGTTTCGCTCCGTGATATCGCGCAGAATACCGACCGACCCGTCGAACGAGGGCCCCTCGAACGGAAGAACTCCGATATGGTCCTCGCACGGGATCCGCGTGCCGTCCTTAGATAGGATCTCGACCTCGAAGCGATAACTCTCGGGGCCATCCGAGGAGAGTACCTCTCCGAGCGCGTCCTCGGCCTTGGCGAGGGCGTCCTCGGTTTTGATCAGCGCCACGTCGGAGCCGAGGATACGCTCTCTGTCGTATTCGACCAACTCGACGAACGCGTCATTTACATACTCGAACCGACCCCGCTCATCGAGAGCGTATACTGCATCATCGAGCGCTTCGATGAGCGTTCGATATCGGTTGAGATGCTTTTTGACAGCAGTCTCATTGGAGAGATCACGGACCGTACACACGAGTTCGCCGTACTCGGTCCGTGTCACTCGATGGTCTTCGAGGAACGTACTCCCGTCCGCTCGAAGGCCGGTCGTCGTGCCGTTCCAGTAGCCCATCTCCTCAACTTGTGGAAGGATATCCTCACGGGCTCGTTGGATCTCGTCATCCGGATAGATCAGACTCCAATGTTCGCCGACCATCTCCCCGGATTTGTACCCGTAGAGATCTGCATACTTCTTATTGACATAGATGAACTCGCCGTGTTCGTTGAGGATACTGATTCCGTCCCGTGCGGTTTCGATAGCGTCGAGATGCCGCTGTCGCGCCCGTTCGGCGCGATATCTGCCAACCGCATTCTTGATCCGGTTAGCAAGGACCGTGTATTGGTCCGTACCGCTCCCCTTTTGAAGATAATCGGTGACGCCCGCCGAGATCGCGTCGCTGGCGACCTCCTCACTCCCCTTTCCTGTATACAAGATGAACGGTAACTCTGGATACTCTTCACGGACGCGTTCGAGGAAATCGATTCCGTTCCGACCGGGCATCTCGTAGTCAGAAACGACGCAGTCGACGTCACC